>JBIMKC010000007.1:11205-31328 GCA_043673925.1 Chromatiales bacterium | reverse complement strand
GTGCGGTTCATACAGACGGGTCTACAGACGGGGTCTGGTCTTGGTTGCGGCATGGAAAGGCCGCGCACTCTAGCGGGTGATATGCCCGCCCGGGTAACTGCTAGCCACAGGCCCGGTATCGAGCCTTGCAGGTGAGCTGGCAACAGCTTGCTTGATGCGTATGCACGAAAGCAGGCGAGGTGGAATGGCGACGCCAAGCGGCTCATCAAACGCCTACAGCGTCATCGAAAGGAACTCTTCACCTTCCTTGATTACGACCACGTGAGCCCCTACAACAACCACGCCGAGCAGCAGATGCGCCCCGCTGTCCTCACGGGTAAAATTAGCCAACAGAATCGCTCGGAGGCTGGCTCGGAATAGGCACGAACGAGCGTACATTCACGGTGCGCTCCGGTAAAGGCGTTTCGATGTGGTGAGCGCGAAATTTATTGTGGATGGCGAGGCGTAGCTCGTGGTCGACCAATGCACGTTGCG
Organism: Chromatiales bacterium; assembly: GCA_043673925.1. Lineage (GTDB taxonomy): Bacteria > Pseudomonadota > Gammaproteobacteria > JACCXJ01 > JACCXJ01 > USCg-Taylor. The sequence continues at coordinate 30,854 of JBIMKC010000007.1, read as the reverse complement.
CCAGCTCTTTGACGAATACCCGTACTTCGATATTGATAGCACCCTCCGCAAAGCCGACGATCACTACGGCCGGGTCCGGGTCCGGCATGATCAAGGGGTGGGCCCGCACGGCATCGAAGATCACTCGGTGCGCGAGTGCGAGATCGGCCCGGTAAGCGATGCTCACGGGAATGACGACACGCGTGGTCGTATCGGACAGCGTCCAGTTTATGACCTCACCGGTGATGAGGGTCTTGTTGGGAACGATCAGCTCGCGCTTATCCGCATCGGTAATGGTCGTCGCCCGGATGCGGATGCGGGAGACGGTGCCCGTGATATCTTTGACTGTCACGACATCACCCATGCGGATCGGTCGCTCGAACAACAGGATCAAACCCGATACGAAGTTGCCGAAGATCTCCTGCAGGCCGAAACCGAGCCCCACGCTGAGCGCCGCGACCAACCACTGGACCTGGGACCACTGGCCGCCGATCGTATTGAACACCACGATCACGCCGACGACGGCGATCACGTAGCGGGCGATCTGGGTGATAGCATAACGGCTGCCGGGTTCGATAGACAGCCGCCGCAGCAAGGCGACCTCGAGCACTCCGGGGACATTACGTACGGCGACGCCGGCGATGATGGCAAGCACCACGGCCAGCGCCAGATCCGCCAAGGTGATCGGCTCCAATCGCTCTTGCCCGTCCGTCACCACTGCGTATTGCCAGACTGTTATCCTATCCAGTATACGAAGTGCCGGGAGCACCTCGGCCCAGATAAGCCAGAGTCCCACGATCACGGACAAGACGATCAGCGTCCGCAGCAAATGGCGGGTCTGCCGGTTGATGGTCGGTAGGTCGATCTCGGGAATATCGAGCTGCTCCGGGACGCCCTCGCCGATGGCGCCGGCCCCCGCCTTCGCTGCCTCGGCCGCCAGAGCGGTTGTGCGTTGCTCTTGGGCCTTGATCAAGGCGTGCTTGCGGTTTTCGACCGTCAACCAGCGGATAGCGAGGTCGTGGGCAATGACCGCACCGGCGATGAGCCAGACGGTAGCGACCAGCTGGCTTTCGAGTTGCAGTGCAGTGTAGTAATAGCCGGCGGCGGCCAATCCCACCAGCACGAGCGGCAGGCCGATGGCCATGGGATACCATAGGACACGCAACCGCGCGAGCCATCCATGCGGGTGTTCCTTCAGATGGGCTTCGAGCGCGCCTCCCTCGGGCCGCAACAGGCGCTGGAGGAACACGGCGAAGGCGAAAAGGCTGATGATGAACGCGACCCGGCCCAGGCTGTCCCGGTAGGTTTCCTCGGCCTCCCAGCCGGCCATCGACGTCACGAAGACGGCGGGTAGCACGATCAGCATCAACCACGGCAGGTGCCGGCGGAATAGCCTGAGCGGCTGTTCCTGCCAGCCGAGGTGCAGCTCCGCAATCCCTTTGGGGCGGCACAAAAGATAAAACGTATGGAACAAGAATAGCGACACCGAGAGCCGCTGGAATGCTGTGCCCAGCGCCCGCGTGAATTCCGAGCCCGCGGCCATCCCCTCTAAATTCCAGCCGAGGAAGTAGAGAAGCAGCGGCCAGGGGGCAGCTACCAGCAGGGTGAGTCCCAGCGCCTGAACGGTGAGGGTGAAACGGTCCGAATAGGGCCTGCTCACATGCTCGGCGATTACCCCGAGCGTGAGGCGCGCGCGCCGGCGGATGAAAAACAGCGCGCCGAACAGGAACACTGCAAAGGCCACCCAGAAGGGCGTCCGCAACGCCGGCACGATCAGCGTCTCGCTGGACTCGGCCCAACTAAGCGGAGACAGCATCCAACCGATTGCGAGCGCCAGGTCCCGCATCGTGGCCAGGCCCACGGGACGCGCGCTCGGGATCCACACCAACCGTTCGTCCAGAAACAGCGCGTATTGTTGCTCCTGATTGAGCAGTTGCTTCTGCAGCACGGCCAGGTCGCCGAGAGCCCGTAGGTAACCCGTGTAGGTATCCGCCAGCCGGCTCAGCAATTCTCGCTGATTTTTCACGAGCCCGCGGAGATCCGCCCGGATCATCTTCTGCTCTTCGAGCGGCAGGCCGCCAGTGTTTCCTTCGCTCATGAGCCGATCGAGCGCCCGTTTAAGCACTCGCAAGGAGCGACGCCGCTCGTCGATTCGCAATTGAGCTAGTCCCACTTCCCCGATGATCTCCTGGCGTTCCTGGGTGTCCTCGCGGTACCAGCGAAGTTCCGGCAGTTTTCTGCGGCTCTCGCGCAGCACTTGGCCGAGCGCCTGGCTCAGCCCCGCGATATCGAGCTTCTGTTTGACGCTCTGGAAGTCTTGCTCAAGCTGATCGAGTTGCTTACTCGTGCGCTCGCGCTCGGCGGTGGTCGTGCTCAGGTCCTTGACGATCGAAGCCAGCTCGCGGCTGAATTCGGCGTTTTGTTCGGCGAGCTCGCGAATGGCAGGATGTTTACCCGCAGCCTCCAGTTGCGCTCGTTCCGCCGCGATTTGAGCTTGTTCGGCCTCGGTTTGCCGGCGCGCGGCAATGAGTCGCTCGAACTGTTGGACCTCCGTTTGCGCTCGCGCGACCTGCTCGGTTACCTGATCCCGCCGTGCCCTGAGCAGTTCGATCCGGATATCGTGGCTCAGTAACTCCTGCTCGAGCTTGTGGATCTCGCTGCTGCGGGCTTGCTGATGGGCTTGCAGCGCCATGCGGCGGGCGTCGATCACCAGCGGAGACTCTTGCGGCCCGGCGCGTGCCTGGAAATCCTTTTCTAAAGACGCGAGATCTTCTTTCGCCGTGGCGATCTCATCCTGGATCTTCTCGGGCGTCCGGCCTTGGCTTTCCTGTATCTCTGTTTCCAGCTCGCCTCGCAAGGACTGGAGTCCCGCTAACTCCGCCCGGGCCATAAGCAGGCGTCGTTCGATCTCCGCTAGGGGCGTGTCCGTTGCGGGTGAGGCCGCGGTCCCCACGTCTTCGGCTTGTTCCAATGTCCGGTGGAGCTTTTCGATCTCGGAGGGCGCAGATTGCACGGCTTTCTTGTAAGAGAGGGCGCTGGCCGCATGCCTTTCGGCAGCCTCAAGATGCGCTTGCGCCTGGCGGTAGATCTCAAGCAGCTGCTTCTTGAGCGGTTCCTCCAAACCCTCGCGCGCCTCGATGTCTTGGATCCTGGACCGCACCGTTCCCCGGGAGGGGCGGTCCGAGGCGGTATCTAGGGTCGATGGCGATTGGGCGGAAGCCGTCGGCAGGCCGATGCTGATCCCTAGCCACGCTATCAGAATCAAGCGCAATGTCATGCTCAAGTGCATTGTAGGCAACCCATCACGATCCGGTTTTCCGTGGTGTTGCTCTGCGCCGATGATCTCTGTGTGGTGTCCAGTCATTGATCTCGGCATTCTACTCCCTCTCCCTTTCGGCCACATCGTTATACATAAGTCTTGCTGGACCGTTTCCCAAGCGGTGAGCTGCGCGGTGGAAGATCTCGAGGGCTTAAAGCTCTCTCGGGTGGAGGGCCGCAAGTGCTCGGCGCTGTGGAATGGGCTCATTGACCGGTATCATTACTTGGGCTATCGGCCCTTGCCCGGCGCGTTCGCCGCTACCGGTTACGCCGTGTTGCTCGGCACGAGCCGCAAGCGATTCATGGGCGCGGTGTGCGCGGAACAAACCCCGCGCGAGCTGGTCGGCGCCACCTGCGCCACGACCGCCTTAGGCGTCGCTGCCGGCGTGCGTTACTTTCGTGTCCACGATGTCAAGGCCAATCGTCAAGCCGCGGATGTAGCCTTGGCGATAATGCTCGTGCAATCCTAGCGAGCACCCGGCGCAGGAGGTGTTTTTTCCGTTCGGTGAATCGCCCGATGAGGACGATCGCGGCAAACGTCGAGGAGAGGATCAAGATCTGCGTCAGCGGCTCGGAACGCTCCCTGCCGTACACGGCGGCGAAGAAATGCAGCAAGGGATAGTGCAATAAATAGATCGAAAAGGTGAGACCCGCCCAATAGCGGATCGCTTGTTCGACCCAGGGAGGGATCCGATCCAGGGAATGGGAAATCGCGCGTATCCCGATGAAGTTGAGCGCCACCAGAACCGCATAGATATGGTTCATCAGGAACTCGTCCGAGTACTTAAGCTTTGACATCACGAACGCCGGGCCTATGACGGCCATCGTTGCCATGCGGGCCGCGATATCAATCTCGGATGCCTTGATGAAACTGTATATCAGTATAGGTGATAGAAACAATACCCAACCGATGGGCACGGAGACCCGCTGACTGCGATTGAAGCGGTAAGTCCATACGCCGATGAGCCAGGCGGGCAGAAGCACCAGGACCTTCGGGCCGGCGACGAGCGCGATGAGAGCCACAAGCACGGCGCGGATGCGCCCGCGGCCATAATAGTAGGCCCCATAGAGAACGTAGTACCAGAACTCGTAGCCCAGCGACCAGTACGGGCCGTTGCTGAACGGGCGAATCGATGTAAACCACAACTCGTTGACGAACAGCAGGCTCGCGAAGAAACGCCAAAGCGGTTCGCTGTCCTGATACCACCAACCCGCGTAAAGGGAAGGATCGAGCGCCCGCCCCATCTGGTCGAGAATCACGGTGGCGATCAAGGCCGGGAAGACCACTGAGTAGAGCCGGGCGCAGCGGTTGATCGCATACTCGCTCAGCATGCGTTCCCGTTCCGCGGAAACGTAGGCGATGACATAGCCCGAGAGGACGAAGAACACGATGACAGCATCGGCGCCGAAGCGCCGCAAGATCAAATACTCGCCGCCCGAGATCCGCGTGTAGGCAAAATGAGAAAGCAGCACCGCGGTTGCGGCGACAAACCGGACCAGGTCTAGATAGAGCGATAGTGCGGCGGTCACGGCGCGTAATTCAGATTACTATCGTTGCCGGAACAACGCCTTCAAACACGCGCTGGGAACGCGGCCAGGACCGCGAGGACCTCGTCGATGTCGGCCTCGGTGTGATCGGCCGAGATCTGGAACCGGATCTCCTCTTCGCCCCGCGGCACGACCGGGTAGGAAAGACCGGTGGCCAAGATCCCCTGGGTCTTCAGATATTGAACCATCGTCCGGGCGCGCGCCGTGTCGCGCAAGAGCAGCGGCACGACCGGGTGCTCCCCCGCGAGGGTCTCGTAGCCTAGGTGCGTCAGCGCTTGCCGGAAGCGCAGCGTCAATTGCCGCAGCCGTGCCAGCAGGTCCCGGCCCGCCGGGCTATCCACGATGTCCAAGGCCTTCACGGCCGCGGCCGCCTCGCCCGGTGTAATCGGGTTCGAATAGATATACAAAGGCGCCTTCTCGCGCAGGTAATCAATGAACACACGCTCACCCGCCACGTAACCGCCGTTCACGCCAAACGCCTTGCCGAGCGTCGCGATCAGGAGATCTACCGGACCCGAGCCGGTGTGCTCCTCGGTACCTCGACCCGTAGCCCCGATCGCGCCCACTCCGTGCGAGTCATCGACAATCATGAGCACGCCCTCCTTGAAGCGGGCATCGAGGCGCGCGGCAATCTTCTTGATTTCCGCCAGCGGTGCGTGATCGCCACGCATACTGAAGATCCCATCGGTTACCACAAGGACCCTCTCGCAACCCGCCGCCTGCGTAAGACAGTCTTCGAGCCCTCCCCTATCCAAATGCGCATAGACGTGTTTCTCCTTGGGCTGCGCGAGGCGCGTGGCGTTGATGATGCAATTGTGGTTGAGCGCATCGCTGATGATCGCGGTGTCCGGCGTGACCAAGACCGGCAGGACGCCCATGACCGTAGCATAGGCTGAGCTGAACACGAGCGCGGCCTCGCGCCCGTGAAATGCCGCGAGCCGCCGCTCAAGCTCCACATGCGGCGCGTAGGTGCCGCTGATAAATCGTACAGCCCCAGGCCCGGCGCCGAATGCGCGCACGGCGTGCTCCTCGGCCGCGATCACTTCCTCGCGCAAAGCCATGCCGAGGTAAGCATTGGAATTCATGCGGATAAACGGCCGCTCGCCCTCATCCTCGATCAGGTATCGCGGGCCACGGGCGCCGTGCGCGCGGAGAACCTTGGTAATGACCGGCTCGCGCCGTTTGGCGGCGCCGCTCGCGTCGAGCTGGGCGATCTCTTGAGTGAGCCGGTGTTTAATGCGGTCAAGCGGCATGCCGATAGTCTCAGGGTGCGTTCCGCAGCCGCTCACTTAGGCGCTCGAGCATGTCGGCCGTCGTCGCCTCGAGGTCATAGGCCGGCGCCCACCCCCATTGCGCCCGTGCGGCGCTGTCGTCGAGCAATCGCGGCCAGGAATCGGCGATGGCCTGGCGCATGGGATCGATCCTATAGTCGATCACGAACTCCGGGACATGGCGGCGAATGGCCTGCGCCAGCTCCGCGGGCGTGATGCTCATGGCAGTGATGTTGAAGGCATTACGGTGTTGCAAACGCGCCGGATCGGCCTCCATCAGCCCGATGATCGCCCGCAGCGTATCGGGCATGTACATCATGTCGAGGCGCGTATCGGCGCGCAGAAAACACGTATAGCGGCGGTAACGGATGGCGTGATGGAAGATCTCCACCGCATAGTCGGTGGTGCCCCCGCCCGGCGGGGCAACGTAGGAAATAATGCCCGGAAGCCGCAGGCCGCGCGTATCGACGCCGAAGCGCCGGGCGTAGTAATCGCACAAAAGCTCGCCGGCGACTTTCGTGATCCCATAGATCGTCTGCGGCCGCTGGAGCGTATCCTGCGGGGTGCGCTCGCGCGGTGTCGTCGGGCCGAAAGCCCCGATGGAGCTCGGGAAGAAAAGCACACAACGGTTCTGCCGCGCGACCTCCAGGATGCGATAGAGACCGCCCATGTTGACATCCCACGCCACGTGCGGCCAGTCCTCCCCCACGGCCGAAAGGACCCCGGCCAGATGATAAATCGTCCCGATATCGTGACGGCGCACGAGGTCCTGGATCTGGCGAAGCTCGGTGCAGTCGACATGCTCGAAAAGGCCTTCGCCGACGGGCGAGTCCGGACGCGGCATGCGGATATCCGAGGCCACCACCCGGGCGGGACCCACGCGCGCTCTCAACGCCGGAACGAGCTCCGAACCGATCTGCCCGAGCGCGCCGGTGACCAGGATACGCCGGTCGTTTAAGTCCATGGTAGCCCTCTCATCGACCCCAAAGCCAGCCAGCGCCGTGCTTTCTTCCGGATGGCGCCGGCCAAAGTTAGTAAAATTGATTTCGCCGCCACGGGGTAGGGACCCCGTGGGGGCGACCCAATTGCACTCTCCTAAATACTAACAGAGAATCGCGTAATGACCCGCGAGGGGCTCGATGGTTTTCACGATCGGTGACGGCTTGATACCGGCGCCCAATACGTTCGGGAGGCTTTTATGTCCATGATGTTTTATTGCGGTTCCGGCTCACCTCCCGCTTGGCGGGTTTGGCTTGGCCTCGAACACAAACAACTCCCCTATGAGCTGAAGATGCTCTCGTTTTCGGCGGGGGATCTCAAGACCGAGGAATTTACCCAACTCAATCCCAGGCAAAAGGTGCCGGTCCTGGTCGAGAACGGTTTCGTCCTTTATGAGTCCGTGGCCATTCTCGAATACCTCGACGAACGCCATCCCGTTGCCGGCCGGGGGCGATTATTCCCGGACGACGCGCGGGAGCGGGCCCTCGTCCGCCGGTTCATCCAAGAGACCGACTGGTATCTCGGCATGGCTATGGGGCGGATGCTGCGGGAGATTTTTCACAAAGCCGAAAACGAGCGCGATCGCTCCGTGATCGCGGACGGCCGCGGCAAGCTCGCGGCCGAGCTGGCGCATTTCGAGCGCGAGATCCGCGGCGATTTTCTCAACGGGGTGCTGAGCGCGGCCGATTTCACGCTTTATCCGATGATAGCACTGGCTCTGCGGGCCGATCTCAAAGATCCAGCCATCGCGATCCGTACCCTCGTCGGACCCAAACTCACGGCCTGGATGGGGCGCATCGAAGCGCTCCCTTATTTCGCCCGGACCCTACCGCCGCACTGGAAAAACAACTAACCCGGCCGGGCCGAAGGAAATCTTTCAATCGCTGGGTCAACGCATCCGACGTTGCTTGATGCCACAATTCCAGGATTACGATTCCCTGGGACCTCTCTGGGGGAAATCTCAATACCTGACCGAAATCATGGTCAAAGCGTAATCAGCGTCCGGCCTTCGCGCGAGCAAACATCGAAAATAGTTTCATCAGATGCCCCTTGCAACGCTTGATCACGAACCGTCGCGACATCATGTCCTGCCGATCGTAATAGCGCTTGTCCCCCCGTACCGATATTATCGTCAAGTTTGCGGTCTAGCGCTGCCAGAATGTGGGCCCGATTGAACTCGCGCGCCATGTGCATCCCCTTCGCCTCGTCTGGGCTGGCCGTTTTAAGAATCCCAATGCTTAAGCTCTTCAACGTGCGTTCTGGGAGAGCGGCTCGCCAGCTCTAACCGGGCGATACCTGAGGTATGTAACAGACCCTTCCCATCTCTTAGGCCATATTCAACATGTATCCCCGTCAAACCTCGCTCTTGGTCAGTCCACCCCACCACGCGGTCACGTGTATATAACAGATATTTGATGCTCATCGATCGACTCCTTTTGGATAGCCCCCACACCACCCAACTGTTTTTGGTCTTACCGTCTCAGACGCTTCTAATTTCCAGCCCACACCCATCTTTTACCCCCCTGCAGTGCCTCCTTCTCCGTGGTATAAACCAGGGGGGAGAAGTCGAACGAAATTCCATCCCGCACCACCACGCGCTGTAACTCCCAGCCTTCAGGAGGAGGGTGGGTATCTAATCGTCTGACCTGATACTGCCTGTGATTATGGTTCTGTCTGTGCACGGTTATCTCCTTTGTTATATGTAATCTTCTATCTCGCTTTTTGTACCTTTGCTATGGGACGTTGCTCGTCCACCACGAATACGCCGAGCTTCCTTCGTCGTAGCCAGCGTATGAGAACGATTATGACCGCTTCCCAGTTTGTCCGACGCGTAACCCCTCGACGGCAGGCAGCCTACTTGCGGCTTGGGCGATCCCGTCATAATAGCCGACAAAGCTTGTTAGCAAAGCCGCGGGAATAAAATAATACATGCTCACGAGCGCCTAAAGGCGACGCCAGCCTTTAGATTTAGGAGATTATATATCATCTCCTATAGGTGCGAAGAATATCCTAGAAGGATTCTCATTTCAAGGACAATTGCGTATAAAGTCGCATCATTGTATCCTATTTCTTACGCAGGTATCTGAAATAAGGAAAAGTCCATGAACGACTGTACAGGGTCACGCGTTGCCTACTCGCCGGTTGAGGTGGCGAAAATGCTTGGGGTAAGCCACGACACGCTGCACCGTTGGTGGAAGCGTGGGGAAGGGCCGCCGCGGCTGAAGGTGGGCGGCAGGGTGTTGGTTCCGAAGCAGGCCCTGGAGGAGTGGTTGAAGGAGGAGGCTACATTGCCGACGCCCTAGAAAAGTCTATCGGTGGTCGTTGACGGCGTTGCTCTGCAAGACCTGGGGAAGTTCCGTTTCCAATCCCCCATCTTCGACATCCTCACGCACTTGGGCGTGCGGCTGCGCTGATTTGAGGCCCTCTCGGCAACGAATGCGATGATCGTCATCGGCTCGGCGCAACGCGGACAGAAGCGAAAAGACATCCGAAGGACTAGAATTGCTACATGCAGTCAACGGAGTCGTATCACGCCACTCGCTATTGGCACCGCCTTGACGACGGGCGCGTCCAATGCGATGTGTGCCCGCGCGCGTGCAAGCTGCACGAAGGCCAGGAGGGGATGTGCTTCGTGCGCGCGAACCGCGGCGGAAAGGTGGTGTTGACCACCTACGGGCGTTCTAGCGGTTACTGTGTAGACCCGATCGAAAAGAAACCGCTCAATCATTTTTTACCGGGCACCCCGATCCTCTCCTTCGGCACCGCGGGCTGTAATCTCGCCTGCAAGTTCTGCCAGAACTGGGACATCAGCAAGTCGCGGGAAACGGACACGCTGGCCGACCAGGCGGCCCCCGATCGGATCGCCCGCGCCGCCAAAGCCCTCGGGTGCGCGAGCGTCGCCTACACCTACAATGATCCGGTGATTTTCATGGAATACGCCATCGACGTCGCTCAGGCGTGCCGGGAATACGGAATTAAATCGGTCGCGGTGACCGCTGGATATATCTGTCCGGAGCCGCGCGCCGAGTTGTACCGCTACATGGATGCCGCCAACGTGGACCTCAAGGGTTTCAGCGAACGATTTTATTGGAAGATCTGTGGCGGCCACTTGCAGCCGGTGCTCGACACGCTCACATACCTCAAGCACGAGACCCGGGTTTGGTTCGAGATCACGACACTCTTGATCCCCGGCGAAAACGACTCCGAGCAAGAGATCGACGCGATGACCCGTTGGGTCGTCGAGAACCTCGGCCCCGAGGTGCCGATGCACTTCACCGCTTTCCATCCCGACTGGAAGATGATGGATAAGACACACACCCCGCCCGCCACCCTCACCCGGGCGCGCGATATCGCGCTACGCAACGGCGTCCGCTATGCCTATACCGGCAACGTGCATGATAAGGCCGGCGGCAGCACCTACTGCCACCGGTGCGGGACGACGCTCATCGGGCGCGACTGGTACACGCTCAGCGATTGGAACCTTGGCACCGGCGGGCGCTGTGCCGCCTGCGGTATGCCGTGCCCGGGTGTCTTCGAGCCGCGGCCGGGGCGCTGGGGCGCGCGGCGCCTGCCCGTGCGCCTACGGGACTTCGCGGCTTGACGCGCAGCCGAAACCCCGTTTGCGCCGCTGATGCGGGTATCGCGGAAACCGTTCGCTATTCCGCTTCCAAGATAATTTCTGTATATTATAGGCGGGCATGCCCCATCTGTTCGCTGCCGGATGCAAATTGCCTTAAGAGAGTCGAGCCGATAAAAACCGGGAAAAGCGGTTTTCGTCGTCGTTTAACCTAAACTATAACGAACCGGAAGGAGGAACGATTATGGAAGGCGATGCTGGAATGTGGGTATTGTTAGCTATATCCGTTGTCTGCTTTGGCGCGATAATCGCGACCAATAGGCCGGGTTCTCAGGATTAGATAACTCCAAAAAGCAGAGGGTTGGCGACAACCCTCTGCTATCTACTCTCGTCGCACGGCTGGCGCTCGTCTGGCCGCATCTCGTTTTCCACCGCGCATGAAACCTGATTTCCCGAGACACGTCTGCTAAGAGAAAAACACCCAGCGGCCATCCACGGACCCGCGCCGGTGAGCTTCCGGGACGCCTTTAAGTACTGGCTGAGACTTGGTTTTATCAGTTTTGGCGGGCCGGCGGGCCAAATTGCCATCATGCACGAAGAGTTGGTCGAAAAGCGCCGGTGGATTTCGGAGAGGCGCTTTTTGCATGCCTTGAACTACTGCATGCTGTTGCCGGGGCCGGAGGCGCAACAGCTCGCAACTTACATCGGTTGGCTGCTGCACGGAACCTGGGGCGGAATCGTCGCCGGAGCGCTTTTCACCCTGCCGTCTCTGGTGATATTGGTCGGGCTATCCTGGACTTACATGGCGTTTGGCGATGTGCCGGCCGTCGCCAGTGTTCTTTACGGGATCAAGCCGGCGGTAACCGTCATCGTCGTTTTCGCAGCCTACCGGATTGGCAAGCGGGCTTTAAAAAACGAGACCCTGTGGGCCGTTGCGGTGGCGGCATTCATCGCTATTTTCGCCTTTGATGTCCCTTTTCCAGCCATTGTTTTAGGCGCCGCGACCTTAGGGTTCCTGGGCAGCCGCCGATTTCCGGAAAAGTTTCAACTCACCGCAAGCCATCAGGCAGCAACGGAAGCTCATGGTCCGGCGTTGATCGATGACCACACCCCAACGCCCGAGCACGCTCGCTTCCAGCGGGGACGGCTGTTGCGCTACGCCGCGATCGGTGTCGCTCTTTGGGGCGTCGTCTTGAGCGGACTCTACGCGCTGCACGGCGGCGAGGGAACCCTGCCGCGGATGGGTTGGTTTTTTACCAAAGCGGCGCTCTTGACCTTCGGTGGGGCCTATACGGTCCTGCCTTACGTCTACCAAGGGGCGGTCGAATCCTTTCACTGGCTTACGACCGCGCAGATCATGGACGGTCTTGCGCTTGGCGAAACCACGCCCGGACCCTTGATTATGGTGGTGGCGTTCGTTGGATTTGTGGGCGGGTGGGGCGAGCAAGTTTTCGGCCCCGAAGCCCTGGCGACGGCTGGGATCATAGGGGCGGTGGTGGCGACATTTTTTACCTTTTTACCATCCTTTCTGTTCATCTTAATCGGCGGTCCGCTGGTGGAGGCCACGCACGGCGATTTAAAGTTAACGGCGCCCCTGACAGCGATCCACGCGGCGGTCGTCGGGGTCGTGCTCAATCTCGCGGTTTTTTTTGCTGTTCACGTTCTCTGGCCCGAAGGGTTCGCCAGGCCGTTCGAGCGCGTCGCCGCGCTCATCGGTGCCGCCGCTTTTCTCGCCATGTGGCGCTATCAATGGGGCATCATCCCCGTGATTGGCGCCTGTGGCTCGTTGGGTCTCGCCGTAACTTACCTTGGTTAACCAGCAATGCGCGAAATGTTACGAGCAACCGTCAGGCCGGGGAGGCGGAACGCAGGAACCGGCGCCGGCGGACTATGAATACCGCCAGGACCCGGACGAACATCCGCGCTTAGTCAAATTTCAATCGGCTATTTCTTGGGAATGAAGTCGCGGCCTACCGCTCGATCGCAGCAACCCAGGCCGACAGTTGTCCCTCTTTGAGCACACCGCTGACGGCGATGCGCTTGTGAGAGGCGTCGTAGAAGTAGCTCCTGGGCAGCTCCCCGTACCAACCCGAATCGATCTCGTAGCGCAGCCGCTGCGCATCTGCCTCGTCAAAGATCCAGGACTCCACCGCGCCTAGACCCCGGTCCGCCAGTACCGCCTGTACTTCTCCAGCGTCAGCCGGGTCATCCGCGGCGACGAGCACAAGGTCGAACCTGGGGTGTTCGCGCGCCAGCTTGGCGAGCAGCGCCAGCTCCGCGCGGCAAGGCGGGCAGTTGATCGACCAGAGGTTAAGCACGAACGGCTTGCCCTCGCGGGCCGCCGCGATCGCGGTGAGGCTGCCGAACCGGAAGGGCTGCGGCGCGAGATCGTCCGCAGGGACGATGCCTGTCCAGCACAGGAAGGAAAACGCGAGAACGGTGAGTCGCTTGCATGCACGCATCGATTCTTCTCTTAAAAAATTATACAAGACTACTCATACAAATTCCGTTGCAACGGTCAATCAACGGTCAGCCAAGAGCGGTGGATTGATATTTCTTGGTTACCCTTTAGTCGATAGGAATGAGTCGGTGACCGTGATCTGTGCTGTTCCACGAAAGGAACAGGCGCCGGTCGTCACTGATGAGAAATGGGTGGTCGGAGACGGCGCCGGTCTGTGCGACGGTCACGGGCGCCGACCAGGTGGCGCCGCGATCGTGGGATTGCATCGCCACGATGTGGTTCTGGTTGCCGTCAAAGTGGTGCCACACGAGGACCACGCGGTCATTCAAGGCCAGAATGTCCGCATGCCCGTGCAAGCCCTGATCCCGGCCCAAGGCCATAGGCGCGGAAAAGTGTAGTCCCCGATCATCGGAATGGGCATAGAACAACCCTTGCCGACGGCGTCCCTGGGTGAACCAGGCGATGTGAAAGCGGCCGTCGCGCGCAATAGAGAGCGCCGGGCCGTGCATGGGGCAGGCCTCTATCTGCCAATCGTCCTCGGTGACGCGCCAGGGGGTACCGAGCAATCCGGCCGGCGAGGCTTTCAACATACCGTGGTCGCGCACCTGACCCGGGTAGACGAAGCGCGCCAAGACCACCGGCAGGCCGTCCACGTCGAGATCGACATCGAGGCGGCAGCAATTGCACAGGCCCTCGGCGAGCTTCCGGTTGGACAAGCTCGCCATGGCGGGACGGTCCCCGGTCGCATAGTAAAGCGCTGCCCCGTGGCTCTCGGTCGCCGCGGGTTCCTTGCCCCGTTCGTCGTTCCAGAACACATAGAGTTGTCCCGCGGGGGCCACGATCATCGAGGCCTGATAGTGCCGGCTGTGATCGGCCGGGTTTCGCAAGGGGAGGGGGGCGTTGAACTGCCGCCCGCCGTCTGCGGAATAGGCGAGGTAAGTGGCGGGCGCCGCGTGAGCACCGGCCGTGTAGACAACGTAGACCCCGCCCTGAGCATCGACCGCGATTGAAGGCCGGTCTTCGGCACGCGCCAGGACGGGCTCGGGGTGCGGGGTGACCGCGACCGCGGCGCCGTAGCGGGTGCCGCCGTCATCGGAGGTATCGACATAGAGCGCTTGGTCCGCGACGATGAGGCGCCAGAGCCTCCCGTTCGGACCGAAGACCGCCGCCGCGACCGCGGCGTCTTCGGGGAGCTTCTCAACTGCAAGGCTGCGGCTGCCTGGCGACGAGTCGAGGCTCGCGCAGCCGCTTACGACGGCCAGCGAAAGGATGACGATCAACCCGAGTCGCGGTGAACAAACTACCATGTGGCTAAGTCGGCATCGTCGGAAGGAAATTAGTAACTAAACCCAAGGCTCGCGGTGACGCGGTAGTCGGGATCCGCCAGATTCTGCCCGTTAAGGTCTACGACCACCGGTATGCCCCCCGAGACCGCGAAACTCCAGTTGGACCCGAGCGTGAGCCGTACGCCCGGTGAGAAATACAGCACGTGCCCGCCGAAATCCGGGTCCTCGATACCTGCTTTTTCCGCCGTATCACGCCACTCGCCGTTGAGCTCGGCGATCAGATCCCAAGCAAGCCCCTGGCGGGGCGCGTAGAACACCCCTTGCGGCCCTCCGCCCAGTCGATAGGATAAGGCGACGTTGTAGTTAAAGGTATCGCCAAGCTCGGTATCCTGGGTGCCTTCGCTGACCACCGTATAGAGGATATTGGTATCGAGCGCGAAGGGAGAGAACCAATACGTGTAGGCGAGACCCAAGAGGCCGTCCCAGGAGCCGCTGCCGGGCTGGAATTCGGCCTCGATGAGTTCCCCCCCGGGCGAGTGCTCGTCGGTGTCGCCGGTGGGCGCCTTAACCCCAAGCTGGATCGCCGCATGCTGCCGGTTAGGCTCGTGAAAGAAGCGGTACTGCCCGAACAGCACCAGGTCGCCGATGTCGTCGGTGTCACCCAGTTGCTCAACCAGTTCCCCGGCCTCCTCCTCGTGGCCCTCCTCGTCATGATGGCCCGGCTCGCGGATGTCGAAACGCCATACATAAGGCAAACGCAGGCCCAGGGTCAGGTCGTCGCTGACCCCATAGAAACCCCCGACGGAGGTGCTCAGCACAGAATCCGCGGCATGGAGATCAGCCTCTGGATGCGCCTCCCTGCGGGCTATTAGCTCCGTATCGGAGAAGTGCTCGAAGTTCGTGTACTCGGTGCGGATGCCGGCAGCCCAACGGCCTTGGGGCAACGTGACCGCTGACTCGGTGTTGATCGGCGAGGCCGTGCCGACCCCGATGCCGAGCGAGGCGGTATGGCCTGCCTCGGCCGGGGAGCTTGCAATGCAGAGGCATGCGAGCGCGGCTAGGGTCGACAGGCGCGGTCGCGCGGCATTGTGATCAGGCATCTTGTCTCTCCTGTGTCGCAAGGGGTGCGGGAACGAGTAAGCAGCGGAGTATAGCAATAGGATGAATCTGAGGGGGTGTGACAAATTGTCGCACCCCTTCTCGGGCCATGCGCCGAAGAACGGTTAGGCGGCTTTTACGGGGCGCATCCGCCGCTTCGAGTCTTGACTAGGCTTTAAACCCGGCCGGACCGCAATTGCGCATGGCGGAAACAGCCGACGATATGATCGTTGACCATGCCCGTCGCCTGCATATGCGCATAACAGATGGTTGAGCCGGCGAACTTGAACCCTCGTTGGATGAGATCCTTGCTGAGCGTGTCGGACTGAGCAGTGCGGGCGGGAAGCTCGGTGATGCTGCGCCAGTGGTTGTCCTTAGGCGTACCGTCCACGAAGCCCCAAATATACGCATCAAAGCTCCCGAATTCGTTTTGAACTCGTAAAAACGCCCGCGCGTTATTGATTGCGCCTTCGATCTTGCGCCGGTTGCGAATTATGCCGGAGTTTTCGAGCAACCGGGCGATCTTATGCGCGTCATAGTTGGCCACGGTAGCGGGATCGAAGTTATCGAAGGCGACGCGGTAATTCTCGCGTTTTCTTAGAACCGTGAGCCAGCTCAGGCCCGCTTGGGCGCCTTCCAGCACAAGAAACTCGAATAATCTGCGGTCCTCATGCACCGGCACGCCCCACTCGGTATCGTGATAGCCGATGGTCAAGGCATCCGACAGCGCCCAGGGGCAGCGTGCGGGCGCGCGGTGCCTGCCGTTCGTGATTTCCGTCATTCGCGTGTTAGAACCCGCGATTCCCTGCCTCGCCGACCTCCTTGCATAGCACGTTGTTGTCCTTGTTCGCTCATCAAAGGTTAGCAGGCACCGATTCCGGAGATCAAGCGGCGCTTAAACCAGGGGCCTCGCGCTAAAAGCATTTTCGCGATGGGACGGTGATGACGAATCGAGAATGATGCAGAATGGTAGAAGCGTGATCGTCTGAGCTTTCGGTGGTGGGCAATATGAGCATCAAGCTTGGCATCGTGATGGACCCGATTGCGGGGATCGACATCAAGAAAGACAGTAGCTTCGCCATGCTGCTCGCGGCGCAAGCGCGCGGCTGGCCACTCCATTACATGGAGTTGGCGGATCTGTTTCTTGACAACGGCCGGGCCTTCGCTCGCATGCGGGAACTGACGGTCGAGGACCGTCGCGATCATTGGTATCGATTTATCGATGAGCAAACGCGGCCGGTTTCGGATCTGGATGTGGTGCTCATGCGTAAAGACCCGCCCTATAACATGGAGTATATTTATGCGACCTATCTCTTGGAGCTTGCCGAAGCCGCCGGCGTCTTGGTTGTAAACGCGCCCCGTAGCCTTCGGGACGCGAACGAAAAGCTCTTTACTTCCTGGTTTCCGCAATGCTGTCCGCCGAGCCTCGTGACCAGGAGCCGGGCGCGCATTAAGGCGTTTTTGGAGGTACACGGCGATATCATCTTGAAGCCCCTGGACGGCATGGGGGGCGTTTCTATCTTTCGAGTGCGCGGGGACGACCCGAACACCAACGTCATCATCGAGACCTTGACCGGCCACGGCAGCCAGTTCGCGATGGCCCAGCGCTTCATCCCGGAAATCGTAGCGGGGGACAAGCGCATCCTGCTGATCGACGGCGAACCCGTACCCTTTGCCTTGGCCCGGACCCCGGCCCCCGGGGAGACCCGCGGAAACTTGGCGGTCGGTGGCATGAGCAAAGGCGTGGCGCTAAACGAGCGCGATTACTGGATATGCCGTCAAGTGCGGGCCGCGTTGTGTGAGAAGGGACTCGTGTTTGTCGGCCTCGATGTCATTGGCGATTATCTTACCGAGATCAACGTGACGAGTCCGACCTGCATCCGCGAGATCGATGCGCTTTATGGACTTGATATAGCCGCTCAACTAATGGGTGCGATAGAGCGCCGGTTAAGCCTGGTTCGCGGTTAAATGCATACGCATCGGTGCCGCCTTGGGGCGGTTTTAATAGCCCTCCTATGCGCGTGCGAACAACGCGAGATCCCCGTCCACGAGTTTCAATTCTTCGCATTCGGGACGCTCATCGAGCTGACGATCGCCGGCGCGGAATCCCGCTCGGCGCAACGGGCGTATCGCCGCATCGAGAAGGATTTCAAGACGCTGGATGAAGACCTGTACCCGTGGCGGGAAGGCGTTTTAGCGCGCACCAATCGTTCGCTCGCTAGAGGAAAGCCCTTTACGGTGGACCCCTTGCTCGTTCCGATGATCGACGAGGCCACGGGCTTGTCGCGGCTGAGCGGGGGTCTGTTTAACCCCGCGATCGGCGCGCTCGTCGAGTTATGGGGCTTTACCGGCGGCGAGCCGCCGCGAACACCGCCGCCGCGCAACGATATTATGCGGCTGGTCGCCGGGCAGCCGAGCATGCAGGCGCTGGTGTTCGCGGGCCCAACGCTCAAAAGCACGAATAAAACGCTGCGTCTGGATTTTGGCGCTTACGCCAAGGGGTATGCCGTTGACCGCGGGGTCGAAGCCTTACGCACCTTAGGGATTAAGAACGCGATTCTCAACGCCGGGGGCGATCTGCGCGCCTATGGCCGTCGCGGGGTCCGGCCCTGGCATATCGGCATCCGCCATCCGCGGGCGCCGGGGGTGTTCGCGTCGGTCGAGATCGAGACTGATGAAAGTATTCTAACGTCCGGAGATTACGAACGGTTTTTCATTTATAATCGGAAAAGATATCATCATGTGATCGACCCACGGACCGGTTATCCCGTACGGAAAGCGGTTTGTGCGACGGTGATCCACCGCAGCGCGGCCATCGGCGATGCGACGGCAACCGCGCTACTGGTCGCGGGTCCCGATCATTGGGAAGCGCTGGCGCAGGCGATGGGAATAGAGCAAGCCATGCTGGTGGACGCCGCGGGGAACATTCATGTGACCTCCAAGTTGCGCGAACGCATACGTTTTCACGTCGATCCCGGCCGGAGTATCGTTAAAAGCGCGGACCCATGACGACCGCGGATAAGACCATTCTGATGCTGGCGCTGGCACTGCTCGCGGCCCTGTATGGGCATTTTTGGGCGCCCGCGCCGGTGGCGGAAAGCGCGCGGGTGTCGAGCGCCGGAAAACCGGACCTATGGCTTGCCCTCGGCGCTGACCGCGAGGTGGTGATCGAGGGCGTGCTGGGGCCCACCGATCTCGAAATACGGGACGGCCGCATTCGATTTCGCCGCGCGCCCTGCCTCGGCAAGCTATGTATTCACAGCGGATGGCTCGCAAGCGACGGTGATTTCGCGGCTTGCCTGCCGAACGGCGTTGCGGTCCAGATCGTAGGAAAAGGTACGGGTTTTGATGCAATAAACTTTTGAGCGTGGAATTCGAGGTCACACGAGAGGACATCCGCATCGCATGGTTAACGGCCCTGGCGTTAGGGATGTACGCTTTGGAAATGTCATTTCCCAGCCCCTTGCCCGGCTTCAAACCGGGGTTGGCCAATATCGTCACCGTGGCGGCGCTGGTATGTTTCGGATGGGCGACCGCGGCCTGGATAGCGCTACTCCGGGTGCTCGCGGGGAGCCTGCTCGCCGGTACCTTCTTGTCGCCGGGCTTCGCCTTAAGCCTGTCCGGCGCCCTGGCGAGCCTCATGGTGCTGGGTCTTGCGGTGTCCGTCAGTCGCAAAGCCTTGAGTGAAGTGGGCTACAGTCTGCTCGCCGCGCTCGCGCATATGGGCGGGCAAATCGGTGCGGCTTATTGCTTATTCATACCCCATGCCGGCATATTCAAGCTGCTTCCGGTGCTGATGAGCGCGGCGCTCGTCTTCGGACTCTTGAACGGTATAATCGCCCGCAGCATGACCCAGGTACTATTGGCCAGGTGAGCGAAACAGTCGCCTATCCCACGGTTACTCCCGCCGATCGGTTGACGCTTACACTCTGTTTCGCCCTCGTGGTGCACGCGATCGTCATCTTGGGCGTGAGCTTTGCGCCCCCGGATCGACCCGCGCCGCGTTACGATTCCCTGGATGTGATCTTAGTGCAGAGCCGTAGCGCCCGGGCACCCGATGAAGCCAATTTCTTGGCTCAAGCCAACCTGGTGGGCGGAGGAGAGAGCGAGCG
>JBIMKC010000007.1:0-11105 GCA_043673925.1 Chromatiales bacterium | reverse complement strand
CGGCGGCGCCGCCGGCGAGTGCGACGGTGTTGATCAGCCAGAGCCTGGCGATGGCCAGCTTGAATGCCGAGCTGGCCCAACGCTTGGAAGCACGGGCTAAGCGGCCGAAACGCAAATTCATCTCCGCCACCACGACGGAGTACCGCTACGCCGCCTATATGGAGGCGTGGCGGACCAAGGTGGAACGGGTCGGGAACCTCAATTATCCCGAGGAAGCGCGCCGCAATAAGCTCGCCGGCAGCCTGATCCTCGATGTGGCGCTGCGGGCCGATGGCTCGGTGTTTGACATCGCGGTGCGACGGCCGTCCGGTTTTAAACTCCTCGACCAGGCGGCGATTCGGATCGTGAATCTAGCGCAACCGTTCGCGCCCTTCCCCGACAACATCAGCAGCGAGGTCGATATCCTTCACATTACGCGCAGTTGGCAATTCATGCACAACCACCGCTTATCGAGTAATTGAACGCCACCGCGAGCCTCGTCCGGTATTCAGCCTCCGTTCAGGCTCCCACCTGTATCCTGGCGGCGTTTTATGGGCAATGCGCCCGTTGGATCGATGACAGACCAGGGTTTATTTAGGGGGTTACCGATGAAAAAATTTATGCTTGGCAGCGCAATGGCGGTAAGTTTACTCTTATCCTTGCCCGGGTTTGCGTGGGGCGGTCACCATGGTCATGGGCATCATGGGGGCGGTCACCACCATGGTCGTGGGCATTATGGGGGCGGCCACCATGATCATGGGCATCATGGTCGTCATTACCGCCATCACCGCCACTATCATCACGCTGCGCGTTATTATCCGGAGTACCGCCCCCGGTACAATTACAAAAACCACCGGCATCATCACTACTATGCCGGGGGTTCCGATTATGGTTATGGATATCGCCGGCACCACGATGGTCACTCGCCGCTCGGAATCATCCTGGGCGGGGTGGTCGGCGGTTTCTTAGGCAGTGAATTGAGTTACGGCGACCCCTTCGCCACGGGCGCCGGCGCCATCGCGGGTGGGGTGATCGGCCACGAGTTGGACGATTAGTGGCGCAATCGCAGCCCGGCGATCCTCTGCCGGAACGCGGGACCGCGAGGCGAGCAACGCCCAAAAGCGCTAGGCCGAGACCGGTTCCGGGCCGCCGCAGACGCGACAGCGCGGATCCTTAGCGATCCGCGCGCTTGTCCAGGTCATCGTTAAAGCATCGAGGCGGAGCAACCGCCCGAGCAGGGGTACGCCCGTGGCCGTGAGCAGCTTGATGGTTTCGAGCGCCTGCACGCTGCCGATGATCCCCACCAAGGGCGCGATCACGCCCGAATCCGTACAGGTGTCCGCGGCCGCATCGTAGTCGTTATAGATGCAGGCATAGCAAGGGCTGTCCGCCTGGCCCGGTTTAAACACACACACCTGGCCTCCGAATCCCATGGCGGCGCCTGAAACGAGCGGTGTCTTCGTTTCGTAGCAGGCCTGATTCAGCGCGAAACGGGTCGGGAAGTTGTCGCTGGCATCCACCACGACGTCGACGCCGGCCATTGTTTTGGTCAACTCGCCGCTCTCCAATCGACAGCCGATCGCCGTTATTCGACAATCGGGATTCAGCGCCTGTAGGCGTTCCGCCGCGGATTCGACCTTGAGCCGACCGATATCCTTGGTCGCGTGGGCGATTTGACGCTGCAGATTCGCCACATCGACCCGATCAAAATCGACCAAGACGAGGTGACCGATGCCGGCGGCCGCCAAATACATGCCGGCGGCCGATCCGAGGCCGCCTAGTCCTAAGATCATCACGCTCGCGCAGAGGAGCCGCTCTTGGCCGGCAATGTCGATCTCAGGCAACAAAATCTGGCGGCTGTAGCGGAGCAGTTGCGGGTCTTGCATCGAGCCAGAATAGGTTTCCATGGAACGGGGCGCTGGCGAAATACCGGGTTCAATCCGCCGCGACGAAGCGCCCAAGGCAGATGCGTTCATGGCCGGCATAATCGCGAATACACTGTAGCGATCGAAATCCGTGCGCGCGGAACAGCATCTCGATCGGTTTTCTTTGATCGGCGCCGTGCTCGATCGCAATCCAGCCGCCCGCTTGCAAGCGCTCACCGGCGCCCGCGATGACACGGCGGATCGCTTCCAGGCCGTCACGGCCTCCGTCCAGGGCGATCAAAGGCTCGAAGCGGATCTCGTCAGCGCGAAGGCGCGGGTCATCCGAGGCCACGTAAGGGGGGTTCGAGACAATCAGTTCAAACCGCCGCTCGGGCAACGCTCGGCACCAGTCTCCCCGGAGCAACTTAATGCCGGAGAGCCCCAGCGCTTTAGCGTTGCGCCGCGCGACCACGAGGGCTTGCGGAGAAATGTCGGTGGCGAACACTTCGAGCGCTGGAACTTCGCGCTTAAGGGCGAGCGCCACGGCGCCGCTGCCGGTCCCGAGATCCGCCACCGTCCGCAGGCCGTGGGTGTGAATCAGGGCGAGGGCGGTTTCGACCAGGTGCTCGGTTTCCGGACGCGGGATGAGGGTGTTTGGGTTAACCGTGATCTCGAACGACCAGAACCCGTGCGATCCGGCCAAGTAGGCGAGCGGAACGCCGCGGGCGCGCTCGTCGATGACCCGCCGATACCTTATTGCCGCGCGCACCGGTAAGGGGCGCTCGGGATAGGCATAGAGATGGGCGCGGCTGGCGCCGAGGAGTTTAGCCAGCAACAACTCGGCGTCGAGCCGCGCCGAGCCCGACGCGGCGAGCTTGCGCTCGGCCTCCGCGATGATGGACCCAATGGTTGGTGAGCGCGGCCGCTTCTGATTAAGCACCAGTAGCCGCCATCAACTCCGCCTGATGCTCGCTGATGAGCGGATCGATGACGAGGTCGATCTGTCCTTCGAGAATATCGTTAAGTTTATATAGGGTGAGATTGATGCGGTGATCCGTGAGCCGGCCTTGCGGAAAATTGTAGGTCCGGATGCGTTCGGACCGATCCCCGCTGCCGACCAGGATGCGGCGGCTCTCCGCTTGTTCCGCGCGCTGTCGTTCGCGCTCGGCGGACAGGAGCCTTGAACGCAGCAGGCCGAGCGCGCGGGCGCGGTTCTTATGTTGGGAGCGTTCGTCCTGGCACTCGACGACCAGCCCCGTCGGTAGGTGCGTGATTCGGATCGCGGAATCGGTTTTATTAACATGCTGTCCGCCGGCGCCCGATGCCCGGAACGTGTCAACGCGAAGATCGGAGGGCGAGATCTCGATGTCCGTCACCTCATCGGCTTCCGGCAGCACGGCGACCGTGCAAGCGGAGGTGTGTATGCGGCCCTGCGCCTCGGTCGCGGGCACCCGTTGCACCCGGTGCACCCCGGACTCGAATTTAAGTCTCGAGTATGCCCCGCGCCCGGCGACGCGGGCGATAATCTCCTTGTAACCCCCGCCCTCGGCGCGGCTGGCGCTGAGGATCTCCATGTTCCATGACCTCAGTTCCGCGTAGCGCGTATACATTCTGAAGAGATCGCCCGCGAACAGCGCCGCCTCTCCGCCGCCGGTCCCCGCCCGCACCTCCAGGAAGATGTTGTTGTTATCCGCGGGGTCGCTCGGGAGCAAGTAGGCATGAAGTTCCCGTTCGAGCCGCGTGTCCTTTGCCGTGGCCTCCTTCAGTTCTTCCGCGGCCAGGGCCCGCAGATCGGGATCGCCATCGTTAAGTATCTCCTTGGCTGCCTCGATCGCCTTGCGGTTTTGCAGATGCTCGCCGAAACACGACACGACCGGGCTCAGCTCGGCATGTTCCCGCCCAAGCGCTCTGAAAGCCGCTTGATCGTTGATCACCCGTTGATCGGCAAGCAGGTGATCTAACTCTGACAGTCTGTCGCGCAGCCGTTCGAGTTTTATGCGCAAAGAATCCTTCATCGGCGGATGGGCAAATAAAAGTATCTTACTCCAGTTGCCGCCGGGCGGCCTAGATTGCGGCCGCATCCGCGCATGCCGCGATCGCCGAACGAGGATTAAATTGATTCGTCCGGCGGGCTTATATCGAAGATCTCCTGTGCCGCCCTTAGCACTTCTAGCCTTCCGGCGGCGCTCGCTTCACGCATTCTCACGCTCGGGATGTGAATTAGTTTGTTGGTCAACTGATGGGCCAGAGACTCGATGACCGCCGTGGCGTCCGCCCCGCTTTCCAGGCGCTGGCGGGCGAGCTGCACTGCTTGTTCGCGGACGGTCTCGGCCTTGTCGCGTAAGGCGCGCACGCTCGCCACCGCATCCAAGGACTGCACCCAGTCCAGGAAGCGGTTGACTTGGGTGGCGATAATTTCGTTCGCCTGCGCGGCCGCCGTCTGCCGCAGCCGGAGGTTATCCTGAATGACGACTTCTAAGTCATCGACGGTATAGAGATACGCGTCGGCGAGCGTGGCGACTTCAGGCTCGATATCTCGAGGTACGGCTAAATCGGCTAGAAACATGAGGCGGTGTTTGCGGGACTGCAATGCCTCTTCGACCAAGGCCTTGGTCACGATCGGTTGCGCGCTGGCCGTGGCCGAAAGCACGATGTCCGCCTCTTTCAGATAATGGCGGAGGTTCGCCAGGCTGACCGGATAGGCGCCGAAGCGCCCCGCCAGCGCTTCGGCGCGGGTGAGCGAACGGTTTGCGATCAGCATATGCCGGATCCCGCGGTCGTGGAGATGTTGGGCCGTCAGTTCAATGGTATCCCCGGCGCCGATGAGCAGGGCCGTGCGCGCGCCGAACTCGCCGAAGATCTGTTGCGCAAGGCGGACCGCCGCGAACGCCACGGACACCGGGCTCGATCCGATTGCGGTATCGGTCCGCACCTTCTTGGCGACGGAAAAGGCATGCTGAAACAATCTGTTCAGCAATTTCCCCAGGGTTTGATAGCGGCGCGCGGTGCGATAGGCATTCTTGATCTGTCCGAGGATTTGAGGCTCGCCCAACACCATCGACTCAAGCCCGCACGCGACCCGTAGCAGGTGGCGGACGGTGTCTTCTTGCGGTAAAGAAAATAGATAGCGTTTGATCTCCGCCGCATCGAGACCCTGATACCCGGTGAGCCATGCGAGGGGGCTGTGGGTATCGGCGTGGGTCTGGTGACAGTATATTTCCGTCCGATTGCAAGTGGACAAGATAAGGGCTTCGTTGACGCCTTCGACACGGCGAAATTCCGAGAGCGCATGCGGGAGCCGATCGGGCGTGAACATAACGCGCTCGCGCATGGCTATCGGCGCCGTCTTATGATTGATTCCCACTACCAAGAGCGGCATGGGCTTCTCGGCTGCGCTGGAGGCCGTGCTTGGCGGAGGAGGAAATTGACTCTATGCATGGGGCGATGGGCTCCCAGAAATCGAAGAACCCCCGTGTCTTAGTAATTACTAATACGAATGCAGTAGAATAGCAATATTAGCATATCCCCGGGGTTGGTCGAAGTCGCCATTCGGAAGTGCTGCCGAGGTTTCGGACGCTGTTTGCAAAACCTTACCGGGGCGGTCAACGCGTTCTTCAGTCCACTGCTAAACCATGGATCTAGAAGTTCAGCCATGCTGTCTTCGCGTGATTCCTTGACGTTCGCGCCGTTCCAGCGGCGCCAAACTCCGCGCCCTGGGCTTGTGTGCCTACTCGCAGCGTGGCTCGCCGGTTGCGCTACGAACCAGGTTCAGCCCGATCCGGGGACGCAAGCGGTGATGCAACCCTCCGCGAGCGCCGTTGCCGCCACGCCGAGGATCGACCTCACCGGAGAGATGTTATACAAGCTCCTGGTCGCTGAAATCGCCGGGCAGCGGGGACATCCCGAGATCGCGGTAGAAAATTATTTAGAGATCGCACGTACAGTAGCCGATGCGCGCGTCGCGGAGCGTGCGACCCGCATCGCGATTTTTGCCAAACGCGAACACGACGCGCTGGAAGCGGCCGAGCTCTGGGTCGCGCGCGCCGGGGATGATCCGGAGGCGCGGCGGGTGCTGGCGGCGTTATTGATTCGCGGAGGCCGGCTTGACGAAGCCTTGAAACATCTCGAAATCGTGACGGACTCAGACGATGAACAGGCGAGTCATAACCTGCGGCTGATCGCCAATTTACTCAGCACCGAAAAGGACCGAGCCGCGGCGCTCAAGGTGATGGAGCGGCTGGTAGCGAAACGCCAAAATGACCCGCAAGCCTTGTTCGCTTATGCGTGGTTGGCGCTTCGCGCCGACGAGGTTCAGGTAGCGCGGGAAACCATGGAGCGGGCGCTGAGACTTCCTCCCTTCGACACGAACATGGCGGTGGCCTATCTCGGGATCTTGCAAAAGCAGGGCGACGTGCAAACCGCGTTGACCTGGATCGAGGGGGCCGTGAAGGAACATCCCGAGGACTTTCATCTACGCATGGCTTACGGCAGGCTGCTCGCCGACAATAAGCGTTTCGATGCGGCCCGCGACCAATTCGAGATCCTTGCCAAGGAGCAACCCGACAACCCCGATGTCCGCTTTGCGCTAGGGCTGCTCTACCTCCAAGGCCAAGACCTGGCCAGAGCCGAGCAAAGTTTTATGCGCATCGCGCGGAGCGGACAGTACACCCACGATGCGCGTTATTACTTGGGACAAATCGCCGAAGCGAAAAAGGATTACGGCTCGGCGGTCCATTGGTACTCATCGGTCGAGGAAGGACCGAATCATTTCGACGCGCAACTGAGCATCGCGCTGGCGCTGGTTAAGGACGGTAAGGTGAAGGACGCCGAGCGCCATCTGGCGACGATCAAACCCTCGAACGAGCGCGAGAGGACCAAGGCAATCCGGATCGCGGGGGAAATACTGACCCACCAAGGCCGGTACACGGAGGCCATGAAGCTTTATGACCGCGGCTTGGCGGATGGCTATGATTCGGAACTGCTCTATACGCGGGCGATGCTCGCGGACAAGATCGGCCGCATCGATCTCCTGGAGCGCGATCTGAAGCACATTCTGGCGCGCGAACCCAAGAACGCCCAAGCCCTCAACGCCCTCGGTTATTCTCTCGCCGATCGCACCACCCGTTACCAAGAGGCTTATGCGCTCATTAAACGAGCGCTGGAATTGACGCCGAATGATTTTTTTGTCCTCGATAGCATGGGGTGGGTGCTTTACCGTTTAGGGCGCTTGGATGAGGCGGAAAGCTATCTTCGACGAGCGCTCCAGATCCGCAATGACCCGGAGGTCGCGGCGCATCTCGGGGAGATCTTGTGGGTGAAGGGCGACAGAGCCGAGGCGCGGCGGGTTTGGGACAGCGCGCTGCGGGTAGCGCCGGGGGACCCGAATCTACTGAAAGTGATGAGACGGCTCAACCAGTGAAAGCAAGGCATGCCGCGCTTGGGCTGCTCATGCTCACCGCATGCGCGCAGATGCCCGTCTACCACTTGGGGGGGAACGCGGCCATCGACCAGGCTTGGCAACGCCACCGCGGCGAGATCGATGCCTTGCGGCGCTGGTCGCTCCATGGGCGCGTCGCGGTGCAGACGCCCCGAGACGGGTGGCAGGCGGGTTTACAGTGGCGGCAGGCGGGTGAAGGTTTCTCGCTGCGAATCGTCGCCCCGCTGGGACAAGGAACCTACGGTCTGGATGGCGATGCGAGTGGCGTCGTCATGCGTACGCCGGACAATAAATCGTTAACGGCCCGCGATGCCGAGACCCTGCTCTCGGAGCAGCTCGGGTGGACCCTGCCGGTGGCGGGTCTGCATTACTGGGTGCGTGGGATCCCCGATCCCGAGGCCCCGGTATCCCGGCTTCAGTTGGATCCCTTGGGCCGCATGATCGATCTAGAGCAGTCTGGGTGGCGCATCAGTGTTCTGAGCTATGGCCGCAGCGGGACGGTCGATCTCCCGCTCAAGCTCTTCTTGCACAGCGATCAGCTCAAGGTGCGGATGGTCGTGCAAAGCTGGGAGATGGGTTGAAAAATGCTCGCCGCGCCCTGGCCCGCACCAGCAAAGATCAATCTTTTTCTCCACATTACCGGGAGGCGCGGGGACGGCTATCACGAGTTACAAACCGTATTTCAATTCCTGGATTGGGGCGATAGCATCGAAATCCATCCGCGCGAGGACGGTTGCATCCGGCGTCTGTCGGAGCTGCCCGGCGTGCCTGCCGACGATGACTTGGTGGTCAAGTCCGCGCGGTCTCTACAGGCGGCCACCGGTACCCGCTTCGGCGCCAATCTCAGGGTAAAAAAGCGTTTGCCGATCGGCGCCGGACTCGGCGGAGGGAGCTCCGATGCCGCAACCACGCTCGTGGCCTTAAACCAATTATGGGGACTTGGATTGCCCACCGAGCGCCTGATCGAATTAGGGGTAAAACTCGGCGCCGATATTCCCATCTTTATCCATGGCCAGGCGGCGTGGGCGGAAGGAGTCGGAGAGAAGCTGACGACGCTATCGCTCGATGAGCCCTGGTTTTTGATCATCCAACCCCCCTGCATTGTATCGACCGAGGCAGTGTTCGCCGATCCGCATTTGACACGGGATTCGACTGCCATCACAATCGCCGATTTCATCAACTCGGGTGGCCGCAACGATTGCGAACCCGTGGTGCGGGCGCGTTACCCGGAAGTGGCAAGGGCCCTGGACTGGCTTAACCAATGGGGCGACGCCCGGCTAACAGGAACCGGTGCCTGCGTATTCGTTCACTTTAGCGCGGAAGCGCGGGCGCGCGATGTGATACGCGTCTTGCCTGATGATTGGCAAGGGTTTGTGGCAAGAGGGTTAAACCGCTCCCCGTTGTTGGATCGGCTCGCTAGAGAGCACGCGCGGGGCTCGCATCAAGGTGCTTTTGGGGTGTAGCCAAGCGGTAAGGCACGGGGTTTTGATCCCCGCATTCCCAGGTTCGAATCCTGGCACCCCAGCCATGTATAGGTGACCAAGGAGTAGGCATGTCGTTTGATTCGGTGATGCTGTTTACGGGCAACGCCAACCCTGCTTTGGCGCAGGCCGTGGCCAACCATCTGCAGATCCCCTTGGGGAAGGCGACGGTGGGCCGTTTCAGCGACGGCGAGGTGATGGTCGAGATCACGGAGAACGTGCGCGGGCGCGATGTCTTCGTGCTACAGCCTACCTGCGCCCCGACCAATGATCACTTGCTCGAGCTCTTGGTGATGGCGGACGCCATCCGGCGCGCTTCGGCGTTTCGCATTACCGCGGTCATGCCCTACATGGGCTATTCGCGCCAGGACCGGCGCCCGCGTTTTGCGCGCGTGCCGATCACCGCGAAGATGATCGCCAATATGATTGCGAGCGTGGGGACCGATCGGGTCATGACGGTCGATCTCCACGCCGAGCAGATCCAAGGATTTTTCGATATCCCGCTCGACAACATCTACGCCTCGCCGGTGCTGCTCGGCGATGTATGGAAGCACGAATACCCCAGCGTGATGGTGGTCTCCCCCGATGTGGGCGGCGTCGTCAGAGCGCGAGCGCTGGCCAAGCGGCTCGATGATGCGGATCTCGCGATCATCGACAAGCGCCGTCCCAACCCCAACGAGGCCCGGGTCATGAATATTATCGGCGATGTCGAGGGACGGACCTGTGTCATGATCGATGACTTGGTGGATACCGCCGGAACCCTGTGCGAGGCCGCCAAAGCGCTTAAGGCCCACGGCGCCACACGGGTTTTAGCCTACTGCACGCATCCGGTGCTTTCGGGCAATGCCGTCGAGCGTATTCAGTCTTCGGCATTGGATGAGCTGGTGGTGACCGACACCATACCGCTTGCAACCGCGGCGGCCGCTTGCCCGCGGATCCGCCAGCTCAGTGTCGCTGGGCTGCTAGGCGAAAGCATACGCCGGATCGCCTCGGGAGAGTCCTTGAGCTCGATGTTTATGGATTGATGGCCAAACGATCCCGACCGCAAGGGCAGCCGTGAAAACCGCAAGGAGAAATCAAAGTGAATCAGTTCGAAATCAGCGCTGAAAGCCGCGCCGGCGCCGGGAAAGGTGCGAGCCGCCGCCTGCGCCGCGCGGGCAAGATCCCGGCCATCATGTATGGCGCCGGTAAAGACCCGGTGATGCTGCAGTTGAGTCACGACGAGCTGGATAAACATCTGGCGCAGGAAGCGTTCTATTCGCATATTCTGAGCGTGAATCTGAACGACGCGACGGAGAAGGTAGTGCTCAAGGATCTGCAACGGCATCCCTTTAGGCCAAGCATCATGCATGTCGATCTGCTGCGCGTGAGCGAGCATGAGAAGCTCACGATGCGGGTGCCGATTCACTTTGTTAACGCGGACAAGTGTGTCGGCGTTAAACAAGGCGGCGGCGTCATCAGCCACTTGATGACCGAGGTCGAAGTCGTGTGCTTGCCGAAAGACCTGCCGGAATTCATCGCTGTCGATCTTGCGGACATTGCCGTTGGTACGACATTGCACCTCTCGGACCTGAGCCTGCCGGCCGGTGTCGAGGCCGCCGGACTCCTGCATGGAGGCGATCCGGCCCAGCCCGTGGTCTCGGTGCATATCCCGCGGGTGGTCGTGCCCGAAGGCGAGGCTCTAGCGGCGACCGCGGAGCCTACGGCCGAGGCGGCGACCGAACCGAAACCGAGCGCTTGATCTGGCTCGGACGTGTCGGACCGCACGGGGATCGATCTCATCGTCGGTCTTGGCAACCCGGGCCCCGAGTACGCGGAGACGCGCCACAATATCGGTTTCTGGCTGCTGGATCGGATCGCGCGCTCGTGCGGCGCCGAGTTTCAGGAACAAAGGCATTTTTTTGGCCACATCAGCCGGGTCCGTCTCGCGGGCCGTGAGTGTTGGTTGCTAAAGCCCATGGCGTTCATGAACCATAGCGGGCGCAGCGTCGCGGCGTTCACGCACTATTATCGAATGCCGGCGGCATCGGTATTGGTGGCCTATGATGAGTTGGATCTCCCCCCCGGAACGGCGCGCTTGAAATGCGGCGGTGGTCACGGCGGGCACAACGGCCTGCGGGATATT
This sequence comes from Chromatiales bacterium, assembly GCA_043673925.1. GTDB lineage: Bacteria > Pseudomonadota > Gammaproteobacteria > JACCXJ01 > JACCXJ01 > USCg-Taylor. The sequence continues at coordinate 218 of JBIMKC010000007.1, read as the reverse complement.
TTGGCCTGCGTGCCCGATCCCGGTTTCGTTCGCCTGCGCGTAGGAATTGGACACCCGGGAGCGCGCGAGCTGGTCACGCCGTTCCTCTTGAGCCGGCCCTCGAGCGCCGATCGGGACGCGATCGGATCGGCGCTCGACGCCGCCCTCGAGCTGCTGCCTCGGATCGTCAGCGGTGATCTTCCGGCGGCGATGAATCGTCTGCATCAGCGCGGTGACAA
>JBIMKC010000006.1:22838-36110 GCA_043673925.1 Chromatiales bacterium | reverse complement strand
GGCCGGCAGATCGTGCGCGGCGTGCTGGGATCAATCTTCAAGGGGCGATGATGCGCGATTTCATAAGTCCGAGCGCAGGTGCGGTTCCCGCTCCGCAGCTGCCGGCTGGATCAGCTTGCTGGAACCAGGTGCTCGACGATCAGTTGCGGGCTGCGAGACCCCTGGTATTCATTGATCGCCAGCCGGTACGCGAGCCTCACGCGCCGCGCCTCCAGAGTCCAGCCCGATTCCACGGCGTTGAATGCGATGCCGGCGACGGAATGCGTGCTTTGATCAGGCCGCAGGACGAACTTTAGGTGCCGGTCCGCGACCACTCGCGGGGCTTGCAGATCGAATTCACCGTCGAACCGCGGCTCGGGAAAGCCTTGGCCCCAGGGACCGGCATGCTCCAGGGCTTCGGCCATTTCCAATCCTAAATCGCTCGCACCCAACTCGCCATCGGTATAGACCACATCGCGTAGCGTCTCCGGCGACATTCGCCGCTCGACCTCCAGGTCGAAAGCGCGCGCGAACGCCGCTAGGTCCGTGCGCCGCAACACCATTCCCGCGGCCATGGCGTGCCCTCCGAACTTGCTGATAAGCCCCGGGTGCGCTGCGGCCACGGCATCGAGCGTGTCACGGACATGCACGCCCGCAACGGAGCGCGCCGAACCCTTGATTTCATCTCCCGAGGCCAAGGCGAAAGCGATCACGGGACGATTGATGCGTTCGCGGATGCGGCCGGCCACGATCCCCACAACCCCTTGGTGCCAGTCCTCGTGGAACAGGCAAACGCCGTAGGCCGTTTCATTGATTTCCCGAGATCCAAGGCTTGCCAGCGATCCGATCGCCTCTTCGTGCATCTTAGCCTCGATGTCGCGCCGCTCGCGGTTGAGCCCGTCGAGCCGCGCGGCCAGGCCCGAAGCCGTGCCTTCGTCCTCGGCGAGGAGGCACTCGATCCCAAGCGACATGTCCGCTAAACGGCCCGCGGCATTGAGCCTCGGCGCGACCGCGAAGCCGAGATCACGCGCGGACAGCCGCCCTAAATCGCGGCCCGCAACCGACACCAAGGCGCGGATCCCGGGGACACAGCGCCCGGCCCGGATCCGGGCCAGCCCTTGGGCCACGAGAATGCGGTTGTTGTGGTCGAGCGGGACCACATCGGCCACGGTGCCGAGCGCGACGAGGTCCAGGAACGCGGCGAGGTTCGGTTCCGGTATTCCCTTGCCGGCGAACCAATTCGAGGCGCGCAGATGAGCGCGTAACGCCGTCAGCACGTAAAACATGACGCCGACACCGCACAGGACCTTGCTCGGGAAAAGATCCCCGGGCCGATTGGGGTTGACGATCGCATCCGCTTCAGGCAGCGCGGGCCCCGGCAGATGATGGTCCGTGATCACGACCCGCACACCCGCGCGCCGGGCCGCGGCGACGCCGTCGATGCTGGAGATGCCGTTATCGACGGTAACCAGAACCTGGGGCCGGCACGGGAGAGTGATCGCCACGATCTCGGGCGTAAGACCATAGCCATACTCGAAGCGGTTGGGGACGACATAATGCACATCCGCCGCCCCCAACGCCCGTAACCCGCGCACCGCGAGCGCACAGCCGGTGGCGCCATCGGCATCGAAATCGCCGACCACGACGATGCGCTCGGCGCGTTCAAGCGCGCCGGCGAGCACCTCCACGGCTTGAGTCATGCCGCCCAACTCACGGTAGGGAAGAAGGCGGGTGAGCGAATAGTCCAATTCCTCGGAAGAACGCACGCCGCGCGCGAGGTAAATACGCTGCAACACGGGCCGCAGGCCGCTCATAAGGCCGTCCGCCGCCGGGATGATGCGTCTGACAATCCGCTTATCCATCGTTTTGAAAGCTTGTAAGATAGGGTTCGAGCGCTGTAGCGCAGAGCAGAGTTCGGTACGGCGCCCCGCGAGCCCCTATACAAGCGGCTTGGGTTGTGCTTTATTAATCGCTGGATTCGGATGCCAGCGAGCACGGGCGACGTCAACGTAATGCGTTTGTGAATTTTTAGGTTATTTTATAACAGTTCGTGGGAGGGGACCCATTTAATATGAGATATGCACCAGCAAGGGTAATTCCTATGAACCGGACAAGTAGCATAGGCAGTACTCCATCGGAAACCAAATTCGCGGCGTTGCTCTGCGAAGCCGCCAAGAGTCAGTTGGTGGTAATCGATATCCAGGCGAAACTCGGCGCCACGATTCCGGTGAAGGTCCTTAATCGCGTGATCGACAATACCGTTTTGCTGTTGGAGGCTGCCAAAACACTAGGGATCCCGGTGCTCGCCAGCGAGCAATACCCGAAAGGCCTAGGCCCCTTGGAGCCCCGGATCATCGAACACCTTCCGAGCGGCGTGCAACGCTTCGAGAAAACCTCGTTCTCATGCGTGCAAGCCAACGGTTTTCTCGACGCCGTCAGGAATGCCGCTCGGCCACAGGTGGTGCTCGCGGGGATGGAGGCGCACGTTTGCATATTGCAGACGGCGATTGACCTCAGCGCCCAGGGTTTCGACGTGTTCGTCGCCGAGGATGCGCTGTGCTCGCGTAAGCTGGAAAATTACCAGAATGCCCTATCGCGCATGCAACAATCCGGCGTAGCGGTGCTCAGCGCCGAGTCCGTGGTGTTCGAGTGGCTACGCGACGCGCAACACGAGCATTTCAAAGCCATCGCGAAACTTTTGCGTTGACGGGGTTTAATCCGCGCGGCGCGCGCGTAAACCAGGGCGACAACGCGAACGGACGCTCGCGATTGCATCCTTAGTTCACTACACCCGCCACTGTGTATACGGCGCCTAAGCCACCGTTTATCGAGCTGCGTGATCTCACCAAGACTTATCACGAAGGCGGCTCCGAGCGCGTAGTCCTCCAAGGTGTGAACGCCGCCTTCCGCGCGGGGCAGTTCTTGGCCGTGACCGGACGAAGCGGTTCGGGTAAGTCGACGCTGCTCAATCTCATCAGTGGCATCGACCTGCCAACGGCAGGCGGTGTCCGGTTCGACGAGATTTGGTTGAACGCGCTCGATGATACGCAGCGCACGCTGTTTCGGCGCCGCTATATTGGATTCGTATTTCAGGTCTATAACCTTATCCCGACGCTTACGGTCGAAGAGAACCTGCTGTTACCCCTCGAGCTCAATGGGATCACGGGCCACAAGGCCCAGACCAAGGCCATGGAGTTTCTGGAACGGCTGGGCCTCGATGGGCGCGGGTCGAGCTTTCCTGATCGCCTCTCGGGCGGGGAACAGCAACGGGTCGCCATCGCCAGGGCCTTGATACACGATCCCGCCGTGATCCTGGCCGACGAGCCGACCGGGAATCTCGATCTCGAGACCGGGCGCTCTATAATGAACCTGCTGCAAGAAACGGTTCGAGAGGCCGGAAAGACCTTAATTATGGTCACGCACAGCCAAGAAATGGTGGCTGTCGCCGACCGCGTCTATCGTCTAGGACAGGGACGGCTGACGGCATCGGCATCAGTATCGTGACCTCGATATTATGGCGCGCGGGCTTACGTTTTTTGATCCGCAATCCTTGGCAGCTCGGTCTCGCTGTGCTCGGAATCGCCTTGGGAGTGGCGGTGGTGGTCGCCATCGACGCCGCTCGGACCAGCGCCGATCGCGCTTTTACGCTTTCCACTCAAGCGGTCGTCGGGAAGGCTACCCATCGCATCATCGGCGGCCCTAGAGGTCTCGAGGAATCTCTTTTTACTCGATTAAAGATCAGCGCTGCGATCCGGCAGGCGGCGCCGGTATTGGAGGATCACGTGTCGCTCGCGGATTATCCGGGCGAGACGATGCAACTACTGGGCATCGATCCGTTTTCGGAACTGAGCTTCCGTGCGCTACGGCCCGCTGATGAGAATACGGCCTCCGCGGCCGGCCTGGTCAAGTTTTTTACCCAAACCGCGAGCGTGCTCATAAGCCGTGCGAGCGGAACGCGCCTAAAGATCCAACTTGGCGATCACTTGGATATAAACTTAGGTACAGCGGCGCATCGGCTCAGGGTGGTCGGCTGGCTCACCGAAATCGGCGATTTAGACCAGGGATCCTATGACGACGTGCTGGTTACCGACATTGCCACGGCACAAGAGCTCTTTGGCATGGCGGGACGCCTAAGCCATATCGATCTCATCCTCGCGGGACCGCGGACCGAGGCCGCCCTCGCGCGTATCCAGCGCTTGCTGCCTCCCGGCGCGGCCGTGATTTCCGCCCGAACCCGTGATCAGGCAGTTACGCGAATGACACGCGCGTTTCAAGCGAACCTCCTCGCCTTGGGTCTCTTAGCGGTCATGGTCGGCGGGTTTGTGGTGTTTAACACGATGCGCTTTCTGGTCGTGCAGCAACGGGACCTGGTAGGGATATTGCGCACGCTCGGGGTCAAGCGGGGGGAGGTGTTTGGATGGATTCTCGCGGAAGCGGCGCTCTTGGGAAGCGCCGGAACGGTCTTGGGGCTGGCCTTGGGCTTAGGGATGACTGACGCGCTCGTCAAATTAATGACGAGGACGATCAACGACGTCTACTATGTGTTAACGGTAAGGCAGTTTTCTCTCGCGAGCGCAACGGTCCTGAAAGGCATTGCCCTCGGCATGGGAACGACGCTAATCGCGGCCGCGCTCCCCGCCTACGAGGCGACCTCGATGTTGCCGAGGCTTTCTTTAGCGCGCTCTCACCTGGAGATCCGGAGCCGCCGCAAAGTCGCCATCGCGGGCTGGGTTGGGGTCTCGATCGCGGCATTAGGTGCGCTGTCATTAGGGATCCAGAATGGGGGCTTAGTGACGGCGTTCGCGGCCTTGTTCGCCATCGTTTTCGGGAGCGCGCTGCTCACGCCAGTGCTGATGGTAGGCATCGTTCATGGCGTTGGAAAACTATTGTCGCCTAGCGTCGGCATGCTTCTACGTATGGCGCTGCGCTCAGTCACCGCCACGCTCAGCCGCACCGCCGTCGCCGTTGCCGCCTTGATGCTCGCGATTGCCACCACCGTGGGGATGGGATTAATGATCAGCGATTTTCGCCTGTCGGTATCCGATTGGCTCGCTAGTTTGCTGGGAGCGGATCTGTATGTTTTTGTCCCCGGCCCCACGGCCAGGGCGCCTGCGTCGGCGTTAGGCCCGGAGCTGGTCAAGCGCATCAGGTCCGTGCCCGGCGTCGCGGCGGTGTCTACCACTCGCCGTATCCTTATCGAAGACCCCGGGGAGATCACGGAACTGGTCGCTTATGAGCTGAGCTCGCAATCGCGCGCGGGGTTTCGTTTCCAGCGCGGAGATCCTGAGCATATCTGGAAGGTTTTCGACCGAGAGGACGTGGTATTGGTGTCCGAGGCTTATGCCTACCGTCATAGTTTATCGCCGGGTGATTCGATCCGATTGCGGACCGACCGGGGCCAACGGAACTTTACGCTCCTGGGTGTCTATTACCACTATGGATCCGATCAGGGTATCGTCGCGATGAGCAGACCTATCTTCGACCGTTACTGGCGTGACACAGGTGTGTCTAGCGTAGGAGTCTATGCCGCCCTAGGCGTCGATCAGGAGCGACTAAAAGCGCGGATCAAGGCCTTATCGGGGCCATCGCAGATGGTTGCGGTGAAATCAAACCGGGCTCTATTCGCGGGCTCATTGCGCATTTTTGACCGCACGTTCGTCATTACCGAGGTTTTGCGGACGCTTGCCGGTTGCGCCGCCTTCGTTGGCGTTTTTAGCGCCTTAATGGCGATGCAACTGGAGCGGGCGTACGAGCGCGGTGTGCTTCGCGCCTGCGGGGTGACCCCCAGGCAGATCGGAAAGCTCATCATCTTAGAAACCGCCTTTATGGGCCTCATCGCCGGTATCATCGCTCTCCCCGTCGGAATGATCATTGCCGTGGTGCTTGAGATGGTGGTGATTCCGCGTTCCTTCGGTTGGGTCATGACGGTACACATTGTCCCCTCGATTCTTCTTAAGGGACTGTCGATCGGCGTATTGGCGGCCGTGTTCGCGGCCCTCTATCCCGCCTGGAGAAGCACGCGCGGCACGGCGGCCGATCTCATGCGGCATGAGTAAGAGGTTGTGAATAACATGGCGCGACGCTGCTATCCGATTACCCTAGCTTGTTACGAACGAAGCTCATGCTGATCCCGCTCAGAGACGATCTCCATCTTCAAGCTCGCCCGCTCGTGACCTACACGCTCATCGGCGCATGTATTCTCCTATTCTTGTTGCAGCAGTCATTAGAAGAGGTGGAGTCTCAGCGTCTAATTTATAGTTTCGGAATCATACCCGCCCTGCTGCTTGAACATGCGCGGCTGGCGCCCGGGCTGATGTTTGTATCACCCGAAGCGGCGTTGTTTACATCCATGTTTTTGCACGCCGGATGGATCCATCTCATTGGGAACATGCTTTACCTGTGGATATTTGGCGACGACGTGGAAGACTCGATGGGCCGCTGCCGCTATCTAGTTTTCTATTTGCTTTGTGGCCTCGCCGGAGCACTGAGCCATGTCGCGGCGCATCCTACGTCGGGGATACCGGTGGTCGGTGCAAGCGGGGCGGTATCCGGCGTGCTTGGCGCCTACATGCTCTTGTATCCGCACGCGCGGATCTTAGTGCTGCTGCCGATGCCTAAGTTCTCCCGCTTGGTCCGATTACCCGCCTTTTTAGTGCTGGGTTTTTGGATTGTGTTTCAGTTGCTTAATACAGCATTCGCCGGCGCCCAAGAAGGCGGGGTCGCGTGGTACGCCCATATGGGCGGTTTCGTGACGGGACTGGCGCTCGTTCCTCTTTTCAAGCACCGAAAAGTCGGTCTGTTACAACCTGCCCATGGTTCTCGCCGTTGGCTCAGGAAATTATGACCAAATCTTAGCAACCCGGAAACCCACCCCATCTCCCGTGGAACGTACGTGATGGCATGGTTTTGTCATCCCGCTTGGCGTGGTGACTTTTTCATGGCGCGTATCGTCACCATGAGATTTGGCCGCGATTGGCCCCCGGATCCCATGGGATTCAACTAGTGACCTAGCGAGTATGGCGAATGGTACGTGTCCCCTTTTCAAGCACGGTCGATCTAAAGTGGTTAGTGCGGATCGACCACATTTGCTCCACCCCGTCGATGACTGGAAAAAGCAAGTCAGTACGCTAAATATTGCGCTCACGACCCATGCGGAGCAACAATAACGCACGGCATTGGAATTGCCGCGCACAACGGCTGTCTTGGAGTCATCGGAGCTAAAGGTCCAAAACTCAGCGCCGATAGGATGCTGACGCTTGCTCTTGGACCCCATGTTGATCCCTATCTTATTCCTGGCAGGTGTACCTAAATAACAGTGTCAACCGCAAAAAACACAGCGCGCACCGCCGCCAACTACGAGGCATTGGCCGAAGCCGTGAACGGCCTTTTTACTGAACCCGACAGTGAAACCGATCAGGCACTCAACCGCGTGGAGCATTATCTGCAACAAAAAGTACGCAGCGTCCTGGACGGTGAATATCCATTAGATAGCTTACCTCTGATGCCGGCCACGGTAAGCGCGCTTCTTCCCAAGCTCAACGAAGCGCCATTTACCGTCGACCGTGTTTATCCCTTCGCCATGCAAGATCCCGCGGTGGCGGCGGAAATTATTCGTTTTGCAAACGAGGGCTCGCGCAAGGGCTCCGCGAAACCGATTTCCAATCTCAATCAAGCATTAGAAGAACTTGCGCCGGACACGCTAAGATCGGTATTAACAAAGGTATTGCTTCGGCCCACTATTCCAATTAAACCGATATTCGTTCAACTGATTGGCAAACCTCTGTGGGACCATGCACGTGATTGTGCGCAAGCGTGTGCCGAGTTGGCATACGAAAACCAAGTGGATGCGAATGATGCGGCTTTTATAGGATTGACCCACGACATTGGCAAGTTGGTACTATTCAAGCTTCTATGCGTTGCGTTCCGGGCCACCGGTTCGTCCGTTTCTCCGCGCCCCGCAGTGGTTGCCAAAATCGTACGGCAATATGCGCTAAAACTGTCGCAGTTTGTCGCAGAATATTGGAATTTTCCTCAGGTATACGTGCAGGCACTCGAAGATCAGCCGTCCGCCAGCGCTGCGGGTGAGATGTCGTCACTCGGACGCACTTTATACTACGGTAATCTCCTTGCCGAAGCCTATGCGGTGCTTCAGAAATACCGTTATTCCGGCCCCGATCTGGAGCAAGCGCTGCAACAGCTCGGAATGTCCTTATCACGCGTTTACGATATATTTCCCGCCGCACCGCGACTTGCATACCGATAGCTCCCGCGAGAATACCTGATATAACGTTTGGCGAGGGATGCCGCGAGAATCGGCGCAGCTGAATTAATCTCGCAGGTTGGCCTGCAGCTCAGCGCAATCTCTTGCTGACCACTGAGAGCCAAACTTCTCTTTTAGCTGCTGCCGAAGCGAGGGGTTCTCGCTCGCCATGGAATCGACCCAGTGCTGTTTTACAACCTTGTGGCGCGGGCGAACGTTTGGGTCGAATCCTTTTTTCCGCAGTTCTGACCGCCGTATCTCCAGCGATCCTTCGGTGCTGTACAACCCGAGGGAGATTATCCCCTTTGAAGCCGAGTCTCTGAACAGCATATAATCTTCCACCCCTTTGCTCTTAAGATCTTCAAGAATAGCGCGAGCGACGCTTTCCGGCCCAGTTGGCTCTATGAATATCCAGTATCTCCTAGCAGTGATCTTCTCATCCTGCCTAGTCCAGTTACGCGCGTTAAAATGACCCAGCCACGATGTCGCCTCGCTCGCCGCCCGTTCATCCACAAACGGCCCGGCCGTAAAGCAGAAATCATGCGGTTTACCGAGCGCAGGATCCGCAGAGCGCACGGCCTTCGATGTAGAATCGGTCTTCGCTTGCTCATCCGCGAGCGCCGTGACTGGCGCCGTTGGCTCGGACGTACTGCTCGCTTGTCCGATGTTTGATGCTCTTCCCGCATCGTCCCTACGCTCGGGATCCTCGCCAGCGGCTGGGCCGGCACGCGCGCGAGGCGTTTGCGGCGGGTCGAGCTCACGCAATAGTTTCAGACTTTCCACCTGTTGCGGGATGGGCCGATCATGCGTTGCTCTTTTCATGGCGTCGCGCAGATGTGCGTTATATTCCCAGCCAAAGTACAGAATGTTGGCGGTTAGGAGGATGAATACAAACCATCTCATGGCTGAGGACGCCGGCCCCAAATTACCAAGCCTTGGAGTACGAGGTTTGGAATCATGACGAACCGATTCGTTAACAGAGGTGTGATAAATCGAGCGTCGCCCCCGGTAATAATACACTGAGCTTCATTGAATCGCCGCTTGATCTCGTTAGCTACGCGGTCTATACACGCAGCGATCGCGTGAGCCGTTCCGGCCACCACCCCGTCGCGGGTGTTGTGCGCCAGGAGCACCGCGTCCCCGGCGCGCGTCTCCTCGATTGCGGCGGTGTGTGCGGCCAAGGCGCGCCGCATGAGCGACAGCCCGGGTAGAACGAGTCCTCCGATGTGCTGACCCACCGGCGACAAACCATCAACTGTCACCGCCGTTCCACAATCCACTAGGCACGCCGGCGATGCATGGCGATGCCAAACCGCGATCAAGCCTAACCAGCGATCCACGCCAAGCTGCATTGGTTGGTCGTACCCGTTTCGCACACCGCACGCCGCCACGCTAACCGTCGCAAATTCCGGGGCGACGCGCCATCTCTCCATGGCCCATCGAGTCAGTCCCTCGGCGATCTCTTGACCGGCAACGTTCGAGACGAGTAGCCGCTGTGGATTCGGAAGTTTTACCCACTCGCAATCGACTAACCCGCTGAACGCGCTTCTTGTATCGGCGCTTCCCTGGGCCAGCGTGTATCCATCCTTCCAGAACTCCCATTTGATCCGACTATTGCCAACGTCAACGATTAGCATCAATCGGCCGGTCTAAAACTTAAATCACCCGCTTCAAAACGGCAAGTAGAATCCTCCATCTCCAGGGACAATTCCCCACTCGGGTCGATACCAAAGGCGCGTCCGATCAGGGGCGCCCCGCGCCCGGATAATTGTACTTTTTGCCCATGAACGACGTCATACCCTCGACATTCATCGTAAAACGGAGCAAATCCGAAGCGTTCGAAGATCGTGAACGCGGTATGAAGCTCGTGCAGCAAGGCCGTGGCAAGGGCATTGCGCGAAACGGCCCGTCCCAGTGCTGTCCGTATATCCGTATAAGGTTGTTCTATTTCGCATAGTCTCCGTTGAGGAAGCGCCACGTTGATACCGATCCCGGCCACGGCCGTGTGCTTTTTATTCGGCCCGACCCTGGTTTCAACCAGAATGCCGCCCAGCTTACGGTTTTTCCACCAGATGTCATTCGGCCATTTTATCCCGACATCATCGATCCCCAGGTTTCTCAGAACGCGCACTGTGACGGTGGCCATCGTCAAGCCGAGCGACAACAGGATCTCGGGAGCGACCCGGAGATCCCAGGCGACGGACATACATAACCCGCTTCCAAGCGGAGCGATCCACGCTTTCCCGCGCCGGCCTCTGCCCACGCGCTGGAACTCGGCCAAGCACACATGCCGGTGAGCATCTTCTCGGCCCGCTCTCTCCATAAGCGCCTGGTTAGTGGAATCGATCGAGAACGCTAGATCCATGCGATGAGGAGCAGAGCCGGATCGTTGCAGGGCGGTCACTATCCGATCCGCCTCCAAAAGCTCGATGGGGTGCTTCAATCTCAACCGGTCATCGCCCGCAGCCTCGATTTCCACACCGTAAGAACCAAGCAATGCGGCCAGTGTTTCTAACGGAGGTGTTTCACCGCCGAACGCTGAAGCCACCCTGGCGGTGGAATAGATATTTCCGTCCGCGAGAAGCTTTAAAAGCTGCTCATCCCGCGCCGGTTTAGGTAATGACGCCGATTTGGATGGCACGGCAATGCTCTGAGATCGTCCCCGTTTAGGCGATTACTATTCGCTATGACGCGCCACCGGGCGGGAGGGATCTAAGCACCATTCGCTCCAGGAGCCCGCATAAAGCCGGCCCATCTCCAGCCCGGCGTGCTTGATCGCCAGGAGATTATGGCAGGCAGTCACACCGGAACCGCAATATACGGAGACCCGCTGTGGAGGCGTTTCTTTGAACAGCGTTGTGAATTGCAGATGCAATTCGTCCGCGGAGAGAAATAGACCTTCGGCATCGAGGTTATCCTTCCAGCAGCGATTTATCGCTCCGGGGATGTGGCCCGCCACGCGATCTATGGGCTCATAGTCTCCGCGATAGCGGGCGGGATCACGCGAATCCAACAGCAATGATGCCCGCGCGAGCTCGTCGATCGTATGCAAGAGATGACGCTCGGGTGCGCCGTGAAAACCCCCCGCGGGGTTGGATTGTTCACCGGCCGTGAGCGGAAAGTCCATGGCGATCCATTGCTGCCACCCCCCGTCGAGGACGGCAACCTTGTCGTGCCCCATATAGCGGAGTAACCACCACAAGCGCGCCGCGATGGAACCACCGGCGGCGTCGTAGGCCACGACCTGCGTGCGGTCTTCGATACCCAGGCGCCCGAACAGCGTTTCCAGCGCTTGCGGGCTTGGCAAAGGATGCCGCCCGTGGTCTATCAACGGAGGACCGCTCAAGTCGTGTTCGAGATCGGCGTACACCGCACCCCAAATATGACTCGCACGATAGGCTACCCGCCCCGCCAGCTTGTTCGTTAGATCAAACCGGCAATCAACAATAACCCATCCGGCCGCACCAAGATGCTGCTTTAAGCGGTCCCGATCAATGATCGTCTCGAACATAAGGCAAATCCTGCACTCGACCCCCTGGCATCGGGATCCCACAACCGTCGCGCGCGAGATGGAATGCCGCACAAGCTTGAGCACGCGAACAACGGAAATTCTATACGAAAATAGGCCGGATGCGCATGGGGATCCGCCGCAAAACTTCTCGGGAGCAATCGCGCGGCTTGGTTAACGGCCGCCCTCTTATCGAGTCAATCGTGAGAGCTTGTGAATATCCTAGGACTTATGGTCCAGCGGGGATGGAACGCTGACCTGGCCCGCCACGCTATGGCCTACAAGATGCCGGAAGAACGCGGAACGCTCGCTCGGAGTTAGCTCCGCGATCGCCGTGACTCGTTGGTAGAACTTTCGGAAGTCCTGCTTCACATTGGCAAAAAGCCGTTCGAATGCCCGGGTGTGCTCCCGATAAGTAACGATCGAGGAGAGCTTGGCATTGTTTAGGTCCCGCGCCATCCATGCATCGTAGCCCGAATACCCCTCCCATCGATCGCGCACCGCGCGGTACCGCTCGCGTAAATCTGTAAAAATGCCTTGTTTCGCGGCGCGCATCTCCGCTGAAATCAATCGCGATGCGTAGAGGTTTTGCAAGCGCCTCGCCGTATCGAGCACCAGCGCGACGAAGGCATCTTCGTGGCGCTTCGCTAAATCAAAATCTTTGACCTTTTCATGCTGTTTGGTCTGCACCAGCCAGTGCCGGACGCCTTGCGTGGCCACCGTCGTCGCAAAGGCTTCGTTGAAGGCACTATCGCCCGGAACATAAACCGTTTGATGCGCCATTTCATGCAGGATAACCTCGCCGATCCGCGTGTCGCTCCAGCTTAGCATGGTGCTATAGACCGGATCTCGAAACCAGCCGAGCGTAGAGTACGCCGCGACCCCGCCTACAAAAACGTCGTTTCCGGCCTTCGATAAGCCTGCCGCGGCGCTATGAGCTCGGTTCTCGGAAAAATAGCCGTGATAGCTCAAACAGCCTGCGAACGGGAAACACCAGCTCAAGGGGCTGAGTGAAAACTCCGGAGTTGCGAATACGTTCCACGCGACCGCCCTGCGATCGAGATCCACGAAGGTAAGATAGCTTCCATTGTCAGTGAGGCCGAGCTTGTCGATCGCAAAGCCGCGCAGCTCCAGAATCACATGCAGTTTATCTTTGATTTGCGCGGGGGTTTGCGGTTCGGCGATAACGGAACTGATCGGTCTCCTTTTTAATAACAGAGAAGCTTGCCCCGTCACCGACTGCGCGTAATAGCTCAAGTCCGCCCACGGGCAGTACAAAAGAAGCGATAAAACCAAAGGCGTGATCCAGTACATGGCCCCTGCACGCGCGTCCGCACATTCTGCTACCACCCGTTGTATCATCGCATTCCTACTCGTAAATCTTCGCTGCGATCGCGGGAGACATGCCGGTTCTATGGCGATTCCCGCGAGCCCGGAGCCCGGATCCCGGCATAAGAAATTTGTTGCCGAGATTCAGTATGCCAAGACCATGCCGAAATAAAAAGTCCGGCAGTCGAGTTTTTCA
>JBIMKC010000006.1:0-22738 GCA_043673925.1 Chromatiales bacterium | reverse complement strand
GATTCAGTATGCCAAGACCATGCCGAAATAAAAAGTCCGGCAGTCGAGTTTTTCAGATCCAGGGCAGCGGTGGTAGAGTGAGGGACAGCCGCGTTTGGATTGCCATCCCGTAAGACTGCCGGCGTAAGGTCATGAGGTCGCAAAGTTTGAGGCAGACGACCCACGGCCTGTTGGGTGCGGTATTTGCCCCCTGGCGGGACGGTTATAATAATGTCAGCAAGAAATACGGTATCGCTTACCGTTATAAGCTAGGTTATCCGAGTTACACGCAATAATTTTTTAATCGAGGACCGTTATGTGCGGAATCGTCGGCGGAGTTGCACAGCGAGATGTGACGCCCATTCTTGTCGAAGGGCTAAGGCGCTTGGAGTATCGCGGATACGACTCGGCGGGGATCGCAGTAATCGATAATAAGCGGTCGTTGGAGCGCCTGCGTGTTTTAGGCAAGGTCGATAAGCTCCAGGCGTCGCTCAAAGACACCCTGGTTCAGGGCTCTTTGGGCATTGCCCACACGCGCTGGGCGACCCACGGCGAACCGAGCACCCGCAACGCCCATCCCCACGTCTCCAATGATTGCGTCGCATTGGTGCATAACGGGATCATCGAGAACCACAATAAGCTCCGCTTGCGGCAGAGCGAAAAAGGCTATCAGTTCACCTCCGACACCGATTCCGAAGTCGCGGTTCACCAGATATACGACCACATAAAGACAGGGAAAGACTTGCTTACCGCGGTGCTTGACACCGCGCAAGAGCTCGAGGGCGCGTTTGCCCTCGGCGTCATTAGCGCATCGGAACCCGACCGGCTCATTGCCGCGAGGCGCGGCAGCCCGCTCGTCATCGGAATAGGGATCGGAGAAACTTTCATCGCCTCCGATGTTTTCGCGCTCCTGCCGGTGACCCAGAGGTTTATTTTTTTGGAGGAAGGCGATGTTGCGGACATCCGGCGCGACAGCGTCGCGATTTATGATGCCGGGCGACGGCGCGTCGAACGGCCGATTTCCATCTCGCAACTTTCCGCCGATGCCGCGGACAAGGCAGGCTACCGGCATTACATGTTAAAGGAGATTTTCACGCAAGCGCGGGCGGTGGCCGACACCTTAGAGGGCAGAACCCAAGAAGGCAGGGTCGTCGAGGACGCGTTTGGTTTCGGGGCGCATGCTGTTTTCGACCAGGTGTGCGCGGTCCAAATCATTGCCTGCGGAACGAGCTTCCATGCCGGTCTCGTCACCCGCTACTGGATGGAAGGCGTCGCCGGCATCCCGTGCAGCGTCGAGATAGCAAGTGAATTTCGCTATCGCAAGTCCGTGGTGCAGCCGGGCACATTATTCGTCGCGATCTCGCAATCGGGAGAAACGGCCGACACATTGGCCGCGTTGCGACTCGCGAAATCCTCCGGATATTTGGATACCTTGGCGATTTGTAATGTCCCCGAAAGCTCGCTCACGCGCGAAGCCAGTCTCGTCTTCTTAACGCGGGCGGGCCCCGAAATCGGCGTGGCCTCGACGAAGGCATTTACGACCCAGCTTACGGCCATGCTGCTCCTGGTGGTCGCGCTCGGTCGACGGCGCGGATTGGATGCGGCGGCCGAGAAAGCGTTGGTGGCAACGATAGAAAGCCTGCCCGGGAAGCTGAACCAGGCTTTACTGCTCGACGATAAAGTCAAGCAGTTGTCCGAGCAGTTCGCGGATAAACATCATGCCCTGTATTTAGGCCGTGGCGCGATGTATCCAGTCGCGATGGAAGGCGCCCTCAAGCTGAAAGAAATTTCTTATATTCACGCCGAGGCCTATCCGGCCGGCGAACTAAAACACGGGCCCTTGGCGCTGGTGGACGAAGATATGCCGGTCATCGCCGTCGCGCCAAACAACGAATTATTGGAAAAGCTGAAATCGAATTTGGAGGAAGTCAGGGCACGCAAAGGCAAGCTGTATGTCTTTGCCGATCCGAGTATCGGTATGCAAAGCGCCAACAGCGTCGTTGCCGTCGAAACAGTTTCCGTCGATGACCTCATCGCCCCAATTGTCTATACGGTACCGTTGCAACTGCTTGCCTATCACGTCGCCGTGCTTAAAGGGGCCGACATCGATCAACCGCGTAATCTCGCTAAATCAGTGACCGTGGAATAAAAGCGGTAGGGTGGCCGAGCCGACGAAGTCTATGCAGTATCGCGTTCTTCTCGTAGACGACGATCGGGACATGATCTCGCTGTTATCCTCGTGGCTGAAGGATGCGGGTTTCGCGGTCGATCCGGTGATGTCCGGAAGTGACGCGATGGCTCGCATCGATGTTATTCGTCCTCATCTGGTAATCACCGATCTCGTGATGCAGGGTATGGATGGCATGACCTTGCTTTCCAAGATCCACCGCCAGAACCCGCTGATGCCGGTGATCATGCTGAGCGGCAAGGCGCAAATCGCCGATGCCGTTAAAGCCATGCACCTCGGGATCTCGGAGTTTCTGACCAAACCTATCGCCAAGGACGAGCTCGTGGCCCGCGTAGGGTATACTCTTCGGCTCGCGGCCGGCGAGTCGGACTCCGGTTTGAATTTCGGCAAGGAAATAATATATCGCAGCGAGAAGATCACCCAGCTCTTGGAACAAGCGAAACTCCTCGCCGGGACCGACGTTACGGTCTTGATAACCGGCGCCACGGGCACCGGCAAGGAAGCGCTGGCCAAGGCCATTCACGAGGGCAGTGCGCGCAAGGATCAGCCCTTTGTCGCGATCAACTGTGCCGCCATTCCCGAGCAACTCCTCGAGTCGGAGTTATTTGGACACGAGAAAGGTGCGTTTACGGGCGCGCAAACGAAACATGAGGGGCTGTTTCAAGCGGCCAATGGAGGCACGATGTTTCTGGACGAAGTCGGCGACATGCCTTTGGGCTTACAAGTGAAGCTGCTGCGCGTGTTGCAGGACTTCAAGGTTCGCCCCGTGGGATCGGTCCGCGGGATCCCCGTGAATGTTCGCGTGATCTCCGCAACCAACACGGATCTGGAACAAGGGGTCAAGTCCAGCCGGTTTCGGGAGGACCTGTATTACCGGCTGAACGTGGTGCCGCTTCACCTACCCCTCTTAGCGGAACGCCGCGAAGACATTCAGCCGCTTTTAAATCACTTCTTGAAACGTGTAGGCCAGCGCGACAATAAGAAACGGAAGCGCTTTGCACCGGAGGCGGTTGAATATTTAGCCTCGGCTGCGTGGCCCGGAAACATTCGGCAACTCATGAATGTCGTTGAATTATGCTGCGCCCTCACGAGTACCGATATTATCCCGCTGGCCATGGCGCAAAAGGCGCTGCGGGACCATCCCGCTCATGTTCAGACGTTAAAGGACGCCAAAGAGGATTTCGAGCGAAGTTATCTCGTAAGCGTCTTGCGGGTCACGAACGGCCACGTTTCCCACGCTGCGCGGCTCGCCGGACGCAATCGAACGGAATTCTACAAGCTGCTTAAACAGCATCATATCGAACCGGAGGAGTTTAGGATTTCGCGGCAAGCCACAGAGGAAGATTAGGGTTGAGAGGTTAAGATCGAAAATAATGGCAACGAGAATTGTTCGCGTAGACCCGGAGCTGAAAGATCTTATCCCGGGTTTTTTGAATAATAGGCGGCAGGATGCATTGACGATTCGCGCAGCCTTAGCGCAAGAGGATATGGAAACGGTGCGGATCCTAGGTCATAACATGAAAGGTTGCGCGGGCGGGTATGGTTTCAATGCCCTGAGTGAGCTTGGCGGGATTTTAGAACGGGGCGCGCAGATCCGGGACAGCGAAGCGATAACGAACGCCGTGGACGAGTTACAGGCCTACCTGGAACAGGCCGAGATTATCTACGATTAATCCCGTGGAGGGGCGTTACCGCGTGAACGAGGTGCGGCACGCGTCGCAGCCGTTGATATATACCGTAAGCACGATCTTCGGCGCGGCGTTTTCTTTGCTGCTTGTGATGTTAGCGTGGCAGAATGCGCTCGAGGCCGAAAAAAAGCAATTCGCTTTTGACTCGATACTGTTACGGGATACAGTCAACCTCAGCGCTTCGGCCGTTCATAACTCTCTTGACAATATCGCCGCGCTTGTGGAGGGGCTGGATGCCTCTGCGGTAGCCACATTACCTGCCTTTCTTAAATCGCTGCTCGCGCGTCATCCATTCATCGAATCAATTTCTTTTCATAGGAGCGGCGTTCCTCTAACTCACCTCCGGAAAGATATGGCGTTGAGACCGGATGCGGGCGGGGATCCTTCGCCCGCGGGTCCCACGATCTTGTGGGGTAGCGGCGGCGAGTTATACATCGGTCGAAGCCCCGCGAAAGAAGCGCTCTACAACGATCAGATTCTCTCTGACCCGCGTTTTGCGGATGCCCTGCGCGCGGCGGTCGGCACCGGTATGGTGGTCCCCGGCCCTCCGGCTTCGGCCACTGAGGGTATTCGTCCCTATACACTCATCAAAGCGATCGGCACCGGTTCGGCGCATGGCGCCGGCGTGGACCAGCGATCGAATACCGTGCCCGGCGCGTTTGTGGCTATCCTCGTGAATCCCGGCCATTTATTCAGCGAGTCCCTGTTACGGGATGATGTTTCGGTAAGCTTGTATACGGAATCTCAGGGCGTCACGGGACGGCAACTCATATTCGAGCAGCTCGGCACCGTGGCGCCGGAAAACGCGAATTTTTCCATCAGCGCGTTCAAGGAAGAAACACTGGCGCAGTTTCCCTATTATTCGATGAAGTTGGTCGTGGAAAGGCAGGTGCTTTGGAGGGAGATCGACAAGGGGTTGATCGCTACCGCCATCGTGCTAGGAATCGGTGTGACGACATTAATCGTAGCCCTCGTCCGGGCGAGGGAAATACAGGCGTGGGAGTTAAGCCGGCGGAATCAGGAAATCGAACGCCAGGTTAGCTTGCAAACCAAAGAGCTCGCCGTTACCCGGGATGCGGCCATCAAGGCATCCACGGTGAAAACCGGGTTTCTGGCAACCATGAGCCATGAGATCCGGACGCCGCTGAACGCGATTATCGGCATGGGCGAGCTGCTCAGCGAGACCCCGCTGACGCGCGTGCAAAAACGCTATGTCGGTGTCTTCAAAAAGGCTGGAGAAGCATTGCTGGCGCTAGTAAACGATATACTGGACCTCTCGAAGATCGAAGCCGAGCAGTTGGTTCTCGAGAAAATCCCTTTCAATTTACGTACTTTGGTCGAAGAAACAGCCGATATTCACGCGTTGAGAGCCGACGAGAAGAATCTCGAGTTGCTCTGTCACATCGGCATAGATGTCCCGACCCAAGTGAAGGGCGACGCGGCGCGGCTTCGCCAGATCCTTTTAAACCTTGTCGGGAATGCAATCAAATTCACCCATAAGGGCGAGGTAGTAGTCAAGGTCTCGTCTAATCCCGATATAAGCGATCCCTATCGGCTTTTATTCTCGGTAGTGGATAGCGGGATCGGTATCCCCGCGGACAAAATCGACACCATCTTCGATAGCTTTTCCCAAGCTGATTCATCCACGACCCGACAGTACGGAGGGACGGGGCTCGGCCTCACGATTTCCAAGCGCCTGGTGGAGCTTATGGGTGGGTGGATACGTGCGGAGAGTGTCGAAGGAAAAGGTAGCGTTTTATCGTTCGCCATCAGTCTGGGGTCCGCCCCGGAGCCCCAGGCTAGAATAGCTACGGATGCATCCTTTAATCTTAAGGACGTTCGGGTGCTCATCATCGATGATAATTCGACTAATCGACTGATCTTGCGCGAAGCACTGAGCGCTCAAGGCGCGTTGGTAAGCGAGGCCCACGGTGGCGCGGAGGGCATTCAGGTATTCCGGGAGGCGAGCCGCATGGGACAAGATTACGGTGTCGTCATTACCGATTGTCACATGCCGGAGGTCGATGGCTTTGCGGTGGTTGAGGCGTTGCATACCGCGGGCGGATCGTGCAAAACGATACTAATGGTATCTTCGTCGCAACTTGCCAGTCATATGAGCACAGCCAGCGCGCTCGGGATCGGCGCCTACTTGATCAAGCCGGTAAAGTCCGTGGAGCTGATCAAAGCAATCAACGTCGCCATGCTAAAAACCTTAGACGAAACGCAAGACCACATCGTCACAACGCCGCTACCTGAACGGCGCGCGGAACATTTACCTATCTTATTGGTGGAAGACACGCCCGATAACCGGCTGCTCATCAAAGCCTATCTGCGGAAAACGCCTTATAAAATCGAGGACGCAGAAAATGGGAGCGTGGCGCTCCAGAAGTTCAAGACCCACGCCTATGGTCTGGTATTGATGGATATCCAGATGCCGGTGATGGACGGCCACCAGGCAACGCGCGCCATGCGCGAGTGGGAAACGGAACAGGGCCGCGATCCGACCCCGATTATCGCCCTGACGGCTCATGCCATAAAGCAGGAAATGGATAAGAGTGTCGCCGCGGGATGCACGGCGCATTTAATCAAACCGATTAAGAAGGAAACGTTGTTGCAAATCGTCCAGAAATATTTGCCGGTGTCACCAGCGAGTTAGAGCCCCCCGCGGCGACACCGCGAGGGGCGAATTCAATACCTTAAATCGGGCGGGAGGCGCGCCTGCCGATGTCTCGGGTCATGGCGTGAGGCGCGGGCATCTTTAAGAAACATTCTGCGCCGCGACCATGAAATAAAGCATAGGGATCGAAAACATAGTATTGAAGCGGCTCGCCAACATCGCCGTGCGCGCCGCCGCTTTTTTCTCCTCGTCGGACGCCTCGACCATGCCCAGGACCTTTCGCTGGTTAGGCCAGATGATCATCCACACATTGTAGGCCATGATGAGGCCCATCCACATGCCGATCCCGATGTAGGTGTCCCGGCCACCGGTCCCGATGCCGAGGATAAGGGCGTTCACGAGATAACCGTTCATGATCGCTACCAGGAGCCCGGTCACGACCGTCGACAACGCGGCCCACCGGAACCAAAACAACGCCGTTGGCGCGATGACCTTGCTGATGGCGGGTTTGTGCTCATCGGGGATCTTGGGCATTGACGGGATCTGCACGAAATTGAAGTACCACAGGAGCCCGATCCACATCACGCCGGAGACCACATGCAGCCACCGGAATAGGAAGGTAACCCATGCTTGCGACGCCTCGACGGCGCCGACAGCGAGGGCTAAAACCGTGACCAGGACGGCGCCAAAGATAAGCGCTCTTTCGAGCTTATCTAAACCGACTTTGGCTAGTGTATCGAAGATTTTCACCATAATAGCGTTCATGAATCAGACTCCCCTTTTATTCTTTCAAACCCACCGGATCCACACTACGTCAAGAAGGAGCGGATATCAATAACTCAAACGAGCCAGTGAGAGCTCGCGGGTGTCACCGGTTCGGCATCGGTCGCGCATGGTCGAGCGCCCCGCGTGTACACTATAAACCATGGATCCGATGGACCAAGGCATACGCTACCCGCCGAACCGGATTCGTGACGCGTTACATCGCGTGCTGTTCGGTCTCGTCGCGGCGCCGGGTCCCAGCTTTCAGGACTGGGTCCTACGTCATTTCTTCGAACGCCTCTACCGGCGACCCAACCCCTGGTCTTACGAGGGTTCACCGTATCAAAACCACAAATGCGGCCGGGCGCTCGCGCTGATCCCACAGAACGCCTACGGGTGTGTGCTAGAGGTCGGGTGCGGGGAAGGGGCGTTCTCCGAGCTACTCCTTGCGGAGCGCGACGTGCGTGAGTTTATCGGCGTGGACATCTCCGCGCGCGCGATCGTCCGGGCGAAGAGCCGCTGTTCGCGGTACCAAAACGCGCGCTTCGACGCGGACAACATCTTCTCGACGCGTCTCCCGGCTAGGTTTGACCTCATCGTCGTCTGCGAGGTTCTCTACTACCTCGGCGGATCGGCGCCGGATCTCGCGGCGCTGCTCACCCCGAAGCTGTCTCCCCGCGGCCGCTTGCTCTTGGTGCATCTTTGGCCCGAGGCCGAACAGTTGCACCGCGCTTTCCTTGCGAGTGGCGATCTGAGCGTGCTCGATGAGCTCATCGATCGGCACAGCGTGCGGCCGTTCTGTGTTTCTCTACTGGGGAGGGGCCCGTAAAACAGGCGCGATCGCGGTCAGTTTACCGCCTCCGCGGGCTTCGCCGCGGCGCCCTTCCTGATGGTGGCCACCGTAATGACAAGGATGCTCAGGAGCATCGCCCCGATACCGATTGCTTTGATCGCGGGAAACTCTTCGCCAAACACGCAGTAACCGGCCAACAACGTCACCGGCCGTTGGGTAATGATCACCAAGGGCACGCTGACCGAGACATCACCGTGCGTCAAGGCGATCTGCATGAAAATAAAGCCGATGAGGCTGAATATGACGATGAATAGAAAAGGCCAGAGGGTGATAAACGCGCTGAGACTTTCCCAGGAGGTGATCGAAAAATAGCCGAGCTGCGAGGCGATCAGATTAGTATTCACCTTGAGAAACATTTCCACGTTTCCGAAAGCGATCCCGGCGCAAGTCGCGAAATAGATTTCATGGATCGGGCGCTCGTCCCGCAACGCCCCCGCCACCAGAGCGATGATCGCGATCAACGACAGCCCGGCGACGACACCCAGTGGTAATAGGTAGGTTTCGTGGCCTGTCGATGAATCGCTGACAAAGAGCAGGATGACCGTACCCAAGATCGCAGTGATCACACCGATCCATTGCTCCCGAGAGAGAATTTCCTGCAGGAACAGATAACCGAGGATCAGCGTAAAGACATAGGCAAAGTTCAGGAGCGGGTAGACCAGCGTGATATCCGCCAACGACTGGATCTCGATGATGATCAGGTTGGCGCTTGCCCCCGCCAGCCAACCCGCGAGCCAGAACTTGTTGCGGATCGCCGCCCGCGTCTTTTGTTTCCAGCTCGCGCCCTGCGGCAGCTCACGTTGGAGCGCATACTTGCAAAGCACCGCGCTCGCCCCGTACAGGACGCAACAAAAGATCACGATCGCTCCGTAAAGAAACATTTATACTTCCGTTCCTTGAGTCCGCGCGGACTGCGCAAGCGCCTAGCGGTTCGATGATGACACCAATCCGCGCCGATTGTAACCCTGTAGGATAAAATCAGCGCTCAAGTGAGGCTGCGATGAAAAACGCTGCGGCTGCTGGCGTCGATACGACGGCCTTGGCCCACCAGGTCGGGAAAAAGCTCGCCGTGCACATCGGCGCGCTGGTTAGCCTGGCAATCGTCACGCTTGCCCTCTGGGTCTTGTATCACACCCTGCACGAGATCCATCTCCATGACGTCATTAATAGCTTCAACGATCTCCCGGCTGCATCGATCCTCTTAGCGTTCCTGATCACCGCCCTAAGCTACTTCGCCGTCACCGGCTACGACGTCCTCGCATTGCACCATCTCCAAAGGCCCTTACCGTACTGGCGCGCAGCGCTCGCCTCGTTCCTCGCCTCGGCGTTTGGCAATAACGTCGGGTTCACCATGCTCACCGGCGGCTCGATAAGGTATCGGATCTATTCGCAAGCGGGACTCTCGGCGATCGAGATCGCCGGCGTCACCACCATGTGCTCCCTGACCACCGTGATGGGGATGGTCTTTATCTTCGCGGTGTCGCTGCTGTTTGCGAGCGGGGACGTCAGCGACACCGCGATTCAACTCCCGCCGGGCGTGCGCCGCTACGTGGGCTTTTCCATCATGGCCGTGATACTGGGGTATTTAATCGTGTCCGCCCTACGCCCGATCACGTTCACGACCGAGAATTGGTCGCTGCGCCTCCCGAGCGCCAAGACCGCCTTGGCGCAAGGCGGGCTCGCGACGCTCGACCTGCTCCTTGTCGGCACCCTGATTTATACCCTGCTGCCAACGCATGCGGGAACCGACTTTATTAGCTTTTTAGGCATATTCGCGCTCGCCATGATGGCCGGTAGCATGAGCAACGTCCCGGGCGGCATCGGGGTTTTCGAGACCGTACTGCTGCTCGGTCTTCCCGAGATCCCGCCTGCCGCGTTGCTAGGTTCCGTGCTCTTGTTCCGATGCGTATATTACCTCTCGCCCTTGAGCCTCGCGGCCATCCTGTTCGCCGCCTACGAGCTGGTCTTGCGGCGCGCCCGCATCTTTCGCATCCACGGTGCCGCCACCGATTGGCTGGCGGAGATTGGTCCTCAGATCATGGGCGTAATTATCGTTTTCGCCGGCGTCGTGCTGCTTTTTTCGGGCGCCATACCCACCTACGGCGAGCGACTACGGATCCTGCGTGACTCCGTACCGCTTGGCATTGTCGAGATCGCCCATCTCGTCGCTAGCGCGGCAGGGCTTGGCCTCATTATCCTCGCGCGCGGCATTTCCCGGCGCTTGTCGCGGGCCTATGGTCTCTCGGCGCTACTACTCGGGCTCGGGATCCCAGCCGTCCTGCTTAAGGGCTTGGACTACCAGGAAGCGGTCATTCTCGCTACTGTCCTCATCGTGCTGCTGCCCACGCGCAGGGAGTTTCAGCGTCGTGCCTCTCTGTTTAGCCAGGGGTTTACCGTGGAATGGGTCTCCGCGCTAACGGCGATCCTGGCGATCACGATTTGGCTCGGGCTTTTCAATTTTAAGCACCTCACCTACTCCCACGAGCTTTGGTGGCAATTCGCCTACGATGCCGATCTCTCGCGCTTCCTGCGCGCTATGTTCGTCGTCTTCGGGATCACGGGCGGCGCCATGCTTTTTAACCTATTCCGCCCTGACCCGGTACCCGAGCCTCCACACGATCTCGGCAAAGTCCGGCGCATCGTGAGAAAAGACCCCGATACACGGGCGAACATCGCCCTTCTCGGCGACAAGCGCTTGCTTTTCAGCCACTCAAAAAATGCCTTCATCATGTACCAGATCCAAAGCAAGAGCTGGGTCGCCTTGGGGGACCCCGTGGGCGCGCCGGAAGAGCGGTCGCGGTTGATCTGGGCCTACCGCGAGCTATGTGACCGCTATGGCGGCTGGCCCGTGTTTTACTTGGTGGATGCCGCCAACCTTTCCTTGTACGTCGACCTCGGACTCTCGCTCCTCAAGCTCGGGGATGAGGCTCGGGTGCGCTTGGATGAATTTTCACCCCTCAACGTCGCCAGCACCCAATTGCGCGAGGTACACCGCAAGGTTCGCGAGCAAGGCATGCGCTTCGAGATGGTGCGCTCCGCCTATGTCGCTCCGCTGCTCCCGGAACTCAAGGGGGTCTCCGAGGCTTGGCTGCACGAAAAGCAAGCCCGTGAACAGGGCTTCTCTAAGGGATACTTCGACGAGGGGTACATTGCCCGGCTGCCCATAGCCGTGGTCCGTGCTGGTGAGCGCATCGTCGCCTTCGCTATCTTGTGGGCCAGCCGCAACAAAGAGGAACTGGCGCTCGACCTCATGCGTTACCATCCCGATGCCCCGGCCGGGGTCATGGATTATCTCTTAGTCGAGCTCATGCTCGGCGGCAAGGCGCAAGCTTATCGCTGGTTCAACCTCGGGATCGCCCCGCTCTCAAGCCTCGACGCACACCCCCTCGCGCCGCTTTGGCAGCGTGTCGGCAAGCTCATGTACCGGCAGAGCGAGCACTTCCAGAACATCGAAAGCCTGCGCCGTTACGAAGAGAACTTCAAACCCGTATGGCGCCCAAAATACCTCGCCTCGCCGGGGGGCCTGAATCTGCCAAGGATCCTCCGGGACATCGGGCGCTTGATCGCGGGCGGTCAAAACGTGTAGCCGGACGCTAAATTCGGCATGAGAAACTACAAGATTGCGCTGGTAAGTGACTGGTACTATCCCCGCGTTGGGGGCATCGAGTACGCGATCGACGCGCTCGGCCGCGGGCTTGTCGCGCGTGGTCACGAGGTACACATTATCGCGCGGCTTTACGGCCGCGCCTCGGCGCACGAAGCCAGCAATGGCCTGCCGATTATAAGGCTGGATGGTTGCCCACTATCGGAGCATCTCTTGTTTCCCCGGGGATATACGTCGCTACGAGAAACCCTGCGCGCGGGGGAATTCGATATTATTCATGGCCACGGCCTCGACTCGCCGATGGCGATGGTGTCTCTCATCATCGCCGCCAAGCTCGGGATCCCGGGCCTCATCACTAGCCATTCGCTGCTGGGAGACTCGCCGTCACAGCGCGCGCTCGCCGCGGGGGCAAAGCTTTTTCTTAGGCGTGCACGAGCGGTCATTGCCGTAAGCTCTCCCGTCGAACGCCAGGCACGGGCGATGTTCACGGGCGCGGTTTTCCCCATCCCGAACGGTATCGACACGAACTCGCCCAACGGAGCGCTAGACCCCATCGCCCTGCCCCAAGGCCATGGGCCGATCATCGCCACGGTGGCGCGGATGAACAAACGCAAAGGCGTTCAGGATCTCATCACCGTCGCCACGATGTTAGTGCCAAAACACCCGGACCTCCTGTTCCTCATGGTCGGCGACGGGCCGCTGCGGGCCCGGCTCGAACAAGGGATCCAGGCGTCAGGGCTCGGCCCGCATTTCCTGTTTACCGGTGGCGTTTCCCGCGCGACCGTGTTACACCTACTCGGTCAGTCCGATGTCTTCGTATCGCCTTCGCCGCGCGAGGCCTTCGGGATCTGCGTGCTCGAAGCGTTTCTGAAAAAGGTCCCGGTCGTGGCTCGCGGAAACACCGGAGTTTCAGACATCATCAGCCACGAGCAGACGGGCTTCCTTGCCGACGATGTAACCGGCATTGCACGCTATATTGATACGCTCATCCAGGATCCGGAACTGCGTTCGGCCGTCGCTCACCGGGCTCACGAAGAACTCGACAAATACCAGTGGAACACGGTCGCCAGGCAGGTTGAGCAGGTTTATGCGCATGCCACTCGTGAAACGGGCCGTTATTTCGGTTGATTTAGAGCAAGACTGTCCGCCATTCCTCGATTCGATGCGCGGCGTCGAGGAGGGCTTGCCGCGGCTACTCGCGATGTTCGCGGCCGAAGGCGTATTGGCAACGTTCTTTTCCACCGGCCGGATCGCCGAGCTATATCCAGAGCGCATCGCGGAGATTTGCGCCGGGGGCCATGAGCTGGGCGGTCACGGTTATTCACACCGGCGCTTCGATCGCATGGGGGATGCCGAGGCAAGGACCGAGTTGGCGAAGACTCGGCGCGCGCTCGAGCCGTTCGATTCGCAGGTAATTTCTTTCCGTGCGCCCAATCTGCGACTGCCCGCGCGCTATGTGCCGCTACTGAGCGCCCACGGCTTCCGCGTCGATTCATCGCTGGCCGCTTACAAACCCCCTTTCGCGCGCGCAACCGTGGTCGCAAACGGCGTCACACGCGTTCCTGTGTCCGTGACCTCCTCCGTACTGCGGCTGCCGCTACCACTCGTCAAGGCCGTGCTCGGGCGGGCGCGCGACCCGGTGCTGTTCGTGCATCCATGGGAGTTCGTCGATATGTCGGGGACGGGGATCCGCCTCGATTGCCGCTTCAATACCGGCGAGCCGGCGCTTGCAAAGCTAAGCGCGATCATTGGCTGGCTCAAAAAGACCGGCTACGGATTCCTAACCGTAAGCGAGTTTGCCACGCGGGGTGGATCGTAAGGGTAAATATGCAAGCGTATCGCCGAGGCGCCGGCTTAAGGCGTAACCACGGCTCGCCAGCATCGCCTCGCACCGTTTGCGTTCCACCCGGCGCATATATTCGTGCTCATAAAGCAGCACCCGCGGCCGCACGCTTTCAAAATCGATCTGCTGGAGGATTTCGTGGTCGTGACCTTCGGTATCGATGCAGAGAACATCGACCCGGGTGACGGCATGTTTCCGCAGTAAGGAACTCAAGGTGACGCAGTACACGATCTCCTCGACAACGTAGCGTTCGAGATCGGGGATCGCCCAGCGGTGGGACATCAGCACCTCGCGATGAAAGCTCCCCAAGCCCGCACACCACTGAGGCAAATAATCACAATCCTCCCGGATGCGAAACAACGCTCGTTGCTCTTCGCGGTCTGAAATAGCGGCGTTCTCAAAGATGAGGTTCGGGTGAGCGCGATAGGTTTGTTGGAGCCTTGCGAAATAACAGCGCGCCGGCTCGACCAATAGCCCCGGCCAGCGGTAACGCCGCACGTAGTGGTAGAGGGGATCGTAGAGCACGCCGTCGTTGGCCCCGATCTGGACAAAAAACAAGTCTGGAATGGTAGCGGCGCAGTAGTTCATCACCTTGCGCAAGGTCGGCCACGGCGGCAGACGGCATAGGAGGTCGAATAACTTGACCAGGCCCAAGCGAAGCTTGAGCCCGGTGTCGAGCGGCGGCACGCTCAGGGCCGGCGGCATGCGTTAGACGCGCGCAAGCAAGCGACGGTAGACCAGCAGCGTCCTTTGCCCGGCGGTCCACAGCGTCGCTAAGGCGAGAAGATAAATCACTTCGACCAAGAGGCCCGAGAGGAGACCGATGACCAGCAAGATCACCCGCTCCGGCCGCGTGACTAACCCTTCCGCGCATGCAATCCCAAAAATTTCCGCACGCGCCCGGACATAACTCGTCATCATCCCGCCGAACATCGCGATGAATACCGCGGCCGCGGCGAATGCGCGGCCTTCCGTCGCGAAGTGGTAGGCGATCGCCGCGAACATGCTCGCTTCCCCGACGCGATCGAGGAGCGAATCGAGAAACCCGCCCAGTTCCGTCACCCGGCCCGTGATCCGCGCGAGCATACCATCGACCATATCGAACGAGCCGGCGCCCCAGAAAAGCAGACCGGCGGCCACCGGGTATCCAAGCAAGAACACCAAGCTCGAGACAATCGCTACCAGACAACTGACGAACGTCACTTGGTTCGGCGACACTCCGCAGCGCGCTAATCCATGTGCCACCGCATCCGCCAAGGCGAGCACCCCGCGCTTCGGATAACCGCCTATCAGAACAGCGAGCCGCCATCCTTTTGTGAGCGCTGGGATCATGCTTGCAGCACCAGGCGTAATAGAAGGTGGCACTTTTTCCACGCCAGCGTGGAGGGCCGGGAGGATCCCTAAGCGATGGCCGCGGGGACCTCCCGCCGCGTCTGATCGGCAAGCTCATGGGGATCGCGAAAACCGCCTTTGATGAAGGCTTCCGTCATCCTAAAAGCCTCGTCATCCTGGACCTGAAACGGCGGGTGTTTGTAAAAAAACGCCGCGGGCGCGTGCAACACGCCAGATTGGCCTCGCTCCAGCGCCAGTTTGACGCAACGAATGGCGTCGATGGCGACCCCCGCGGAGTTCGGCGAGTCTTCCACCGACAGCCTTAACTCGATATTTACCGGGACATCCCCGAAGATCCGGCCTTCCATGCGGATGAAACACACCTTGTTGTCTTTCTGCCACGGGACGAAGTCACTCGGACCGATATGGATGTTCTCGTCGGATAATCTCTCCCCAGCGACCGATTGGACCGCCTCGGTTTTCGAGCGCCTTTTCGATTTCACCCGGGCACGGTTCAGCATATTGAGGAAATCCGTATTACCGCCGGTATTGAGCTGGTAGGTGCGCTCCAGCTTCACGCCGCGTTTACGGAAGAGATCCGTGAGCACGCGGTGGGTGATGGTTGCCCCCAACTGGGATTTGATATCGTCGCCGATGAGCGGCAGCCTGGCTTCGTGAAAGCGGCGCGCCCATACCGGATCACTGGCGATGAAAACAGGAATATTGTTGACCAAGGCCAAGCCCGCCTTCAAGGCGCAACCGGCATAAAAGCGTGTCGCGTCCTCGGAACCGACCGGCAGGTAATTGACCAGTATCTCGGCGCCTGACTCGGATAATGCGCGCACCACTTCCTCTTCGCTCGGCTCGGGCGCGAGGGCCGTGACGAAGCTATGCCGCTCATCGTAATCGTGCATGTGCTCGGAAACCCCATCGAGTACGCGGCCCATGCGCACCGTGATGCCGGCTCTGGCGATGTCCCGATGGTACACCTGTGTACAGTTCGGCGGCGCAAAGATCGCTTGCGCGAGGTCCTGGCCCACTTTACGCTTATCGATATCGAAGGCCGCGACAACCTCGAGATCCCGCGGGAGATACCCGCCGATGTCCCAGTGCATTAAGCCGACGGCCTCCTCCGGATGTTTCTCCGCATAGTAATGAATACCCTGGATCAGCGAAGAGGCGCAATTTCCAATGCCCACCACGGCGAGCTTGACCTTTTTGTTGTTCATTATTCGTTACCTCTATAGCCATACTCAGCGCTAAACAAAGTTCGTCGATGGTGACTTTAGGCGCCCTTCGGGGGTAAAGCAAGCGTGCGGGAAATCAATATACTTCGCGGGCGGGGTATGAACCCCGCCCTTGACCAAAGGGGAGAGCTGCGCTTCTCCCCTTTGGAAACCCCATCGCTAAGGTACCCGCGGCAAGACCGCGGCGTATGCGTTTAATGAAAGCGCGGGACTCTACTGCAGTCCACTCGAGGCACTATGCAGGTAAATCATGCGCCTCCTGGTTCTTTGCCGAGGGCGATCCCGGAGCGGCGCTCCTCCAGCATGCGCTTGACATAGTGCGCGGTTTCGGCCGCGGCGCGCTCTGGGCGCCTGCCGTGGGCGTGGATACCGCAAACCGCGGTAGTGCAGGAATGATCGAGCCCCGGATCCCACCGCGAGCGACCCGCCGCATCGCGGCCATAGGTCAAGTAGGCGGAAAGTGTATCGAGGCCGGTCCCGGGACGCTCCCCGATAAAATGCACGATCACGTCCGCATCGATCAGGGCTCCGATGTGGTATCCGGCCCGCACCCGCCCATCGGTCACGACGATATCGATAGCGCCTAAGCGGCAATCGGCGAGGGCGTGCCTAAAGGCTGGCAGGACGGCGCGCAGGTTTTGGTTGACCGCGTTGGCATTGAGCCCATCGGAAATCACGACTTGCACCTGCGGTTTGCGAGACGGATAGAGCGAGCGCACGGCCGCGCTATCATCGGTCCGAATGCGTTCGCCGGCGCCCGGATGGGCGATGTAGTCGTCGCGGTTTTCGGCCGCGGACCGCACCCGGAGACGGCGCGGGCACACATCACCGATCACGGCATCCGCCAAGCGCGCGTAGAGCGCATTGCGGGCGTGTGTGTAGATCCCATCCAGCCGTGCCTGAACCTCGGGTGGCGCGGCATACGCTCCGGCATAGCCGTATCCGAGATCGAAGCCCTTTTGTTGCATTGCCGCAAGCCGCTTGCGTCCTTCCTCGCACAGCAATTCCCTCACCCGGGTGTCGCCGCCGGCCTTGCGGTAGGACGCATAGAGATCGACCGTAGCCTCGGCCGGCCGCCGGACCTCACCGGCCGCTGACATGACGCCGAGATCGGTCAAACGATCCCGCATCTTGGTCGTGATGCGTCCGCCGCATAACTCTCTCAAGCGCGGGTGTTCCCGAAATGACGTGGTCATATAACCCAGCATCGGATCCGCATTCCCTGCCACCGCCATCAGGTAGGCAGGGGCGGCCTCGGCGACGATGGACTGAGTCAGGCTGTGCAATTGCGCCGGGGCGACGCCCATGTGAAAAGTCGAGCAGACATCAAGGCCCATTGTTAACCCGTGGAGCTTCGCCATGACCGTGTCTTCGAGGCAGGTCCGGCGGAGCTGGTCCGGGCCGCGAAAAACCTCGGGCCCGATAAATCCGGCCACGTCGTTCACGATCATCCATGCCGGTCGATCCGGAAAACGCTTGCGTAACGCCTGCCCGATGACCCTGGCGACGCCGTAGGTACGGGCTTCCAAGGTCACCATGTCGATGCCTTCGGCGGCGCCGTTGGTAACCTCCGATCCCTGACCCGTCTCGAAATACAGGCCATCGAACCCGAAGGCGAGATCGGCAATCCCATCGACATCCAGCCCGACCATGCCGAGCAAGGCCTTGGACGTACCCGCAAGGCTCTGAAACCCCACGTCCACGCGTGTCCGCCGGCGCGCCTCGGTCTGCTTCACGATATCGGAGAGCACGCAGTAGCGCGTCGGCAGCTCCAGCCGGTCCACCACGCTTTGCAGCAGACGTTCCAAACGCACGATGGTCTCGACATCATCGCTCGCCGGGTTCAATCCTATGATCACATCACCGCAGCCGTAGCACAGTCCTTCAAGGATAGAGAACAAAATCTCTTCTTCGTCATCGCCCGGGCTGTTGGGCTGGATGCGGGCGCCGAAATGCTCCGGCGCCCCGACGGCGACGCCCTCTGCGGGCCACGTACACGGCAGAGGATTAAACAATCGTTTGGCGATATGAGAAAGCTCGGCATTGCCCATCAGCTTGACGACCGCCGCGATCATCTCGCTGCTCAAGCGCGCGCCGTACTCCCGGGCCCAGCGCGGCCCCGCGGGCGCCAATAAGCTGTCCTTAACCTGATTGAGCGTGAGATGTGCGATGTCGCTGGGAACGGGCTTCAAGGTCCGCAACAGCGATTCGCTGACGGCATCCTCGACCAGCACGGTCGCGGCCAGGGTCCGCAGCTTGACGGCGCCAAGTACCCGGCGAGCTTCCGAGCGTACGGCGTTATCACGGGTTCCGCCGACCGGAAGATCCCCTTCCTTGAACTCATTCGCGAGCACGAAGAGTTTTTGCAGCGCTTGGCCATCCACGTGCGTTAAGCGGCGCGAGCGCACCGCGCCGCAACGCACGGATAAAAACGCATCACTAACCCGGCGACCGATCAGAATCGTTTGGGTCTCCTGGGGCGATCATCGGTTTTCGGTCTGGCCACATTGACCGTGATATTTCTCCCACTGAGCATCGACCCATTGAGTTCTTTAATGGCTTTCTCAGCTTCCGCCTGGACGGGCATCTCGACGAACGCGAAGCCCTTGGACTGGCTGCTGAATTTGTCCGTGATGATCTTAGCTGACTCGACTTGGCCGAATGCGCCAAACGCGTTACGCAGTTCATCGTCCGTGACCCGATACGACAAGTTACCGACATAAATATTCATAATCTATTCATCCCCGAAAATGCGCTATTGACCTAGGAACGCCAGAGCTCAACCAATAGCACAAAATTTGAGCACTGACTCTCAATGCACTGATGAGTACCGTGTGCTTGGCACTCGGTACATCCAAAACTGTCGGCGTGTCTAACGGGTCCACGAAATACGCAGCGAAGGTCGCTGAACGGGCGAGGTCGTTTGCAGTGTCAGAAAGCCGTAGTCACTAAGCAGGCATCGTCGATTCAAGGGGCGTACCTTTCGCTTCGCTCGATAGCCACCCTGGGAGCGCAGTATAGCGCTTTTTTTTGACCGTGGTAGATAGGGATCACCGACGAGGCAAGCGCGCGCCTTGCGATCGCCGCGCGGGTCTCGATAGGGTTTTTTGGACGTTCATGCCCCCCTCCCCAGAAGCGCTGCCTGAAAGTGCGTGTTCCGGCGGATCACAACGCATCAAGGGATTCTGCGCAGCTCCTTGGCGATCCCACGCGCGAGATTCTTGTTCCGCACATCGCGCAGCGCAAGCTCCGCGCCCGTCCTGACCATGGCCATGGTCAGGCTGCCGGCCAGTAATAGCAGCAGCATCGCGATCCCCCAAGCGAGAAAATACGAAAGCCTCAAGGCGTCCGGCGCGCGCGACTCCTTCGCGGGCGCCTCGTCCGAGGCCGCCGTGTACGAGGCCAGCACCCGATCCAGATGCGATCCGGATTCAACCGCTGTCGCCAGGATCTCGATGCGGTGGGGCATGCGGTAAAGATTCCACGCTTCGATGACCACCTTAAGTCCTATCCACAGACCCGCAATCACTAGCACGACACCCAACAGCCGCACAAAGATGTCGATGTATTGAGTTGTCGCCGAGGCAAATCGTGACTCCTCGGGCAGCTCCTGCGGAGTGTATGGCATCGGGAGTTTAGAGGGTCGGACCGGCCAGATTTTATCGGCTTCTGCGCGCACGTAAACGCTGCGCTAGTACGTTATTCACGGTTTGGTCTAACCGCCCGTATCGAGAAGATCGTCGCAAGCCGGCATGATCGATCAAGATCTCAGCGCCGTCAATTGCGCATTCGGAGCGTCCCCGCAAGCCGGTACCTTCGGATAGCGGGATCACCGGCAACAAGGGCCGCAAACGGATAAAGTTTAATTTGGCATTCCCCCCCGGCCTGTGTTCCAATTGAAGGGGGGTCCAGCATGGAGGTCGCAATGTCTATTGCCGGAACCCGGCGGATGGCGCCGGGGGATGCTGAGGAGCCGCAGGCGCTTGCGCCGCGCTATGTTGCGGTGCGGCGCGCAACCGAAGAGTTGTGCCGGCCGCTCGCGACGGAAGATTACGGGCTGCAGGCTATGCCGGATGCAAGCCCGCCGAAGTGGCATCTGGCGCATACCACTTGGTTTTTCGAGACCTTCCTGCTAAAGCCGTTTCTGCACGCTTATTCGGTTTTCCATCCGCGCTATGAATACCTCTTCAACTCCTACTATCAAGCGATCGGCACGCAGTATCCGCGCCCGGAGCGCGGTTTGTTATCCCGCCCCACGGTGGCGGAAATCTATCGCTATCGCGCCCACGTGGACGCGGCCATGGCGGCGTTGCTGACGGAAGCATGTGCGGCCGATTTCGCCGAGGTCGCGCGCCGCACGACACTCGGCTGCCATCACGAACAACAGCATCAGGAGTTGTTGCTCACCGACATCAAGTACAACTTCTCACTCAATCCGCTGCGCCCGGCCTATCGCGCCGATTTGCCCGAAGCCCAGAAACCCGAGCCCGTGCCGTTGAACTGGATCGATTACCAGGGCGGTATGCACGCGGTCGGCCATGCCGGCGCGGACTTCGCCTTCGATAACGAGCTGCCGCGGCATAGCGTGTATCTCCGGCCCTATGCGCTCGCTGCGCGGCTCATCACCTGCGGAGACTACCTCGTATTCATCACAGCCGGCGGTTACCGCCGCCCCGATCTCTGGCTCGCCGATGGTTGGCGCACGGCATGCGAGCGCGGTTGGCAGGCGCCGCTTTACTGGGAGCAGATCGACGGCCGCTGGTGGCAGTTCACGCTTGCGGGGATGCGGCCGGTGAACGAGAACGAGCCGCTGTGTCATGTGAGCTTTTACGAGGCCGATGCCTACGCACGCTTCCTCGGCAAGCGTTTGCTG
The DNA here is from genome assembly GCA_043673925.1 of Chromatiales bacterium. Lineage (GTDB taxonomy): Bacteria > Pseudomonadota > Gammaproteobacteria > JACCXJ01 > JACCXJ01 > USCg-Taylor. Next base: position 1,752 of record JBIMKC010000006.1, on the reverse strand, counting down.
AGCGAGCAAGAGTGGGAAGTCGCCGCCGCCGCATTACCGATTGCAGGCAACTTGCGCGACAGCGGTTATCTGCACCCGGTGCCGGCCGCGCCGGGCGAGTTACCGCTGCAACGCTTTGGCGATGTGTGGGAGTGGACGCAAAGCGCATATGCGCCGTATCCCGGCTATCGGCCGCCTGCAGGTGCGCTCGGCGAATATAACGGCAAGTTCATGGTGAACCAGATCGTGTTGCGCGGCGGTTCGTTCGCAACACCCGCGGATCACCTGCGTGCCACCTATCGCAACTTCTTCTATCCAGCGGATCGCTGGCAGTTCTCCGGCATTCGCTTAGCGGAGGTCAGATGAAAATTCAACCGGTACTTATCTATAGCGAAGCGCCGGAAAGGTCCGATTTTCGGTACAACGTGTTGCGCGGTTTGAGCGCGCAACCGAAACACATTCCGCCGAAGTTTTTTTACGATCGCCGTGGCTCGGCGCTTTTCGAGGATATCTGCCGTTTACCGGAGTATTACCTAACGCGCGTCGAAACGGCCATTTTAAGTCGCTGCGCCCGCGAAATCGCGAAGCTTACCGGTCCCGACAGCGTACTCATTGAGCTTGGCAGCGGGGCAAGCCGGAAGGTGCGCCTGCTGCTCGAAACGCTGCGGCCGCCGGTTTACCTTGGGGTGGATATATCGCGCGAGTTCCTGCTCGACTCCACGCGCCGGCTCGCACGCGATTACCCCTGGCTCGAAGTGCATGCCGCCTGCGCCGATCTGTGCATGCCGTTTTCGGTTTCTGGCCTGCCGCGAGTGGGACGGCGGCTTGCCTTCTATCCGGGATCGAGTGTTGGCAACTTCGAGCCGGACGAGGCACGCGCGTTCCTGAGCGGCCTACGCCCGTTGCTGGGCCGCGACGGCGCGCTAGTGATTGGCGTGGATTTGAAGAAAGACCCGGCGATTCTGCACGCCGCCTACAACGACAGCGCCGGTATTACCGCGATGTTCAATCTCAATCTGCTAGTGCGTCTGCGGCGCGAGTTACGCGCTGACATTGATAGTGCGGCATTTGCGCACGCTGCGTTCTACAACCAAGCAGCCGGCCGCATCGAGATGCATCTAGTGAGTCGCAAAGCGCAACGCATCCGCGTTGATGGGGTGCCTTTCACGTTTGCGGAAGGGGAAACCATTCACACCGAAAGCTCCTACAAATACACGCCCGCCGAGTTCCACGCGCTCGCCGACGCCGCCGGTTACAGTGTTGAACGCACCTGGACCGATCCGGACCAGATGTTCAGCGTACTCTACCTGCGCGTGGCGACCTAGTCGTACCCGCCGGGGCACGCCCTCTCGGGGGTAACGAGCGACCGCACGTGGTTGCTGGCGCTGCGCCGCCACTTGACCGTCGGCGGCCCCGGCGCTGCCGGCATTGAACCCGAACCGGCCTACCCAGAGCATGGAAGCGCCCGCGACCGTGATCGTGAGATCGTGCGGAGGCATGGGTTCCTCGGGGTAGCCCTTGCGTTTTCCCAGCACGAGTGCGGCGATGAGCCCCCGCGACACCGGCGTTGATGTGGACCACCGTGCCGCCGGCGAAGTCAAGCGCCCGGCGATCATGGCCGGACCCGATCGAGCGCCTCGCGCCCGGCAAGGAGCGCGGCGGCGAGTGAGAGCGGGACCAAGTGATAGACGGCGCGGTAGAGCACGAGCGCCGCCGCAAGGGATTCGGTCGAAATCAAGCCATGAAAGCTCAGGAGCAGGATGCTCTCGAAGA
>JBIMKC010000005.1:0-36358 GCA_043673925.1 Chromatiales bacterium | reverse complement strand
AGCCCACAGTAGCGTTTGATGCGTAAACCATTTCAAAGCGAAACAGTAACTGGTATGAACGACCCATTGAAATCCATATGTTCCAACGCCATTATTACTTAAAATTTAAACTTGTCCCCTAGGGGTGAGCCGAGCAATCGTTGGGTCCCAGGGACCGTGTGGGGTCGGCTCAGGTAAGCTCACGGCAAGAGAATAACGAGGTCGTCATGAAAAAAAGCATAAAATCAGCGTTGGGCGGGAAGAAATCGCGGCGAAACGGGCATGCTCACATGGATCTCGACGCGGTACGCAACGCCTATCGGCGTTACGCGGGCTTCTACGATGTCTATTTTGGTCCGGTCATGCAGAAGGGCCGTCACACGGCGATCAGGAAGATGGGGTGCAATCCTGGGGATCGGATCCTAGAAGTCGGCGTCGGCACCGGGCTCACGCTCGATTTGTACCCACCGGACGTCGAGATCACGGGAATTGATGTATCCTCGGAAATGCTTGAGCGCGCCCGCGCTCGCAAGGAACGCCTTGGCCTCGACCACGTTGTCGCTCTGAGCGTGATGGACGCGGAACGGACGCATTTCACCGACCATACCTTCGACAAGGTGGCTGCGATTTATGTGGCCTCCGTCGTACCGCATCCAGAGCGCCTCGTAAACGAGATGCGCCGAGTCTGTAAACCCGGTGGCGAACTGTTTTTTCTTAACCACTTCAAAAGTCGAAATCGAGTGCTGGGCGGTATTGAACGATTCCTCGCCCCCTTATCGCGCCTTCTTGGCTTTAGAACGGACCTGTCATTGGATACATTTATTCAAGAATCCAATCTCGATGTGATTGATAAAAGCCGCGCTAACGTCTTTGGGTATTGGGTGTTGATTAGAGCCCGCAATAATAATAGGACTCGCTACCCGCGGGCTTTGGATCGCGAAAGCGTATCGGTCAACACCCGCGACCTCATCGCGAAGGAACCGGGTTCGCATATCGAGTACGTGCCGCGCTCCAGCCAACCAGGGTCCCAGTCACCGCCGTAGAGTCAATTACCAGGTGATAAGCGTGCCGTCCAAATTTAAGAATTTGCCGCTGTCGGCGAGCGTGACCTTATCGATAAGCTCGCGTAACCGGCGGACGCTGTCCGGTGCGTCGATCTGGGCGTTAACTCCGCCCATATCTGTCTTGACCCAACCGGGGTGCACCACCACGACGGCGATGTCTTTTGGCCGCAGATCGATCGCCGCGCTACGAACGATAGCGTTGAGCGCCGCCTTGGTAGAACGATACACATAGCTACTACCGGAGTTGTTCTCGGACATGCTCGCCATCTTACTGCCTAAGCAAACGATCATTCGCTTCTTGCTGCGCCCAACTGAGTCGATCAACGCCTCCATCACCTTCATTTGAGCGATCGCATTGACCCGGAAGGCTTCCAGCCACCGCGCTTCGTCCGTGGCGCCGAACTGCGCATTTCTTTGCCCGTCGATACCGGCATTATTAAGCAATAAGTCGATCGGCGTCTCACCGATTGCGGACACTACCTCTTTGATTTGCTTTCGGTTCGCAATATCCAAGCGGTGAACGGTAACGTGCTTCTGCGACGCCGAAGCGATTCGATTAAGGGCTATGGCCTGTTCAGGATTACGGCAGGTCGCAAACACCCGCCATCCGGCTTGAGCGTATTGGCGCACGAATTCCAGGCCAAGGCCCCTATTACACCCTGTGATTAGAACCGTATAGCGCATGGCCGCTGGTATCCTGCCCTTGAGAATTACGACTCACGACATAGCCCGAGAAATAATGACGCGCCTCGTACTCCGGTATGCTTATAAATCATTCATGACTTCTTGCCGTTTTGAATCGTATTCCTCGCGCGAAATCAAGTTTTTCTACTTTAGCCACCCCAGCGTAGCCAGTCTCCGCGCTAACGTCACGGAAGCCGATGATCCACCCTTTGACGCACCCAGCTTCCGCATTTCTTCCCGCATCCTGGCCATCTCTTCACGCACCTGTCGCCGCTCACCCCCCAAGCGCCGAGCTTCCGCGCGGGCGCGTTCAGCTTCCTTGGCCACGGGTGCCGGCAAATCCGTCGCTTTCTCATGCAGCGCGGCCAACATTGTGGGCAGGTCGATGACCAGCCAATTTGCGCGTATCTCCCCGCCCGAGTTGTAGAACGATTGGCCCTTCACGGATACGATCCGCCACTCATGCGCCTCGCCGCTCTCCCGGCCACCGTGCTGCCGAGGGCCTCGCCCGTAGAACAGGACAAGGATACCTCAACGCCCTCCCAACCGACCATGACCCCGCCGCCACACCCCAGGCTTCCACCTTGCGCGGCGTGTCGGTCTCATCCGCGTCAACCGATCTGACGTCGTTGTTGATTTCGCTTGGGTCGAACATGCCGATCTCAACCTGGAAGCCGTAGTACCCCTGGGTCTTATAGGAAAACCGGACGGTTTAGATCGGATAGAGGTAACCATAACCGCTGTGGCCGATGGCAAAACTGGCTGCATCGCGGGCAGAAGACCGCTTCGCACCCGAGAGTTATCCTCGTCGATTGCGTCCAACGAACCCGTTTCCGAGTCTTCTATGGCAGAAGCTGGGTAGACTCTCGGAATCCTAGATATAGATACCGCTCACGCTACCCTCGAACCTGGCTTCCCACCCGTTGTTGCAGCCGACCACCACCACGGCATTGGCAGGACTCGCCGCGAACCCCACCACTGCCGCCGAGCTTAGGACTCCCGCCCAACGAATGTCGATCCCCTTTCTTCATACAAACCTCCAGGTATGCGCTAGATAATGCGTCCGTGGTTTACTCAATATCGCCACCGTATTGAGGATGCATTAAGATGCTCGTAAACCGGATTTATACGGATGAGTTGTATTTACAACGCAACCCACCGGTTTATTAAAGCTATGTTTGTATAAACGCAACGAGAAAGTTTTTTAATGAATACAATGTTGCTATTCCACAACGCACTTATCCGGGCTTACACACATTCATCTAGGTCGGCTTGTTGCCGCATGGTTATAGTAACTATCGGCGCGTCCTGCGGTCTGGATGCCTACATTCCTTCCCATGACGTATTTCATGCTGACATCGATTATGGAAGTGCTAATAGAAAATCTTTTAAATGAGACATACACTCGATATACATGCGGTGCCCGCGTATGTCCGGCCGTAGTCGTTAATCACATCAAGGAGATGTTGTATGGAAGATCTTAGGTTGTGGCTCTGGGTGACGATGCCCATCATGTTCGTATTCGGTATGGTGGTCGGCCGTTTTTTCTCAACCGGGGCAAAACGCATAAAAGCGCTCAAAGCAGAAATCGAACAAATGCGAGCCGATCTGGATAAGACGCGGACGGAGTTCGATCAGACGAGGATAGCCCTTGAAAAGTCGCAATCGGCCTCGGATGAATACCACCAGAGGGTGACTGATCATTTTTCTAAGGCCGCCGATCTTTTTAATAGCTTAACGGTAAATTATCGAGCGGTTTATGAGCATCTCGCGAAAAGTTCTGTAAACCTGTGCGACGAGCACATGGTAATGCTAAGTGATAACGTGCCCGGAGACCGCCGCATCCGGAAAGACGAAACACCCGCCAAACAACCCCAGGGGGCTCTAAGGGCGAACGGCGTCCGTACACCGATCTCCAATGCATCCGAAACCTCTTCGGCTCATACCGAACCGAATGCCGAGTCTTTCAAAAAATAAAATTCGCAGGCCTAATATATACTCCTCCAAACGTAGCAGTCGCGAGAGCGTACGGTAGATTCTCTTTCGGAGCGGTTAGTTCACGATCAAAAAAACACCCTCTTTGGCAGCATGCATTGATTCAATACGGTATTCCACGTAGGCGCCAACACCGAAGCCGTTCTCGTCGAAGAAGCACACTCGCCAAAGCCATCGAGAAGGCCCTCGATGCCGCGGACACGAGCCTATCTCAGTTAGGCGATGATGACCTCGGAAACCTCGAGGATCTCGAGATAGGTAACGAAGAGATGCGACCATAAGTATGCGCGATGAAATTTCCGCAGGCATCCAGCTGAACGTGGCGATGCGCGATTCAAAAATCTTCCCCAAAATGGCTATTCAGATGGTGGCGATAGGTGAAGAGTCGGGTGCTCTCGATACCATGCTCGGTAAGGTCGCGGACTGGTATGAACAAGAGGTTGATGATGTAGTGGCGGCGCTAACGAGCTTGCTCGAACCGATCATCATGGCGTTCTTAGGCGTCGTTATCGGTGGCTTGGTGATTGCGCTGTATTTACCCATATTCAAGATCGGACAGGTGGTATAATCTCGCCTGTACGGTACGCGGCCACACGCGCCGAAAGCGACCAATTAGTGTTAGAAACCCTAGCTGTATTCTTCGAGACGACCCCGCTCGCGTTTCCGACCTTCATGGGTTTGATTGGACTCGCGGCGGGGAGTTTTCTCAACGTGGTTATCCATCGCTTACCACGAATGATGGAGCAAGAATGGCGGACCGAGTGCGCGGAATTATCTGGTCAAGCCGACGCCTTCCCGACGTCACGATTCTCCCTAACATCCCCACGTTCCTCTTGCCCTCATTGCGGCCATAAGATCACTGCGTTAGAGAATATCCCGCTCTTGAGCTATTGTTTTCTAAAGGGTCGCTGCCGGGCATGCGCCGAGCGGATATCCTTGCGCTACCCGTTGGTCGAGCTACTAAGCGGCGTAACAGCAGCGGCGATAGCCTGGCGCTGGGGTTTTAGTTTACAAACCCTATGCGCGGCTTTCTTAAGCTGGAGCCTAGTTGCACTGAGCTTCATTGACATGGATACGAAGTATCTGCCTGATTCGATTACGCTCCCATTTCTTTGGTTCGGGATCGCCTGTAATTTTTTTGGTGTTTTCACCGATCTTGAATCCAGCGTCGGCGGTGCCATGGCAGGCTATTTAACCCTGTGGATCGTTTATCAATTGTTCAAGCTCGCCACCGGTAAGGAAGGGATGGGCCACGGTGATTTTAAGTTGCTCGCGATGCTCGGCGGCTGGATCGGTTGGCAGGCGATACCGGTAATTATCGTATTGTCATCGTTCGTCGGCGCCGCGATCGGCATCACACAGATCGCGTTTCAAGGAGCGGATCGCGGCACCGCGATTCCTTTTGGGCCCTACCTCGCTTGTGCGGGATGGATTTCGCTACTCTGGGGGAAGGATCTCGTCACAGCCTACATGCAGTGGATAACGGTAGCATAGCTACGAGAATTGCGCTGACGGGTGGGTTTGGCGCGGGAAAATCCACCGTGTGCGCCGTCTTTGCTGGCCTCGGCGTCCCCGTAATCGACGCCGATCAGATCGCACGCGAATTGGTTACACCTAGCCAACCTGTCTTAAACCTGATAGTCAAAACGTTTGGAAGGGATGTTCTCGATAGTCATGGTGAATTAAGGCGCGCGGCGTTGCGGAAGATTATTTTTAACGATGCCGCGCGGCGTAAGCAGCTTGAAGCGATATTGCATCCACGCATCTTGCAGGAAATGCAGCAACGCGCGCAATCGGTCCGCGCACCCTATTGCATCTGCTGTGTCCCCCTGCTTCTAGAAGCAGGGAAGGTCTCGCATTTCGACCGCGTTGTGGTCGTCGACACGCCGATCGAGATCCAGTTAGAGAGAGTCATGCAGCGCGATCATTTGACAGCAGAAGAGGCTAAAGCGATCATTCGGACTCAGGTCTCCCGCGAGCAACGTCTCGAAGCGGCCGACGATGTATTAACGAATGACGCGAATTTAGCTCATATACAAAGACAGGTGCACGCGTTGCATATGCGCTACCTCGCTTGTACAAACCCTTAGTAATGGGCCTCTGTAGCTTGGCGTGCCGGGCTGCCCATTAGCAACGCGAATGTAGCTCCGCGATATGCTGACGAACTCGGTGTAGCTTCAGTCATGACAGTTGAAACTTCTCGTTTAACGCCCGAGCAGAGCGAATATGTTCCCTTGGCGGAAGGTGTCGCAATCATTACCTATGAGCAACCCTTGAATGAACGTGTCCGCGTCTTACTTCGTTTAGAACATCTATTCCTTTTCATTTCCGAGCGTATTAGTGGTTTCTCGGAATGGGATAGCCGTGCCGCGTTGGGCGGGTTGATCGACATCACGGATGTTCTATGGCGGTCTGATATTAAGGGTGAATTGATCAAGGAGCTTGAGCGCCATTTAGCGACTTTTAGCCGCCTTAGAAGCAATCCTCACGTAGACTGTCATCGCCTCAACGAGACGCTGTTAAACCACGATAAGACGCTGAAAATCTTGAAACACCCGGGTTATCAGCCCGGCCACATGCTCCGGCAGGATGAGCTTATTAACGCCGTTAAACAGCGAACTGCCATTCCAGGCGGTACCTGTAATTTCGATCTACCGGCGTACCACTATTGGCTGAAACGCCCGTCATCCCACAGGCTTCACCGCATACATAGCTGGCTAGACGAACTGTCTGTGATCAGAGATGGGGTATTCCTTGCGCTCCACGCGATCCGTGACAGCGCTTATACGACAAGTGTTTCCGCCCTAGGCGGTTTCTATCAGCAGTCCTTGGAGCCGACTGTCGCTCACCAACTGATTAGGGTTCAATTGCCGTCCGCAGCGGAGTTGTTCCCCGAGGTTAGCGGCGGTAAACACCGTTTTACCATACGCTTTTTAGAGCAACCTGAAACCTCTGCACGCCCTGTTCAAACAGGGAGCGACGTCGAGTTTGATCTGCAGTGTTGTATTTTATGAACGCGCCCTGCCCCGTATGCCGTAAACCGGTGGATATCTCCAAAGATAACCCATGGTGCCCCTTCTGTTGCAGGCGTTGCAGGATAATCGATCTCGGTGAATGGATGGACGAAAATCGCAAGATACCGTGCGCCGATTCAGCATCCATCGGCAACGCGGACGAGCTTTTCGAATCGCGACATGTCCTGGCCACCGAGTAATCCGCTCTGGCCTTAACAAGACGAGCCGTAGAGTAAGGCTCCTACGCTGTCCAGAGACTTCGTATTCCCGCAACCCCTTGGGCGCCGCACCGCCACGCCGTTTCGAGATCGCACGCGCTCAGACCACCCAAGGCATAAACAGGCTGCCGCGCGCCCCTGGCAAGCTCGCTAAACTCTTGCCATCCGAGCACTGGGCTTCCTGGATGCGTAGCCGTCTTAAGGACTGGGGATAGCACAATAAAATCGGTACCAATCTCATTCGCCCATTCGACCTCGACACGGCTATGACAGGAGGCTGCAACCCAATAGGAGCTGGCAATAGGACGCGCGCGCAACTCACGTAAACGTCGCGCCGAAAGGTGTACGCCATGCGCTCCAAGTGACACAGCGGCTCGCGGCGAAGTATTCAATAACAACATGGTCTCATGCCGCCTACAAACCTGGAGCGCCTCGCACGCGAGCCTCTCGTACCGCGATTTCGGCATCTCTTTAGACCGCAGCTGGAACATCCGAATACCGGCGGATAAACACTGATCGAGTTTCACGAGAAAGTGATCGAGATCACCACTGGGCTCGGGGCTAATCAAGTATAAATTAGGCAACCGAAGCGCTGTAATAATCGGTTTATTCGCCCCGGGAAATATTTTCTCATCGAGATCCGCTGTGCCTGACCAAGTAATAGCTTGGCCTTCACGGCCGTGCGCGATTCCACGCCACTGCTCGACCCGCCAGCAGTCCAGATTAACCTCTCTATGTTGGTAGCTGTGCCGTATCTGGATTAAGGGCCGGTAAGAGGTTATTTCTATTCCAAGTTCTTCAAATAGCTCCCGCCGTAACGCTTGCGTTACGTGCTCTCCCGGTTCGACCTTTCCGCCCGGAAATTCCCATAATCCGCCATGAAAAGCCGTAGCTTTTCGCTTCGATACGAGAACTTTGCCCCCCTCGTTCACGATGACGCCCACGGCAACGTGCACCGGTCTGTCGGCCATAGGATTTCACCTCAACAAACGGAAGAACGGCCAAGAGCAGAAAAGGTCCTAGGTGCGATAACCGGCGTTGATTCGAACATAATCGTAAGACAGATCACATGTCCACATCTCGCTATTGGCGCTACCCCGACCCAAATCGATGCGAATAGCAAGCTCGGATTTCGCCATCGCCGCCCGGCCTTGCTGCTCGCTATATCCTACCGCCCGTGCGCCGGCGGAAACCACCACTACATCGTTAATGCAAATACGCACGCGGCTGATATCGAGATCCTTGGGGGCCGCGCGGCCGAGCGCGGCGAGGATACGGCCCCAATTCGGATCCGAGGCAAAACACGCGGTCTTAACCAGAGGTGAATTGGCAACCTCACGAGCGATAAGCGCGCACTCTTCCTCAGACTCCCCGGCGCCCACCTCCACTGAAATAAACTTGGAGGCGCCTTCCCCGTCGCGCACGATTGAGTGCGCGAGCTTCAAGCTGATATCGAGAATAGCGGCATAGATCATCCGCCCCTCGCGGCTGTCGATATCCTCGATGATCGGAAGAGCGGAACGGCCTGAAGCAAAGAGAACACAAGCGTCATTTGTCGAGGTATCGCCATCGACCGTGATCCGGTTGAATGTACAGTCTACGATTCGTTTCAACCCCTGCTGCAAAGCGTTTGTACCTAGAGCCGCGTCGGTCCCAACAAATGCCAGCATGGTCGCCATCTTCGGTTGTATCATTCCGGCGCCTTTTGCGATCCCGGTCACCGTGACCATCCGACCACCCACCTCGACTCTTGCCGAACAAGCTTTCGGTACGGTGTCCGTCGTCATGATGGCCCGCGCCGCTGCATCCCATCCGTCCGCCGCCAACGTCGCGACAGCTTCAGGAATCGCGCTACTGATCTTTTCTACCGGTAATCTCTCACCTATAACACCGGTTGAAAATGGTAACACGGCCTCGTCCTTGCAGGTCACGAGGCCGGCCAATTGTCGGCAACTCGTCAGCGCATCGTCGATTCCCTGCGAACCCGTGCCGGCATTGGCGTTACCCGAGTTAATCAACAGATATCTTGGCGGACACTGCGCGATGTGCCTGCGTGCGAGGATCACGGGCGCGGCGCAAAAGCGATTCTGTGTGAACACCGCGGCGCTTGCGGTACCTTCACACAACTCGATCACCACGAGGTCATCACGGTCCATGTGTTTAATGCGGGCGGCGGCCGTACCGAGGCGGATCCCAGGTACCGCCAGGAGGCTGGTCATCCGCGTGGAGGAATCGTCATTAACCAGTGTCCCGCTGGATTCGCCGTACGTTCACTGGAGCTTTCCGTGGCACTGTTTGTATTTCCGGCCGGAGCCACACGGGCACGACGAGTTACGGCCAATCTTAGGATGCTGACGCGTGACCGGCGATTTTATAGCCGGTGCGGGCGGCCCGGGCGGAGCGGAGCTTTGATCTCGATCCTCTAAAGAACTACCCACTTCCTCATGGCTGTACTCGACCGGTGCGGCGCGCCGCCGCTGCCGTTCCACGGCTTCGACATCCTCTTCCGCACGCACCTGCACACGCGAGACGATCCCTATGACATCGCGTTTTATCTCTTCCAGCATTTGCGAGAACATCTGAAATGCCTCGCGCTTATATTCTTGTTTGGGGTTTTTCTGCGCGTATCCTCGCAGATGGATCCCTTGCCGCAGGTGATCCATCGCTGCGAGGTGCTCCTTCCAGTGTGCGTCCAATACCTGTAACATCACCGCCTTTTCGAAATGGCGCATGACCTGCGCTCCAGCAACAGCTTCCTTCTGCTCGTAAGCGCGTTCGATTTCGCTGAGCATCTTGGCGCGCAAGGACTCTTCATCGCGCGATCCATCCTCTTCCAGCCACTTCTTGATCTCCAGGCGCTGACCGAACTCGCTCTCCACGGCATCCTCGAGACCCTGCAGATCCCACTGCTCATCCAAACTCTGCGGCGGTATATAGGTGTCGATCATGTTGTAAACGACGTCGTGCCGGATCCCCTGAATATTTTCCGAAATATCCTCGGCATCCATAAGCTCGTTGCGCTGCTCATAGACCACCTTGCGCTGGTCATTGGCGACATCATCGTATTCTAGGAGTTGCTTTCTCATATCGAAGTTGTGCCCTTCGACTTTGCGCTGGGCGTTTTCGATCGCGCGTGTGACCCAATGATGCTCGATCGCTTCGCCTTCTTGCATACCCAAGCGCTGCATGAGCCCGGCAACCCGATCGGAGGCGAAAATACGCATGAGATTGTCTTTTAGCGATAGATAAAAGCGGCTGGATCCAGGATCGCCTTGCCGCCCGGAGCGGCCGCGCAACTGGTTATCTATGCGCCTCGATTCATGCCGTTCGGTACCGATCACGTGAAGCCCCCCTGCCGTTACGACCTGATCGTGCCTGCGCTGCCATTCGGCTTTCAGGCGCGCGGCCGTGACCTCGTCCGGGTTCTCGATCGCCTTCATCTCTTCGTCTAAACCGCCGCCGAGCACGATATCGGTTCCGCGGCCCGCCATATTGGTGGCGATCGTGATTGCTCCATGCCTCCCCGCCTGGGCGATGATATGCGCCTCCTTGGCATGAAATTTTGCATTCAATACCTGGTGTTCCAAGCTTTCCTCTCGCAGCAGAGCGGACACAAACTCGGAGGTTTCGATCGATGCGGTCCCGACCAGAACCGGTTGGCCTCGAGCGTGACAATCTTTGATATCATCGACAATCGCCTTGAACTTATCTTCTTGAGGCAGGTAAACAAGATCTCCAAGGTCGTCCCGAATCATCGGCATGTGCGTGGGAATCACGACCACTTCCAGGCCGTAAATCTGCTGAAACTCATACGCCTCGGTATCCGCCGTGCCGGTCATCCCCGAGAGCTTGTGGTAGAGCCGGAAGTAATTTTGAAAGGTAATCGAGGCAAGCGTTTGGTTTTCATTTTGGATCGCCACGCCCTCCTTGGCTTCGATCGCCTGATGCAGTCCTTCTGACCAGCGTCTTCCCGGCATCGTCCGTCCGGTAAACTCATCGACGATGATAATTTCATTATCGCGCACGATATACTCGACGTCGTTGTGGAATAGAACATGTGCCCGTAGGGCCGAACCGAGGTGGTGCATCAGTCCGATGTTACCAGTACTGTACAAACTATCAGTACCCTGCAATAAGCCTTCTTGCGCTAAAAGTTGCTCGACGCGCTCGTGTCCCTGCTCGGTCAAATAGGCTTGTTTTGCTTTCTCGTCCACCGTGTAATCGCCGGGACCGGTTTCTTCACGCTGCCTGGTAAGCTTGGGAATAAGTTTGTCGACCCTGACATAAAGATCGCTACGATCTTCGGTAGGGCCGGAGATAATCAATGGGGTGCGGGCTTCGTCGATCAGGATCGAATCGACTTCATCGACGATCGCGAAATTCAAGCCCCTTTGCACGCGGTCGGCCTTGGAGAAAGCCATGTTATCGCGCAAGTAATCGAATCCGAATTCATTATTGGTTCCGTAGGTGATGTCCGCGCCGTAGGCCGCCTGCCGCTCCGCTTGCGACAAGCCCGGGACAACAACGCCGGTGCTCATGCCCAGGAACTCGAATATTCTCCCCATCCACTGCGCATCGCGGCGGGCTAGATAGTCGTTTACGGTAACGATATGCACCCCATTCCCGGTTAACGCATTGAGGTAAGCGGCGAGCGTTGCGACGAGCGTCTTACCTTCGCCGGTGCGCATCTCGGCAATCTTACCCGCGTGCAGCACCATCCCGCCGATAATCTGTACGTCGAAGTGCCGCATGTCGAGCACCCGTCTTCCGGCCTCCCGGACCGCGGCAAACGTTTCCGGTAAGAGGTCGTCCAGTGCCTCGCCATGGCCGTACCGATCTCGAAGCTCCCGGGTCTTCGCCGCGAGTTGCGCGTCGTTCATCGCGGCGCAAAACGATTCCAGTTCGTTGACTCGCGTCACCGTCTTTGTCATCCGCTTCAGGAGTCGCTCGTTACGGCTCCCGAAAACGCGGCCCAGGAAACCACTGATGCTCAGGTTCGCACGCATAGGGATGGGAACTTAGCTAAAGTAGGAAATGCAAGCAACTGCTATAATTGAAACTAGTATGCGCTTACCGAAGACCGGATCGTGAACTGACTACGGACGCCCGACGGTGCCTCGTCAACCCCACCAAGCCATCGTCATTGGTAAGCTGCTCAATATTAATCCTTCCGGCCGGTGCGGGAAACTAGTCAACCATGCACGGCGCCTCGCCTCGTTAGAGGGCGCTCTACTTAGCGTGTTGCCGCCCGAATGGCAGCGTCATTGCGCGGTAGCCAATGTGCAGGACGAAACGCTGGTCGTAAGCACGAACTCGCCCGTTTGGGCGGCCCGCGTCCGGTTGATGGCGCCGCAGCTCATGGAGCAATTACAGGCACGATGCCCGAACGAGGCCCTGCGCGCCTTGCATGTGAGGATCCACCCGCGGATAGAAACAACGCACAAGCCGAACGCTACGCGTCCCGTTCTGTCATCAGGCAGCGCTCGCCTCTTGCTCTCTGTATCGAAACAGTGCTCGGATAAGGGTTTGGGACGCGCCTTAAAGCGCCTATCAAAAAACGCTTAAGTACCTTCAAACGGCTTATACGGCCGGCGATGGTTGCATGAAGTTGATCGGCAATTCCACCTCGTCCTTGAAACTAACGAGTTCCCACGCCGTTTTATCTTCCAACAACTTCCGCAACAACCGATTGTTTAATGCATGTCCCGACTTATGGCCATGAAATGCGCCGATAAGGCTGTGACCCAATAAGTAAAGATCCCCGATGGCGTCCAGAATCTTATGTTTTACAAACTCGTCTTCATAGCGCAGACCGTCTTCGTTTAGCACGCGGTAATCGTCAACGACGACGGCATTGCTGAGGTTCCCTCCCAACACCAAATTCATTTCGCGCAGCATCTCGACCTCCTTCAGGAATCCAAAGGTGCGCGCGCGGCTGACTTCCTTTACGAACGAGGTGGTCGAAAAGTCGACCTCCGCGAACTTGCACGACTCGCGAAAAAATGGATGATCGAACTCGATGGAGAATGACACTTTAAAACCATCGAAAGGCTCAAATTTTGCCCATTTATCCCCATCTTCGACCGCAAGCTTGCGTTTGATGCGAATAAACCGCTTCGAGGCGTTCTGTTCCTCAATGCCGGAAGACTGTAGCAGAAAGACAAACGGTCCCGCGCTCCCGTCCATGATCGGAACCTCGGGCGCACTGACATCGACATAGGCGTTATCGATACCGAGGCCGGCGAACGCGGACAGCAAGTGCTCCACGGTGGAAATTCGCACCTCACCCCTGGCAAGGCTGGTCGATAGCTGCGTATCACCGACGTTCTCGGCGCGCGCCCGGATTTCCACCGGTGGATTGAGATCCGTACGGCGAAAGATGATCCCGGAGTTTGCCGCGGCGGGGCGTAGCGTCACTAAGACCTTTTTCCCGGTGTGTAAGCCTACCCCAGTGGCGCGAATGACATTTTTGAGAGTGCGTTGTTTTATCATGTCCCCCTCGCTCGTCAGTCGTTGTTATTGCAAGTCTAACACGCGATACTGCAATGCAACATAAATGCCCCCCGTGTCATGAAAGCGTTAATCCGCCTGCCGTCTTAAGAAGGCCGGTATGTCAAGATAATTTGGGCTCGCCTTATCGAGAGCTTCCAAACCTTTGTCTGCCTTGTTGCGGATAACCGTCGGGCGCTCGAGCGCCTTGTAATCGATCTCGGTCACGGGCTTGGATTTATTTAGCACCACCGGTTCCGCGAGCGAGCGCGGCTCCGTCCCGATGCCCGTGGCGACGACCGTCACGCGCACCTCATCGGTCATGGCCGCATCGATCACGGTTCCCACCACCACGGTTGCGCTATCGGATGCAAAGCCCTTAATGGTATTTCCGACTTCCTCGAACTCGCCCATCGTGAGCTCCGGTCCCGAGGTAATATTCACTAAAATTCCCTTGGCGCCGGAGAGATTAACGTCGTCCAGCAGGGGACTCGCTATCGCCGATTCCGCCGCGACGCGGGCGCGGTCGGGTCCCGTCGCCACGCCCGATCCCATCATCGCCATTCCCATCTCCGACATTACCGTGCGCACATCGGCGAAGTCAACATTAATGAGACCCGGGCAGGTGATCAGCTCGGCGATCCCTTGAACGGCCCCCAGCAATATGTCGTTAGCGCAGCCAAAGGCATTCAGCAAACTGATCTCCCTGCCGAGCACCGCGATTAGCTTCTCGTTCGGGATGGTGATCAGCGAATCGACGTATTGGCTGAGGTGCCGGATCCCGTCGCCGGCGATCTCGGCGCGCTTTTTACCTTCAAACGCGAAAGGTTTCGTCACCACGGCCACCGTGAGGATGCCCATCTCCTTGGCCACCTGCGCCGCGATTGGCGCCGCGCCCGTCCCGGTCCCGCCACCCAATCCGGTAGTGATGAACACCATGTCCGCGCCTTCCAAGACATCCATGAACCGATCGCGGTCCTCAAGCGCAGCTTGCCGTCCTTTCTCCGGATCGGCGCCCGCGCCGAGGCCCTTGGTGATATTGCTACCGAACTGGATGATGGTCCTGGCCGAGCAGTTTTTCAACGCCTGAGCATCCGTATTTGCACAGACAAATTCCACCCCGTCGATCTTGGCGCCCAGCATGTGCTGAACCGCGTTGCCGCCGCCCCCGCCGATCCCCAACACCTTAATTACCGCACTCTGAGTATAGGTATCCATTAATTCAAACATTGCCTGACCTCCGCTCGTTGTAGTACCCGCATGCCATCCCGCCGTTAAGCCTAGAAATGTCCCTGAAACCAATTTTTCATCCGCTCCCAAACCCCGGAAAAACCGCCCTCGACGCGCGAGGGCCTAGAACCGCTTCGTGCGCAATCGCGTCCAAACAACAACAGACCCACGCCTGTCGAATAAACAGGGTTTCTAACCACGTCCACCAATCCGGTTACATTCTGAGGCACGCCCAAACGTACCTGCCGGTGAAATACTTCTTCGGCCAACTCGATGGCCCCTTCCATCTTCGAGCTACCGCCGGTAAGCACGATGCCCGCGGCCATCATCTCTTCGTAACCGCTTCGCTTGAGCTCCGCTTGTATCAGTGAAAACAGCTCTTCAAAGCGAGGCTCAACGACCTCCGCCAGTGTTTGCCGCATGAGCCGTCTGGGAGGCCGATCACCGACGCTTGGAACCTCTATGGTCTCTTCGGGGCTCGCGAGCTGCGTCAGTGCGCACGCATATTTGATCTTGATCTCTTCCGCATTATGGGTAGGCGTCCTCAGGGCCACGGCTATGTCATTGGTCACCTGATCGCCCGCGATAGGAATGACCGCCGTATGCTGAATGGCGCCATCGATGTAGACGGCGATATCGGTCGTTCCACCGCCGATATCGGCCACGCACACCCCGAGGTCCTTTTCATCTTCGGTCAGCACGGTTTGGGCTGAAGCGAGCTGTTGCAGGATCATGTCATCGACTTCCAACCCGCACCGCTTCACGCATTTGATGATGTTCTGGGCCGCGCTTACCGCACCGGTCACCACGTGCACCTTAGCCTCCAGCCGGACCCCGGACATGCCGATGGGTTCACGGATCCCTTCCTGACTGTCGATGACAAATTCTTGGGGCAAGACGTGCAGGATTTTCTGATCCGCGGGAATGGCGACCGCACGCGCCGCATCGATGACACGCTCGACATCGCTATGCGTCACCTCGCTATCCCGGATCGCGACGATGCCGTGCGAATTCAAACTGCGTATGTGGCTACCCGCAATCCCGGCATACACCGACCGAATCTCGCACCCGGCCATTAACTCGGCTTCTTCGATGGCTCGCTGTATCGACTGAACAGTGGATTCGATGTTGACGACCACACCCTTTTTTAGCCCACGGGACGGATTCGAGCCGACCCCGATGACTTCCACGGTTCCGTCCGAGGCTATTTCACCGACGATCGCCGCCACCTTCGAGGTGCCAATATCGAGCCCCACGATTAGGCTTTTGTCAGACCTTTTCACCCAGCGACTCCTTTAAATCGGCGGCTTTACCCGTGCGTACGGCGAAGCCATTCGTGTAACGCAGATCGACCCGCACCACGGCAACGCTCGCCCCGCTAATCGCCTTTGGATAGTGTTCGATGAAACGGCCTACCCTGCGATCGAACTCGGACTTGCCCACGATCACGAGCGGACCGCCCCGCAATTCGAAGCTCCAAGAGCGCCGCGGGCTTAGCTTTAAGCTCACCACCTCAAGCCCGATCTCAATCATACGACGCTGTAGATCGCGGAACTTGGCGAGCACTTGAACCTCCGTGGCGCTGGGGCCAATGAGCTTAGGAAGCCCGAGCGGATACGTATGTTGCGGCGGATGAAACAAAACGCCGTCGCTACTCAGCAGGCCTTTATCTCCCCAACGAGCGGCAGGCCGCTGCTCATGCACCGTGACCTTGAGTCCATCAGGCCAGACCCGCCCTACCGATACGCCTTTGATCCACGGATTATGGCTGAGATCATCCTGTATCTCGTTGACACCTACCGTAAAGAAACCGCCGTACACTTCCTGAACGATCAGTGCCCGGAGATCGCTCGGTTTGAGCTGCCGAAACTCGCCTTCGATAAACACCTCGCGAATGGGCATCGCGGCCGGATCGGTGATTCGTGTCACCGCCCATGCAACCAGCGCGGTCAGGTCCACGACCACAAAAACAGTGACCAATACTATCCAACGATGGTTGTTGCAGCACACCGGGGGTTTTGCAATACGCCGATTTCGCCGCTGCCGCTTCACGCCACAACCCCGTTTTTAGGATCCTTGGCGATCCGCGTCAAGCGCGCCGTTTGCAGTATCTTCATCACCAGCTCGTCAAATGATATGCGGGCCGCCTTCGCGGCCATCGGGACCAGGCTATGGCTCGTCATACCGGGGACCGTGTTCACTTCGATAAGCCACGGCCGGTCCGCACGATCAACCAGCATGTCAACGCGCCCCCAGCCGCGTGCACCCAAGGTCTGAAAGGCGTGCACCGCCAACGCTTGATACTCGCGCTCCCGCTCCACGGGGAGATCCGCGGGGCAAATATAGCGGGTGCGATCGTCGTGATACTTCGCCTCGTAATCGTAGAACAACCTCGGCGTCTCCAACCGAATCATCGGCAGGGCTTCTTCGTGCAGCACGGCAACGGTATATTCGCGCCCCGTGATCCATTGTTCCGCGATGATGCTCTCATCAAATTGGGCGGCGGATTTCCAAGCCGCGCTTAGGCTCCCCGGACTCTCTACCTTGCTCGCGCCGATGCTCGAACCCTCGCACGCGGGTTTCACCATGATGGGTAACCCCAAGGCCGAGACGACAGCTTGCGCATCAGAATCCTCTTTCAACTCAACGAAAGCTGGCGTCGGCAAACCGACACCGATCCACACCCGTTTGGCTTTGATCTTGTCCATCGCCAAAGCCGAGCCCAACACGCCGCTTCCCGTGTACGGGATCCGCAAGGTTTCGAGTGCGCCTTGGATCTGCCCGTCCTCGCCACCCCGGCCATGCAGGGCGATAAAAGCGCTGTCATAGCCGCCGCTTCGCAAGCGTTCCAACACTTGCGCGTCGAGGTCAACAGGCGCCGCATGCACCCCCTTGCGCTGGAGTGCGGCGAGGACCGCGTTACCGCTCGCGAGCGAAATCACACGCTCCGCCGAGTCACCTCCCATGAGCACCGCCACGTTCGTGAACTTACTCATGCGCCCTCGCCGGACCGCATAGGTTCGCCGACGATCTTGACCTCCGGCGCCAGCCGTACGGCATGCGCCGACTCCACCGTCGCTTGAATCTTCTCAATCAGGGCTTCGATGTCGGTGGCGGTTGCCTTCCCGAGGTTTACTATGAAATTAGCATGCTTTTCCGAGACACGGGCCTCGCCGACGGACAAGCCTTTCAGTCCGCTTGCTTCGATCAGGCGAGCCGCGTGATCCCCGGGGGGATTGCTAAATACGGAGCCGCAACTGCGCTGCTGGATCGGCTGCGCAGCCGCCCGCCGCATCATGAGGGACTTGATGCGTTGCATGCCGCGACGCTCGGGATCCGGCTCTAGAGCAAGTTCGGCGCCTAGGAACCATTCATCATCTTGTAGACCGCCAAGGTGGCGGTAACCCGGAACGAACTCCTGCCGTTTGCGTGTCCGTAAGACGCCTTCACGGTCCACGGTTTCAACGCTTCTTACGAGATCCCACGTCTGTCCGCCGTAGGCGCCGGCATTCATCGCGAGAGCCCCCCCCAGGGTTCCGGGAACACCCGCTAAAAACTCCCCGCCCCTGTAAGCGGCTCTTGCGGCATAGCGAGCCACCCTCGCGCACGCGACTCCGCATCCGGCCCATAAGGTATGCCCACAGGTTATTTCCAGTTTGTCGAAAACGCCCACTGTACAAATCACCGTACCGCGGATCCCGCCCTCGCGCACCAGCACGTTACTGCCCAAACCCACCCACAAGACCGGTTCCGCGCGCGGGAGCCGACGGATAAAGGCCACGAGATCGTCAACATCGGCGGGAACGTAGAACCGATCCGCGGGTCCACCGACGCGCCACGAGGTATGCTCGGACATGGGCTCCGCGTAGCGTAGTTCGCCTCGCAGCGGCGGGTGACATCCCCCTTTCGAGATCCCCAGGGAGGGCGCGTGCGGTTGCGTTAACATACCGCCGCCAATTCTTGCCCGGCGCCGTAATAACGCCAAAGGTGTGGCGCAGTGGCGCCAACATTGCCGGCGCCGAGCATAAGCAGGATGCAGCCGTCGCTGACCAACCGGGGTAACTCGGCGGCTAGTTCCGAGGGTTGACCGAGCAACAGAGCATCGGCGCCGCCGCGGCGCTGTATGGCGCGGCACAGAGCGCGGCTGTCGGCGCTTGCGACGTAGGTTTCACCTGCCGCATAGGTCTCGAACAAGACTAACATATCCACGGTTGATAGAACCTCGACGAAATCCTGGAACAAGTCCTCGGTACGCGTGTAGCGATGGGGCTGGAAAGCGACGACCAGTCTCCGATCGGGCCAGCCCGCCCGCACCGCCGCCAAGGTCGCGGCGATCTCGCGTGGATGGTGACCGTAGTCATCGATTAAAAGCACGCGCGCCGCTCCGATCCGGATCTCACCGAACAATTGCGATCGCCGGGCAATGCCCTCAAAGCGCTCAAGGCCTGCTTTAATCACCTCATCAGCGATGTTGATCTCGCGCGCGACAGCGATCGCCGCGAGCGCGTTCAAGACGTTATGTGCCCCCGGTAAATTTAGCGTGAGGTCCATCGAGTTACCCTCCAAAGAGGTGACTCGAAAGCGCGTGGTGCCGCGTTCTTGCCACAGCACCTCCGCGCGTAGGTCCGCCTGCGTGTCCATCCCGTAGGTCAGCAATGGCCTTGAGACGCACCCTAGAATGTCCCGAATGACCGGGTCGTCCATGCATACAACGGCCAACCCGTAGAACGGCAGGTGATGCAAGAACTCTAAAAAGGCCTCGCGCAGGCGGGAAAAATCATTGCGATAGGCGCCCAGGTGATCGGCGTCGATATTGGTCAGGACCGCGATCACGGGTTTGAGATACAGAAACGAGGAGTCGCTCTCATCGGCTTCGGCGACGAGGTATTTCCCGCTCCCGAGCCGCGCGTGGCTCGCCACGCTATTCAGCCGCCCGCCGATCACGAAGGTGGGATCGAGACCGGCCCTCGCCAAGAGACTCGCGATGAGGCTCGTGGTTGTCGTTTTTCCGTGGGTGCCCGCGACCGCGATCCCGTAACGAAAGCGCATGAGCTCAGCCAGCATCTCCGCGCGCGGCACGACCGGTATTCTACTTTCCCGCGCCGTGAGGACCTCGACGTTATCGGCGCCGACGGCGCTCGATACGACCAGGACGTCCGCGTCGGCCATACTTTCCGCACGGTGCCCCAGTACGATACGGATACCCAGCCGTTTCAGGCGTTCCGTGCTGGCGTTATCGTGGAGATCGGAACCGGAAACGCGGTAGCCGAGGTTGTGGAGAACCTCGGCGATCCCGCTCATGCCGGCCCCGCCGATCCCGACAAAGTGAATCGTCTTTACCCGGCGCATCGTCGAGGTTTCGCCTTCAACCACGCGCCACCTCCACACACAGCTCGACGACCCGTGCGGTGGCGTTTAACGCGGCGATCTCGTGCACCCGAGCCGCCATGATTTGCAAGCGTTCAGGGGCTTCTCCCAGTGTCCTCAACACTTCCGCCAAGCACCCTTCATTGAATTGCGGCTGCGGTATGAGTATCGCCGCGCCGCGATCGGCCAAGAAACGCGCATTCGCGGTTTGGTGATCGTCCACGGCCGAGGGATAAGGAACCAAAATCGCCGGGACGGACGCGGCCGCAAGCTCGAACAGCGTGGAGGCGCCGGCACGGCAAATCGCGATGTCCGCCCATGCGTAGGCCGCAGCCATGTCGTCAATGAATACATCGACTTTGGCCCGCACCCCAAAGGCCGTGTAGCGCTGCCCGGTGGCACCCTGATCGGAAGCCCCGACCTGATGCCATATCCGGACCGCCGGGGATCCCAGGCGCGCGACGGCCTCGGGTACGACGCGGTTGAGAACCAAGGCGCCCTGACTACCGCCGAGGATCAGAATCCGCAATTCCGTCTGAGCGTGCGCTACGCGGCTGACGCTCAATACCTCGCGGCGCACCGGATTACCCGTGTGAACCGCGGTTCTGACGCGCGCGAAGGTGCCGGGGAAGGACTCCAGGACCCGGGTAGCCAAGGGCGACAGTAACCGGTTCGTGAGTCCCGCCACCGCGTTCTGCTCGTGGATGATCAGCGGGATCCGCAAAAGCCAGGCGGCGATGCCTCCGGGCCCGCTTGTGAATCCACCCATACCGACGACAGCCGCGGGCCGCCGGCGCACCAAGAGAACGAGACACTGGAGCAGCGCGAACACGATCTGCAGCGGTGCGATGACCTGCTGAATCAGCGCCTTGCCCCGGAACCCGGATACGGCGATGGTAATGAGATCGAAACCCGCCTTAGGCACAATGGTCGCTTCCAGCCCGCCTCGGGTCCCAAGCCAGATCAGGGGCACGCCCAAGTCGCGTAGCCGTTCGGCGACCGCGAGGGCGGGGAAAATATGTCCGCCCGTACCGCCGGCCATCATCAGCACCGGTCTACCCGCCATCACGCCGAACCCTCGCTTCACGCTCCACCCGGAATAAGATCCCGAACGCGGCGCAGGTCACCATCATGCTGTTACCCCCATAGCTCACCAAGGGCAGCGTCAGCCCCTTGGTCGGCAGCACCCCCATGTTCACTCCCATGTTGATAAATCCTTGGAGTCCAATTAGCAAACCGATCCCGTAGGCGAGGTGCTCCGCGAAGGGCTGACCCGCGCGTTGCGCCTGGCCGCCGATCACGACGGCGCGCCAGAGCACCAGGGTGTAGGCGGCGATCACGACCAGCGATCCGATCAGCCCCAATTCCTCCGCCAACACGGCAAATATGAAATCCGTATGTGCCTCGGGAAGATAAAATAACTTCTGAATGCTACCCCCGAGTCCGACGCCCCACCATTCACCGCGCCCAATCGCGATGAGCGCTTGGGTTAACTGGAATCCGCGGTCATAAGGGTCGGCCCACGGATCCATGAACGTCATCAAGCGATCGAGGCGATAAGGCGCGAGCATCGCAAGCGCAACTAATGCGGTGACAGCCACCGCTCCCCACCCCAGGAAACGCGTTAGCGGGACTCCGCCGAGAAATAGCATGCCTAAGGCCGTCGCGAATAATACCGCGGTGACGCCGTAATCGGGCTCCAAGAGCAGCAAACCGCCAATGAGCGTCAACACCAAGAACGGCTTCATCATTCCCGCGAAGGTCGAGCGGACCTTGTGTTCGTGGCGAACGAGATAGCTCGCCACATAGATGATGACGAAAAGCTTCGCCGGTTCGGAGGCCTGAAACGATACCGGACCCAGACGGATCCATCGCATGCTGCCGTTGACGACTCGTCCTAAGCCTGGAACCAATACCGCAGTCAACAGCAGCAAGGCCAAAAAAAGCGACAACGCGCCTAAGCGCTCCAGGGTGGCTAACGGCGTGCGCACGGCCAGGAAGCAGCAGCTAAGGCCGATCATCGCCGCCACCATCTGCCGCCATAAGAAATAGAAGGGATCGTGATGATCGCGATCGGCGATCGTCACCGAGGCGGAGGCGACCATGACCAGTCCTAGTGCTAATAACAGCACGAAACACCCGGCCAGCCAGGGATCGTAGTCCGCTCGCGGTCGGGAACTCCTGGGTAAGGTCCGAGGCAATGCTTGCGGCGCGGCTTGGTTCACTGTGCTACCAGCCCGTTAACGGCGCGCATAAACACGTCCCCGCGCTCGGCGTAGTTACGAAACATGTCGAAGCTTGCGCACGCGGGCGACAGCAGGACTGCATCGCCTGGAACCGCGAGTTGCTCCGCCTGGGACACCGCCTCCTGCATATCCTTGGCTTCCAGCAGTGGCACCGCCTCGGCAAGCGCGGACTTGATGCGCGGAGCGTCGCGCCCCATGACCACTATCGCCCGCACGTGTCCGGATACCGCATCCGAGAGCGGCCGAAAGTCCGCGCCTTTGCCATCGCCCCCCGCGATCAACACCAAGGGCCGCGTGGCGCCCAACCCGCGAATCGCGGCACAGGTGGCGCCCACGTTGGTGCCCTTGGAGTCGTTATACCAATCGATATCGCGAAGCCGTGCGACCCATTCACACCGGTGCGGTAAACCGCGAAACTCCCGCAACGCGTTGAGCATGCCCTGCCTCGGCAAGCTTATCGCAGTCCCTAGCGCCAAAGCCGCAAGCGCGTTCGCGATATTATGCCGCCCGCGGATCCGCAGCACGGACGCCGGCAACAATTCATCGCCACCTTGCGCTAGCCAAGGCTCACCCTGGCGCTCCCGAACCCCGAACCCGTTCCCGCGCGGGATCCCGAGTCTGAAACCGATCACGCGCCGGCCCGCCGCCATCATCGCGGCGACGCGTTCATCATCCTCATTGATGACCATCACACCCGTGCCGCGGTAGATACGTTGTTTCGCACCGGCGTAGTCATCCAACGAGGCATAACGATCCATGTGGTCGGGTGTCAGGTTAAGCACCACGGCGGCCTCGGGGGTGAGCGACTCGGTCGTCTCCAGTTGAAAGCTCGAAAGCTCGACCACATAGACATCGGGCTCCGTATCGTTAATCAAGGCCAATGCCGGCGTGCCAAGGTTGCCTCCGGAGCGCGCCTCCAATCCGCTCCCCTCGGCCATCGCGGCGACCAGGGAGGTTACCGTGCTCTTACCGTTGGTGCCGGTGATCGCGACGATTGGGGCGCACCTTTGGCGCGCAAACAGTTCGATATCGCCGGCAACCTCGATACCGCGCTTGCGGGCTGTTTGGATGATCGGCTCGCGCGGCGCCACCCCTGGACTCACGAACAACCGCTGCGCTTGTGTGCACAGGCTCTCATCAAACCCGCCAAGAGCGAGTGGTACGTGCGGAAATTCGCTTTTAAACGCGCTCAACTCGGGCGGGTTTTCACGGTTGTCAGTAACGGCAAATGGCACACCGCGGTTGGCGAGAAAACGCGCTATGGACAAACCCGTCACCCCCAGACCCACGATCACGGTGTCGGCGGCCTGCGTTACTTCGTGAGTCGCCATTGAGACTCCCATGACTAGCGGATCTTGAGGCTGGAGAGCCCCACCAGCACCAGGATCACGGTTATGATCCAGAAGCGGACGATCACCCTCGGTTCGGGCCACCCTTTAAGCTCGAAGTGATGGTGCAAGGGGGCCATGTTGAAAATGCGTTTCCCGGTAACCTTAAAAGACGACACCTGCAGGATCACCGAGACGGTCTCCATCACAAACACCCCGCCCATGATCAGCAACACCAGTTCTTGCCTCACCAGCACGGCGACGATACCCAAGGCGGCGCCTAGGGCCAGCGCTCCGATATCACCCATGAAAACCTGAGCTGGATAGGTGTTAAACCAGAGAAACCCAAGGCCGGCGCCCGTGATCGCGCCGCAGAAAATGCTAAGCTCTCCCACGCCGGGCACGTAGGGCACGCCCAGGTAAGTGGAAATTTTCACGTTCCCGGCAACGTATGCGAATATCGCCAAGGCACTGGCTACCATCACCGCGGGGAGTATCGCTAAACCATCCAGGCCATCGGTAAGATTCACGGCATTGCTGGTTCCCACGATGACGAAATAACTGAACAGCACGAAAAACCAGCCGAGATCGATCACCACGGCCTTGACGAACGGCACGATTAACTGCGTTTCCGTGGGGGAGCCCGCGGTAAGATAGAGAAATAGCGCGGCACCGAGACCAGCGCAAGATTGCCAGAGGTATTTTTCTCGCGCCGAGAGACCCTTCGATTGGCGTTTTACCACCTTGCGGTAGTCATCCACCCAGCCGATGGTTCCGAACGATAGGGTCACGATGAGAGCAACCCACATAAACCGATTATCCAAATTCGACCATAATAAAGTGCTGGCCACGATGGAGGTCAAAATAAGTAACCCGCCCATCGTGGGTGTGCCCGATTTCGCCAGATGGCTATGCGGGCCATCTTCACGCACGCTTTGGCCGAGCTGGTGGTGCGTCAAATGCCTGATCATGAACGGCCCGACCACCAGCGAGATTACGAGCGCCGTCAGAACACCGAGGATGGTGCGTAAGGTCAGGTATTGGAAAACGCGGAACCCACTATTGAGTTCCGCTAGAAATTCGCTGAGATAGAGGAGCACGCCTATTCCCCTTCCTGCTGCAGGAAGCCCACCACCCGTTCCATGCGCATCGACCGCGAACCCTTCACTAGTACGGTGACCCGTGGATGGAGATCGCCGCCCAAGGATTCAACGAGCGTATCGACAGTCGCGAAATACCGCCCGCCCGGCCCGAATCCGTCCACACTCGCGCGCGCCAGATCGCCGGTCGCGTATAAGCGCTGTATCCCGAGGTGGCGTGCCAATACGCCCGCCTGGTGATGGTAACCCGCGGCCTCGGGGCCGAGCTCTCCCATATCACCGAGCACCAGCCACGGCTCCCCGGGGCAGCTCGCCAAGAACTCGATGGCCGCTTTGAGCGAGCCCGGATTGGCGTTGTAACTATCGTCGAAAACCCGCGTTCCACGGCGGCCGGCGCGCGGCTGCAATCGACCTTGCACAGGGCGCATCGACTGCAAGCCCGCGGCGATGTCCCCGAGCTCTATTCCAAGAGCCAACGCGCTCGCGGCCGCCGCCAAGGCATTGCTGATGTTATGGCGCCCCAATAGTTGGATATGGACGTCGATAGACCCGGCCGGGGTATGCAGGCGGAGCTTGCTCCCGTCCAGCACGCTGGCGGTAGCTACCACGGTGGCCGTGACATCCGGCGAGGCTTCGAAACCGAAGCTCAGTTGTCGGCAGCCACCCGCGAGCGTGCGCCATAGCCCGGCATAGGGATCGTCGGCGTTAATGACAGCCGTATCGCCGGGTCCCAGTTGGGTAAAGATTTCTCCCTTCGCGCGCGCCACGCCTTCTATCGACCCGAACCCTTTCAGATGGGCCGGACTACACTGGGTAACCACCGCCACCGAGGGCTGCGCGAGCTCGCATAACGCGGCGATCTCACCGGGGTGGTTGGCGCCCATTTCGATCACGGCGTACGCGTATCGCTCATCGAGGTTGAACAGCGTTAAGGGCACGCCGATATCGTTATTCAGATTGCCCTGCGTCCCGAGCACCTGAGCGCAACGCGAGAGGATCGCCACCAACATCTCTTTCACCGTGGTCTTGCCGTTGCTACCGGTCACGGCAACGAGCGGGAGCCGGAAACGCCGGCGCCAATGCGCCGCGATTAGCCCGAGCGCCAGGCGCGTGTCGGGGACCATTAAACTGGGCCGCTCCCCGCCGATCGGATGCTCGAGCACGGCCGCGGCCGCTCCCCGCTCAAAAACCGCGTCCACGAAGTCATGGCCGTCGAAGTGAGGCCCGCGCAACGCAACGAATAAGGCCTCGGGAGATAGGTTCCGAGAGTCCGTCGTACAACCGCTGAACTCGATATCCCTCCCGTGGCGCTCCGCGCCCAAAACACCGGTCAAATCGGAGAGCCGCATACGAATCACGGTTTGGGCCCGCGCAGAAGTTGCTCTACCACCTGGCGGTCGCTATACGGCCTGCGCACCCCGCCCTGGTCTTGATAGTCTTCATGGCCTTTACCGGCAATCAATACCGTATCGTTTTCAGTCGCATGCTCAATGGTAGACGCGATCGCGCGCGCCCGGTCCGGCTCGCTGCGCGCCAGCGCCGGATCGCTCATACCGCCCAGGATATCCTTAACGATTGCCGCCGGATCCTCGCGCCGCGCGTTGTCGGTCGTCAGGATCACGCGATCGGCCAGGGCTTCGGCGATTCTCCCCATGAGCGGCCGTTTTCCGGCATCCCGTTCCCCGCCACAGCCGAAGATACAAAAAAGCTTTCCAGATCGAAACTGGCGCAGGGCGATCAGCGCTTGCTCCAAACCATCCGGTGTATGGGCGTAGTCGACAACAACGAGGGGCGATCCACCTCCGGCGGGGAAGCGCTCCATCCGCCCGGGAACCGGCCCCACCGATGCGAGCCCCTCGGCCGCTTGCTCCAGCGCTACACCGGCCGCCAGCAACGCGCCGAGGGAGGCGAGTAGGTTGTAGGCGTTGAGCCGTCCCAAAAGCGGGCTCTCGATCTCGGCGGTTTGTCCTCCTACCCCGATGCGAAGCGACAAGCCCCGGTCGTGCAGCCTGAGAGCACTACCCACGATACACTCGTTCACCGGCAATTGCGTATCATTTAAGGTATAACCGAACACACGAACGTCGGGCGCTAGGACCGCGGAAATCGCCTGGCAATAGGAATCATCGAGATTCAGCACTGCCGCCCGCAACCGCGGCCATTGAAAGAGCAACTTCTTCGCCTCGCCGTAAGCAGCCATGTCACCGTGGTAATCGAGGTGATCGCGACTGAGGTTGGTAAACACCGCAATGGCAAATTCGACGCCTGCGACCCGCCCTTGATCTAAACCGTGCGAGGACACTTCCAAGACCACCGAGCGCGCTCGCCGAGCACGCAGATCGGCGAGCTGACGTTGGATCGTCACCGCATCCGGTGTGGTGTGGGTCGCGGGCGTGAGATCGTCCACTCGGCCCCAACCCAGGGTGCCCACGACACCGCAAGGGCCGGCATTCGCAGCGCTATCGAGCACGCGGGCGATCGTGTGTGTCACGGAGGATTTGCCGTTCGTGCCCGTCACCCCGATCGCCAACAGATGCCGAGAGGGATGAGCGTAGAAACGCGCGGCAATCTCCCCGACGCATGACCGTAGCCGCGGCACCCGGACGATTGGAATCGGCTCGGCGGACAGCGTAGGGCGATCGTAGGCGGCATCCAAGGCGATGGCGACAGCCCCCGCGCGTATCGCCTCCCGCATATGATCACCGCCATGCCGATTAACGCCGGGATAGGCTAAAAACAAGTCACCCCCGCGTGCTGAGCGGCTATCCGAACACAGCTCCCGGATGAGCCGGTCTTGCGGCGGCGCCACCTGGCCGAATCCATCCAGGAGGCAACTGAGGACTTGACCGGGTTGTTGCGCTACGGCGTTCATGGACGGATCACGGGCGGTAAATCCGCCGTATGAACGCGGGTGAGAAACTGCTCATTCTGGGGAAGCAAGGGGGCGATGTCATCGGGCGGTATGTCGAGCAAGCGGGTCGCATCACGCATCACCCTTGCAAATACCGGCGCGGCGACTTGTCCGCCGAAATGCTCGCCGCGGGCCGGTTCATCGATCATTATGACCGCGATCAGCCGCGGCCGGCTGGCCGGGATCATCCCCGCAAACAGGGATACATAGCGGTCCTTGGCATAACCTCCCCCACGGGCCAATTTGTGCACGGTCCCGGTCTTGCCCGCGACGCGGTAGCCGGTGATGCGCGCCAACCCGCCGGTGCCTTGGCGCACGGCCGCCTCCAGCATGCCCCGCACCGTTTGCGCGCTCGAACGACTCATCACGCGCCGTCCGTCGGGCCGCTCCGACAACCGCAGCAGGCTTACCGGTAGCAGCATCCCGTCAATCGCAAAGGCCAGGTAGGCGTTTGCGAGTTGCAATGCCGTGACCGAGAGGCCATACCCGAATCCTACCGTCGCGTGATCGATCGAGCGCCATGCAGCATAATGTTGTAGGCGCCCGGCTGCCTCCCCCGGGAAACCGGAGCCGGTCGCGGCGCCGAATCCCAGCCGCGCGAGCATCCCCCAATGCTGCCCGGGTTCTAACGCTATTGCGATTTTGGTGATGCCCACATTGCTTGATTTGCTAATGATGCCCGTCGCATCGAGCAGACCGTAATCGTGCAAATCGCGTACGGTATGCCGCCCAACCCGCAGGTATCCCGGACGGGTATCGATCATGGTCTTGACGCCGATCGCCCCCGCCTCCAAAGCGGAAGCAATGGTGAAGGGCTTGATCGTCGAGCCGGGTTCGAAGGTGTCCGTGAGCGCCCGGTTGCGAAAATAACCGGCCCGTAACTGCTTCCGGTTATTCGGGTTGTACGAGGGTTGATTGACCGCGGCGAGCACTTCCCCGGTTTGGGTGTCGAGCACCACCATCGAACCCGCCCGGGCTTGGTGCTCGCGCACGGCGGCCTTGAGCTCGCGGTAGGCCACGTATTGAACGCGCTTATCGATGCTCAGCGCCAGATCATGGCCCGGTTGCGGCGCGCGCACGCTTTCCACGTTTTCAACGACATGCCCGATCAAGTCCTGGATCACGCGTTTCGAGCCGGAGACACCCCGCAAGTGTTCGTCGTAGGCAAGCTCTATACCTTCCTGCCCCTTATCATCGATATCGGTAAAGCCGACACAGTGTGCCGTCACCTCCCCAGCCGGATAATACCGGTGTACTTCTTGGCGGAGCTCCACCCCGTCGATATCAAGCCGCATCACCTCCTCGGCAAGCTCGGGGGGAACGTGCCTTCTAAGTAAAACGAAGCGGCGCTCCAGCCGCGATTGTACGAACGCCGTCAACTCTTGACCGGAAATCCCGAGCACCCGCGCGAGTGCGGGCCAGCGGCCGCGCACTTGCGTGAGTTTGGAAGGAATAACGCCCACCGAGCTGACCGGGGTACTGACTGCCAGGGGCTCGTTATGCCGATCGGTGATCGTCCCCCGATGCGCCGGTAATTCAACGGTTCTAAGATAGCGATCCGCCCCGTGTCCCTGAAGCACATCGGTTTCGGTGAGTTGAAGATAGACTGCCCGCCAAACGAGTAGCGCCGCCCCCACCACGAATACGCTGACAACAAATCGCCGTCGACCGTCGAAAAACAACTGCTTGCGCCGGACCATCAGTCGGTCACGATGATCACGTCCGCGACGGACGGCATCGTCATGTTCAGCGCGCTGCGCGCGCTCTCTTCGATGCGCCCGTGCGTCCCCAAGGTGGCCTGCTCCAATTGCAACCGCCCCCATTCATCATTCATGGCGTCATGCCCCTGCTCGAGCGCTTGCAATTCGACAAACAACTTTCTGCTTTGATGCCGGGTCATGGTGATTGCAAGGGAGGTGATAACTACCAAACCCACAAGCAAAGGGCACAGGATCCGCGTCATAGGAGCTTCTCCGCCACCCGCAAGGTCGCGCTTCGCGCGCGCGGATTGCGGGCGATCTCGTCAACTGTGGGTTTCATCGGGCCACACACCCGTTTTAAGGTCAGGCCTTCCGCAGCGACACGCGGCGGTAAGCTGCGCGGGGTGGACCGTCCCTGCGATTCGTCACGTATAAATCGCTTTACGATACGGTCTTCCAACGAATGGAAACTTATTACTACGAGACGTCCGCCGCTACGCAATACCTTTACCGCCTGTCGAAGGCCGAGCTTAAGCTCATCGAGCTCGTCATTAATAACAATCCGAAGCGCTTGAAAGCAGCGCGTGGCCGGATGCAGATTTTTTTCCCACACCGGTTTCGCGCGGGCGACGATTTCCGCCAGACGCTTAGTGGTCGTGATTGGCGCAAGGGCTTGTTCTCTCACGATGGCACGCGCGATTCTAGTTGCAAACCGTTCTTCGCCATATGCACGAATAACCTCCGCCAGATCCCGAGTGGACACCGCCGCGATCCACTGCGCGGCCGTAAAACCGGATTCATTGTCCATGCGCATGTCGAGTGGACCATCGTGGCCGAAGCTAAAACCGCGCCGGGAATCATCTAATTGCGGCGAAGAGACACCGAGGTCGAACAGAATTCCATCGACCTGCCCGGCGATCGCCGCAGCGTGTGCGA
Source organism: Chromatiales bacterium (assembly GCA_043673925.1). Classification (GTDB taxonomy): domain Bacteria; phylum Pseudomonadota; class Gammaproteobacteria; order JACCXJ01; family JACCXJ01; genus USCg-Taylor. The sequence continues at coordinate 6,097 of JBIMKC010000005.1, read as the reverse complement.
GTTGCTCCAGTAGCGCGAACGAGCTTCTGGCCACCTGGACTCGAGGATCCTCGGCCGCGAGCTGTTCCGCCGCCAATACGGCCGCCGGATCACGATCGATCACGACCAGACGTCCTCGCCGCCCCAGGCGCTGCAAAATTGCGCGTGCATGTCCACCTCCCCCGAACGTACAGTCAATATACAAGCCCGCGTCGTGGAGAACGAGGAGCTTCACAACCTCGTTCACCAATACCGGGGTATGGGAGCCTCCGGTACCCTGCACGTGCCTACAACGCTAATTCGCGCAACGCCTCCGACGCCGTTCCGACACCGCGCCCAATGTCGGATCGCCATTCATCCCGCTGTCCAACCCAGGCATCGGCATCCCAAAGCTCGAAGCGATTACCTTGACCTAAAAAGGTAATATATTTCACGAGATTTGCGAACTCCCGCAGCGACTCTGGAATGCGGATCCTACCCTGTGCATCGAGTACACAGGAGCTTGCATAACCCCGCATCATTTGCTTCGTGCGTCTGCTTTGCTTATCAAAATCAGAAAGTTGCTGCAATTTTACGTCGATGGCTTCCCATTCCGTCACGGGATATAGCCACAGGCAGGGGTCATACGGGCTAAGGGTAAGTACAAGCGCGTTGCCACACACGGTCGCTATTTGTTCCCGGTAGCCGCTTGGAATCGCCAGACGCCCCTTGGCATCGAGGCTCAGCGCATTGATCCCCTGAAACGATACCTTGCCCATGGATAGTAAGGATCCACATTTCCCCACGTTTCCCCACAGGCAAACTATAAGAACCCAGCCGCGAGATGTCAAGAAAATATTTACGACCAGCATCTGAAAGTCGCTTCTTGAACAGGGACTTATATTTTCGAGGCACGACGCCGGAACGGCCAGTTTCACGGCGCCTAAAGGTGTTTCCGAATGCTGCGATTAGCTTAGATAATTAATGTCGGTAGTTAAGATTATCGGTACTGCGTAGGCACCGGCAGCGCCGGGAACTTAACCAGCCATGCCCGTGGCGCCTTGGATACAAGGGATTGAGAAAGCAGGAGTCAACCTGTAAGCCGGGTTCTGTCCGCCGCGGCACAGCCTCAGCGGGGCAGTCATTTATCTTGGATGCATGTCACCATGCACCTCTAGCGACCTACCCGGGAGCCCACGCGGGCCACGTGTCGCCACCCCTCATGGGGGGGCTCGCTCCCCTATTTGGCCTTGCTCCAGGTGGGGTTTACCCTGCCACCGGCGTTAGCCGGCGCGGTGCGCTCTTACCGCACCTTTTCACCCTTGCCGCCCCGACCGGCCGGACCGTTACCGGCTGCCCGCCGGGGGTTGGCGGTCTTTTCTCTGTGGCACTTTCCGTGAGTTCGCACTCCCCAGGCGTTACCTGGCACCCTGCCCTTGGAGCCCGGACTTTCCTCTGCATCGCATCGACACAGCGACTACCCGGTTGACTCCTTGCGACCTTAGTTTGTTGACATCTCGCCCGAGTTGCAAGATCCCGCGCTTTCTTCCGACTTCCCGCGCTCGGCACCGCTGTGAGATCCGATCTCTAACATGAGCCGGTAGATCTGATTCTTATTCGCGCCGGAAATCTCGGTCGCGGCCGCGACCGCTTGCCTCGCCGGCAGGTATTTCAATAGGGTCGCGACCGAATGCCGCAACCGCTCATGTTCTTTGGCATCCCCCGCTGCACCTGCGACTACGATCACGATCTCGCCCTGGACACGCTCCTTCTCTTGCAACCATTCGGACAGGCCGCGCAAGGTTCCGGCAAACGTTTCCTCGTAAATTTTCGTCAACTCCCGCGCCAGCGTCACGCGACGATCCGCTCCGAAAAGCTCATTCATGTCGGCAACACAATCCCGCACGCGGTGCGGAACTTCGTAAACCACGAGGGTCCTCTGTTCATGGCGTAGTACCGACAAGCGATCCCGGCGCGCGGGCCGCCGTGGGGGCAGGAATCCCTCAAAGACAAACCGATCCGTGGGTAGGCCGGCCACCGCTAGACTCGCGACGATCGCGCAAGGCCCCGGAATCGAGCATAATTTGTAACCGGCGGTGCGTACCGCTTGCACCAAATGATAGCCTGGATCGCTAATCAAGGGCGTGCCGGCATCGCAAACCAGAGCAACGCTCTGTCTGGCTGCCAAACGCCGCACCACGGCAGGGCACACACGTCTTTCATTATGTTGATGAAATGGTAACAGCGGCGTAGCGATCCCAAAATGGTTTAATAGACGCGCGCTCACACGGGTATCTTCCGCGAACACCACATCAACGCCGCCGAGCACTTGCCGCGCGCGCGGACTGAGGTCCTGAAGATTTCCGATAGGCGTCGCTACGACGTAAAGAACACCCTGCTCGATTGACACGGCCGCAAGCCCTTCCGATACTGTTCTGACAATGCCCCCATTATTAAACAACACCCTGCGCCAGTTTGCTTTCCTGCTATTCGCAGTGGCGACAGGGTGTGCGCACGTTGCATCGCGCGGGCCGCAGGTCAAGCCTTACTCCGACCAACAGGCTATACGTTTGTTGCAGTCCGGAAAGCTAGAGGCGGCGGCCGCCGAGTTTCAACGCTTGCAGGCGATTTCCTCGGCGCCAGAATCCTACCTGTTCGGGCTGCGCGCGGCGGATACGTTTTTGAAAGCGAGACGCGTGGGAGAAGCCCGCCAGGTCTTGGACGGAATCAAGGTTCCGGCGCGCGAGCATTACTCGAAAGTATGGCACACTCTCTTATCGGCGCAAACGTCTTTGCTGAGCCGCAACGCCGAGGAAGCGCTGACCGCACTAAAGCGTATCGAAGGCGATCGGGTTCCCGATGCGTTACGCCCGCGCTACCATCGGGTTCTTGCCAACGCCTATCAAGGCAAGGGTGAATTTTTGTCGGCGGCGCGGGAGCAGGTTGCGCTCGATCCCTATCTCACCGACAAAAAACAGATTCGCGCCAATCGCTTGGCTATTTGGGACACACTCCATCAGGTCACGCGTTCCGATCTCACCCAAGAACCATCCCTCGGCTCGCCACTGCTGCGCGGCTGGATCGATCTGGCGCTTATCGCGAGATCAGACAATGACCCCTCGTTCGAAGCACTGCTCGCCGCTTGGGAGAAGCAATACCCTCATCACCCGGCGCGCCAAGAAGCCTTGCCGCGAGTCCGGGAGCAGCGAGCCCTTCTGAACCTTGATCCCCTGCACATCGCGCTGCTGCTGCCTCTGTTCGGCCAGTATGCCGAAGCCGCGGCAGCAATTAAAGACGGTTTTATCGCCGCCTGGTACAGCGATGGCGCAAACAGCGCGCGGCGTACCCTATCGATCCATGACACCAATGCGGCCAACGCCCCCGGCGTCTATCGGCGTGCGCTAGATGAGGGTGCTGAGTTTGTCGTCGGTCCCTTGGACAAACAGACGCTGAAGGTACTGGTTGCATCCAACGTGATCACCGTCCCGACGCTGGCGTTGAATCGGATCGACGGCTTGGATCACCGCGCTAATATGCGCTTTTTGTATCAGTTCGGCCTGCCGCCGGAGGACGAGGCCGGGCAGATCGCCGAGCGCGCCTGGTTGGACGGGCGTGTGAGCGCACTGGTCTTAACACCCGCCAATCCCTGGGGCGAACGGCTGTTGCGGGCGTTCAAGCAACGCTGGCAAGATCTGGGCGGCACGATCGTGGTCCAGCAAACCTATCACCGTGATGCCAGTAATATCGAGACCGCAGTTGCGGAGCTGATGCGCGCTAGCGTTCGCCCTTTAGCCCCGCCGACACCGCTACGCGAGGCCTACGCCGCGAGCCCTTCAGCGGACTTCATTTTCATGGCCGCTTCCCCCCGTGAGGCCCGTTTGATACTTCCGTGGATCAGCTCGCGCGGCCGTGGTCGCCTGCCGATCTACGCGACATCCGACGTCTACTCCTCCGCGCCTACCCCGGAGGCCGATAGCGCCCTCGATGGGGTGATATTCGGTGACATGCCGTGGGTGCTCGATCCTTACCGCAGCGAACTTAGCGCGAGCACCAGGCATCATTGGCCTAAGAGATTTGCGACCCATAAGCGGCTGTATGCCTTTGGCGTCGATGCCTACCACCTGATGGCTCGCATCGGAGCGCTGCAAAGCGATCCCTCGGCACGCCTGGAGGGTGTCACCGGTATCCTGCGTATGGATGAACACAAACGCATTCGTCGGCAGCTAGCGTGGGCTCAATTCCTGAACGGCGTGCCTGCGTTGCTGCGCGAATAAACCGGCATGAAAACTGGCGAGCGCGGGGCATGGGCCGAAAGCATCGCTCTCCGCTATCTGGGCACGCGGGGGTTGCGACTGCTCACACGGAATTATCGCTGCCTGGCCGGTGAAATCGACATAGTAATGAAAGATAATGACACGCTGGTATTTATAGAAGTACGCTACCGCGCCAACACCGACTATGGTTCTCCCCTCGAGACGATCAATCACACGAAACAGATGCGCATTCTTAAGACGGCTAGCCATTATCTACAGACGCACAGGATGCGCACGGGCCATGCGCCATGCCGGTTCGATGTTGTCGTCGTCACCGGCGCCAAGCCGTCTACGGAGTGGATTAAGGCCGCGTTTCAAGCCTAGCACCGGCCATCAGGGTAGGCGTCCGTTGCCGGATAAAGGCGCTGAGTAAGAACATGGACTACACCGAACGAGTCATCGAAATATTCCGCGAGAGTATCGATCTCAAGCAAAAATGCGCGGGGTCGCTGGCTCCTCTGGTCGCACGTACGGCCCGTCTGGTCGCCGGCGCTTTGCTGGAAGGTAATAAATTATTGGCCTGCGGAAACGGCGGATCGGCCGCCGATGCGCAGCACTTCGCGGCGGAGATGCTCAACCGATTCGAGGCGGAACGGCCTGGATTACCCGCGGTCGCCCTCACGACCGATTCCTCCACGATAACCTCGATTGCCAACGATTATCAATTTGCCGAGGTGTTTTCCAAACAGATCCGCGCATTGGGTCAATCGGGGGACATCTTGCTCGCGATTTCGACCAGCGGTGAATCGCCGAATATTGTGAATGCGATCGACGCGGCGCATGATCGCGACATGCGAGTCGCCCTGTTGAGCGGCCGCGACGGCGGTAAGGCCGCGCAGCGTCTCAAAGAGGGGGACATCGAGATCCGCGTACCCGGTTGGTCTACGGCCAGGATCCAAGAAGTCCACATAATGCTCATACATTGCGTGTGCGATCTCGTGGATAGGCAATTACTCGGACAGGAGAACTGGCATGATGGGTAGAAGCGCTATAAAAGAAACGTGCTGCGGCTTTGCATTGCTATCGATGCTCTCGGGTTGCGGACCCGTCATCGTGGGCGGCGTGGCGGGAGGCGCCGCCGTGGCCCATGACACCCGCACGACTGGCACATTCATCGAGGATGAAGCTATCGAATTGAAAATCTCTAACTCCGTGTATCAGAAGGCCGATCTCAATTCCAACTCGCACATTAACGCAACGAGCTACAACAACATCGTGCTCCTCACGGGCGAAGCGGCGGCGGAAGACCTTCGGCAACGCATTCATGATCTCGCCGCCGGGACCGAGAAGGTCCGGCAGGTTCACGACTACATCCGTGTCGGGCGCACCAGTTCGCTTGCCGCGCGTAGCAACGACACCTGGCTAACGACACAGGTCAAAACACAGCATCTTAGAATCAAGGGCTTCGATCCTACGCGCGTCAAAGTGGTGACAGAAAGCGGCGTGGTTTATCTCATGGGTCTTTTAAACCATAAGGAGGGTGCTGCGGTCGCCGAGTTGACCCGCCGCATCGGAGGCGTGCGAAAGGTCGTAAAGCTTTTCGAGTATACCGACGCGCCCTAGCAGGGAGCGCCTCCGCGGCGCCGGGCAGCAAGCTTCGACTTATTATTTGATCAGCTTGAGGACAGGTTTCCGCGGTGCGGGACGGTTCGCCGTATCCGGTTCGGGCGCAAACACCATGCCCTTGCCGTTTTCCTTGGAATAGATGGCTTCGACCGCGGTGAGTGGAACGAGGATCCCGTAAGCCGTTCCGCCAAACCGTCCGCTGAATTCAATCGAGGTATTGTCGATTTTCAAACCGTGTACGGCGGCAGGCGATATATTTA
>JBIMKC010000004.1:0-44901 GCA_043673925.1 Chromatiales bacterium | reverse complement strand
AGGCAAGGACCAACTCTTCGGCGGGGGTGGGAACGATGTCTTGAAGGGAGGCAGAGACAACGACCGGCTGTTCGGGCGGAGCGGCGACGACGCCATGGACGGGGGCCGCGGTTCCGACGATAGCTGCAACGGCGGCAGCGGAACCGATACGGCCACGCGCTGCGAACAGCCGCGCGGCGTGCCGTAGGGTATAGAGTCTTCCACCGTGACTGCATTTGACAAAGTACATCATGCGGCTATTTTAGAATAGGCCTTCGGAAAGTCATGGTCGCGGAGATAGGGGCCTCCGTGACCCCCGCCGTCCAAGCGCTGCCAACGGTATTTTAGCTGTTTGCCTATGTCGGTCGGTGGGACCCTGCGCGACCGAAATGCTTGTGCAACTCGTCGGCCTCGATTAAGAACACCCCGTCCTCGCCGCGTGCAGTTTCGAGCCAAACAAAGGGGAGGCGCGGATAACGCTCCTCCAAGACGCCGGCGCTCTCACCGACCTCCACGACCAGCACCCCGTTATCCGTCAGGTGATGCGACGCATCTTCCAGAATACGGTTGACGACGGTGAGGCCATCGGGGCCGCCATCGAGGCCGAGGGCGGGCTCGTGGCGGTGCTCGGGGGTGAGCGCCGCCATATGCCGTGTCGGGACATACGGCGGGTTGCTCACGATGAGATCGTAGTGCTCCGCGGCGAGCGCGGCGAATAGATCCGATTGAAGTACCCGCACCCGGTCTTGAACCTGATGGCGCATGACGTTACGGCGCGCTACCTCCAAGGCCCGCGGGCAAAGATCGACGGCATCGACCCGCGCCTCGGGGAATGCCAGCGCACAGGCGATGGCGATGCAGCCGCTCCCGGTGCCGATGTCCAGTATGTGATCGGCCTCGCCCACCCAAGGCGAGAGACCGGATTCGATGAGCTCCGCGATCGGCGATCGCGGGACCAGCACCTGGTCGTTCACATAAAACGGCAAGCCCGCGAACCAGGCCTCACCGAGAAGATACGCGGCCGGCTTGCGGGTCTGCACACGTTGCCGCAGGAGCCCCACCACACGCGCTTTTTCTTCCTCGGTCAGGCGGCGGTCGAGCCTGTCTTCGGGGGTATCGAAGCGCAGCCCGAGCGCATGGAAGACCAGCAGCACCGCTTCCTCGCGTGCGTTCGTGGTTCCGTGAGCGAAACATAGCCCGGCGCCGAGAAAGCGGCGCTCGGCCCAATAAACCAACTCACGCGCGCTGTGCGCCTCGGCAAGATTGCAGGGGCGCTCGCGCACGGCTCGCGCGTGACTCACGCGGCCTCGCCGCTGATGACTAAGAACATCTCGTTGAGCCGGTGGACGAAACCGGCCGGATCATCGAGCCGTCCGCCCTCGCTCAGTAGCGCTTGGTCGAAGAGGATGCGCGCCCAATCCTCGAATCGCGGGCCCTCTTGTTCACGCTGCAGGCGGCGCACGATGGGGTGTTCGGGATTGATCTCCAGAATGGGCTGGGTCGCCGGCAAGTCCTGGCCTGCGGCCTTGAGCAGGCGTTCCAGGTTGGCGCCAAGCTCGTGTTCATCGGCAACCAGACAGGCCGGTGAGATCGTTAAGCGGTGAGTCACTCGCACCTCCTTGACCCGTTCGCCCAGGCTCTTGCGGATCCGCTCGACGAGATCCTGGTACTCGCCGGCTTCCGCCGCTGCCTTGCCTTCCTTATCTTCCAGCACCCCGAGATCGAGCGCGCCCTTGCTAACGGATTTCAAGGGCTTCCCGTTGTACTCGGTTAGATGGGTCACGGCCCACTCATCCACCGGATCGGACAGCAGCAGGACTTCGAGGCCCTTTTTGCGGAATACCTCGAGATGCGGGCTGTTCTTGGCGGTGGCAAAACCGTCCGCGACGACATAATAGATCGCGCTCTGACCTTCCTTCATACGCGACAGGTAGTCATCGAGCGAGACCTCTTGAACCTCGCTATCGGTATGCGTGCTCGAGAAACGGGCGAGCTTGGCGAGCCGATCCCGGTTCGGGGCGTCCTCGATCAAGCCTTCCTTGAGGACCCGGCCAAAGGTTTTCCAGAAGGCCCCGTATTCGCCCTTGGTCACTAGCTCTTCCAGCAGTCCCAGAACCTTTTTTACGGCGCCCGCGCGCATACCGTCGATGGTCTTATTGTCCTGCAGGATCTCCCGCGAAATGTTGAGCGGCAGATCGTTGGAATCGACGACACCGCGCACGAAGCGCAGGTAGCGCGGCATCAACTGCGTGGCGTCATCCATGATAAACACGCGGCGCACGAAAAGTTTCACCCCGCGCCGGTGTTCGGGGTCCCAGAGGTCGAAAGGCACGTGCTTCGGGATGAAGAGCAGCAGCGTGTATTCGAGCTTGCCCTCGACCTTGCTATGGATGCGGGCGAGCGGCGCCTCATGGTCATGCGCCACATGTTTATAAAACTCGTTGTATTCTTCGTCGCTGATCTCGCCCTTCGGCCGCGACCAGAGCGCGGTTGCCGCGTTCACCCGTTCGTAGCCGCTCGCGTCCTTGCCTTCCTTGGGCATGAGGATCGGTAAGGTGATGTGGTCCGAATACTTGCCGATGATGTCCCGCAAGCGGTAGCCGTTCAGGAATTCCTCCTCGCCGGAGCGTAGCTTCAAAACCACCTCGGTGCCGCGCAGTTTACGCGGCACCGTACGGACGCTGTACTCGCCTTTCCCATCGGACTGCCAACGCACGCCCTCTTCAGTGCCCAAGCCCGCGCGCCGGGTCGTGACGGTGATCTCCTCGGCGACGATGAAGGCGGAGTAAAATCCCACCCCGAACTGCCCGATGAGCTGTGAGTCTTTCTGCCGGTCGCCGGTCAGGGCCTTGAGAAATTCCTGGGTGCCCGACTTGGCGATGGTCCCGAGGTTTTCGACCACCTCTTGGCGTGACATACCGATGCCGTTGTCACGCACCGTGATGGTCTTGAGGTTCTCGCTATACTCCACTTCGATTTTGATCTCGCTGTCGCTTTCGAATAAAGCCGCGTTGCCGAGCGCCTCGAAGCGCAGCCTCTCGGCCGCGTCGGACGCATTGGAGATGAGCTCGCGGAGAAATATCTCTTTGTTGCTATAAAGCGAGTGGATCATCAGGTCCAGCAACTGGCGGACCTCGGCCTGGAAACCTCGGGTTTCCGTCTGGGTGTCATGACTCATGGGTTTTAAATCTCCGGATAAAACGATGCGCCGTCATCGCTAGCAAGCATGCACGGGTTTCTAAGTGTATCGACTACGCTCGTTGCGTTGCAACGGACGGCGTATCCGCTACACTGACTCGCATGGCGGCGAGCGCGGATCGCGGCGGCGAACATACGCCCATGATGAGGCAATTCCTCGGCATCAAGGGGGACTTCCCGGAGATGCTTTTATTCTACCGCATGGGCGATTTCTACGAGCTATTTTATGACGACGCCGAGAAAGCCGCGGGCTTACTGGACATTGTCCTGACCACGCGCGGGATCTCGGCCGGGGCGCCTATCCCGATGGCGGGCGTGCCCGTGCATGCGGTGGATTCGTACTTGGCCAAGCTCGTGCGTATGGGGTACTCAGTCGCGATTTGCGACCAAGTGGGCGAGCAGTCGGGCAAAGCGCCGATGGAACGGCGCGTCACGCGTATCGTAACCCCGGGAACCCTGACCGAGGAGGCGTTGCTCGAAGAACGCCGCGACAACCTGCTGGCGGCGGTGCACGCGCAAGGGGAGTGCATCGGCCTTGCCACGTTGGACCTCGCCAGCGGCAGGTTCAGCGTCCTCGAAATCACGGGGCGCGAGGCGCTTGGCGGCGAGATCGAGCGGCTGCAGCCCGCGGAGTTGCTCTTAAGCGAAGCGTCCGATCTCGTGCCGTGGTTTACCGCGGACCCACGCCTGCGCCGGCGGCCGCCTTGGCATTTCGACACAGAGCACGCCAAACGCGCATTAGCCCAGCAGTTTGAAGTCCAAGACCTGGCGGGGTTCGGGTGCGAGGACCTGGACGCCGCCTTGGCGGCGGCCGGTGGCTGTTGCAATACACGCGAGATACCCAACGCACCGCCTTGCCGCATTTATGCAAGCTCTGCGTGGAACGGCGGGAAGAGAGCCTGATCCTCGATGCCGCGACGCGCCGCAATCTGGAAATAAACGCCAGCCTTTTCGGAGCCAAGGAGCACAGCCTCATCGGGATCATGGATAGCTCGGTGACGCCCATGGGCAGCCGCATGTTGCGGCGTTGGTTGAATCGCCCGATCCGCGACCAAGCCACGCTCCGGCAGCGTTATCACGCGATCGGCGCCCTGCTGATGAACGCCCTTTGGCACGGATTGCGGCAGCCGCTGCGGGCGATCGGGGATATCGAACGCATACTGGCCCGCATCGCGCTTCGGTCGGCGCGTCCTCGGGACCTCGTTCAGCTCCGGAACGCGCTCGAAGCCTTACCCGAATTGAGCCGCCGGCTCGATGAGATCGACAGTCCCAGGCTGCAATCGCTCGCCCAAGCGATCGCGGGATTCCCCGAGCAGCGCACCTTACTCCAGGCGGCCATCGCGGAGGATCCCGCCGCCCATATAAACGATGGCGGTGTCATCGCGACGGGTTACGATCGCGAGCTCGACGAATTGCGGCGTTTGCGCGATGACGTCGGGCAGGTGCTGGTTGCGATCGAAGCCCGCGAGCGCGAACGCACGGGCATCGGGAACCTCCGGGTCGGCTACAACCGCGTGCACGGCTATTACCTCGAGATCGGCCGGGCTCATCAGCAGAAAATCCCGGCGGATTACGTGCGCAGGCAGACGCTCAAGGCGGCGGAAAGGTATATCACGCCGGAACTGGCCGCGCTTGAATCCGAGGCGCTCCGGGCGGGACAGCGGGCGCTCGACAAGGAAAAAGAAATTTACCAAGAGATCCTTACGCGCTTGATTCAACAACTGCCGTTGTTGCAGGCAGCGAGCGCCGCCGTGGCCGAAGCCGATGTATTCGCGTCGTTTGCCGAACGAGCCGAGACGCTCGCTCTGAACGCCCCGGAGCTCTGCGGCGACAGCGGGGTGTCGATCGACGGCGGCCGGCACCTGGTGATCGAACGGGTCCACGAGACGCCTTTTGTGCCCAATGATCTTCACCTCGCCGATGAGCGGCGCATGTTGATGATCACCGGCCCGAACATGGGCGGGAAATCGACCTATATGCGGCAGACGGCGTTGATCGTGATCCTCGCCTACAGCGGGAGTTACGTTCCGGCCGCGAAGGCGAAAATTGGTCCGTTGGATCGCGTCTTTACGCGCATCGGCGCGGCGGATGATTTGGCGAGTGGACGTTCCACGTTCATGGTCGAAATGACCGAAACCGCTAACATTCTCAACAACGCGACCTCGCAGAGCTTGGTCTTGATCGATGAGATCGGACGGGGCACCAGCACCTTCGACGGTCTGTCGCTCGCGTGGGCGACCGCCGAACACTTAGCGCGGGAAATACGCGCCTATACGCTGTTCGCGACGCATTATTTCGAGTTAACGGAGTTGGCCGTCGAAATGGAAGGAGTTGCGAATGTGCATTTTGATGCTGTGGAACACGGTGATCGGCTCGTCTTTCTGCACTCGGTGCAAGAGGGCCCGGCAAATCAAAGCTACGGACTGCAGGTGGCGCGGATGGCGGGAGTCCCCGGCGCCGTGGTAAGCCGTGCCCGGGACAAGCTGCAGCGGCTGGAACGGCGGCGACGGTTGGAGACGCCTCAACCGTCCGCGCCACAGATGGAGTTATTCGATGAGGTCGCGGAACCGCCAGCCCTCACGGTGCTGCGCGCCTTAGATCCCGATGGCTTAAGCCCGCGGCGAGCCTTGGAAGAGATTTACCGCTTGCGCGCGCTGGTGGAATAGCCTCGCGGATGGGCAATGCTTAATGCACCGGCCCGATTCCCGGTTATAATAACAAGAGACCTTTGGACAAAAACAAGCAATGACGTTCGTCGTTATCGAACCCTGTATAAAGTGCAAGTACACGGACTGCGTGGAGGTGTGCCCTGTCGATTGCTTCCATGAAGGCCCCAACATGCTGGTCATCGACCCCGACGAGTGTATCGATTGCACGCTCTGTGAACCGGAGTGCCCGGTGGATGCAATCCTCTCCGAAGATGATTTGCCTGAACAACAAAGGCATTACCTCGACCTCAACGCGGAGTTGGCGAAGGCGTGGCCGGTCATCAACCAGCGCAAACCGGCGCCTCCCGACGCCGACGAGTGGCGCGAGGTCAAGGGAAAGTTGGACATGCTGCAGCGCTAGCGCCAGCGAGGTAGGAGCGGGGGACCGATTAATCGCTCTAGCCAATGAGCGCGGGGGTCATGATAATATTTCTCTCGTCATCGCTAGGCTGCGTGCGTATCGGAGAGCGATTTTTGCTTGGCCCCGTAAAAAATTACAACGATGGGTTAGTTAATCGTATAGAGCGTCGTTATGTCAAAACTCGTCCTTAGTCTAAACGGCGTGGTACAAGGAGACTATCCGCTTACCAAAGAACACATGACGATTGGCCGCAAAGCGGACAACGATATTCCGGTCGACAATCTTGCGGTTAGCGGTAAACATGCCCTGGTCATCACAATCTTGGACGACTCCTTTCTTGAAGATCTCGGGAGCACGAACGGGACATTCGTCAACGGCAAGGTCATAAAGAAACACGCCCTACGGAACGGCGATGTCATCAGCATCGGGAAACACGAGATCCGGTATGTCAACGAGCACGCCACCGCCGATGACGACGAGTTCGAAAAAACCAATATTATGCGCCCCGGAACGGCCACACCGGCCGTGGCGCTCGCGAAGGCCATCGGGCGTACGTCAATTGCGCCAAGCTTTGGTGCGGCGGCTTCGCCGAGCTTGCAGCCCACGAGCTCGCCACTGGGGCGGCTGAACATTGTAAACGGGCCCGTTGCCGGCAAGCAGCTCGAGCTGATCAAGGCCTCGATTACCTTGGGTAAGCCCGGCGTGCAGGTTGCCGTGATATCACGGCGACCACAAGGTTATTTCATTACGCATATCGAGGGCGGGACCGCCGAACAACCGATCTATCCGGTTATCAACGGGCAACCGATTGGGGCGCGGAGTCATCAGCTCAAAGATCGTGATGTCATTGAATTGGCGGGCATAAAAATGGAGTTTCTCGCGGTTTAAGCCACCTCATCGAGCCGTCGGATGCTCGATATAGCAAGCGGGCGAGTTACCGCTGCCGGTTTCTTAAGCACTCCAGATAGCGCCGCTCATCGGGAAGCGCGTAAGTGCGTTGCGCTTGCCATAAGGCCTCGACCAGGCAATCCATCATTTCGTGTTGGGCATCGTGATAGTTGGGGCAACGCCTTCGCAGATCCGTATAGATACGTGCAATACCGGCAGGCCGATCCGCTAGCAACTGCTCCTCAATCGCCACGTGCATAGCCATATGCAGGAAGGGATTGGTCTCGCCGCCCTCGGGGGTATAGCGCCTGGATAGAGCCTGCTCTCGATCCCGTAGTAATGCGTGGTATTCGGGGTGAGCGAGGATCACCTTTAAAATCAGGTTCTCGATCGGCTGTAGGGCATCGCCCGCCGGGTGTTTACTCCATACATCTATGAAATACTCCCTTGCCGACGGTTGATCTTGCACCAGCACAGCTAAACGCGACCTATCGCCTTTTCGTTCCACTCGCAGAGATCACGGATGATGCATTCGCCGCAGCGCGGTTTTCGCGCCTGACAGACGTAGCGCCCATGCAAGATTAACCAGTGATGCGCGTCTTGCCTAAATCGCTTCGGTACCGCGGCCATGAGCGTCCGTTCCACTACGGCGGGAGTTTTACCCGGGGCGAGTCCGGTGCGGTTCGCGACTCTAAAAATATGCGTATCCACCGCGATCGTGGGTTCTCCGAAGGCAGTATTCAAAATTACATTGGCCGTCTTGCGCCCGACGCCGGGCAATTGTTCTAATGCCCCTCGGTCATGGGGCACCTGTCCGCCGTGCTTAGCGCAAAGGATCCCGCAGGTATTGATGATATTTTTAGCCTTACCATTATAAAGCCCAATGGTTTTGATGTACGATTTCAGACCCTCCTCCCCGAGACCGAGGATGGCCGCGGGTTCATTCGCGACCTGGAACAGTCGCCGCGTCGCTTTGTTGACGCTAACATCGGTCGCCTGGGCCGAAAGGATCACCGCCACCAGCAGCTCGAATGGCGTTCGATACTCAAGCTCGGTGGCCGGATGAGGTCTCTGTGCTTGGAGGCGATCGAAGACCTGGGCACGTTGGTAGCGGTTCAATGAGAGACCAGTCCCTAATGCTACGAATATGACAGTCGCGGATCACAGCATGCCTGCAAAACCCTTGGTGTTAAAGAAGGGCGAGGATCGGCGCCTGCGCGCCGGTCATCTCTGGGTCTACAGCAATGAGGTGGATACCCATACGACGCCTTTGCAGGCGCTTACCCCCGGCGACAGCGTCACGGTGCTCACCAGCAGCGGTAAAGCCATGGGGACGGGGTACGTGAATCCGCATTCGCTGATCTGCGCGCGCCTGTTGGATCGTGACCGCCCTTGGTCGGCGGCGCTGTGCAGAGAGCGCCTGAAGCGCGCGCTGGCCTTGCGCGAGCGCCTGTTCGACGAACCCTATTATCGCCTCGTGTACGCGGACACGGACGGTCTCCCTGGGCTCGTGGTCGATCGCTACGGTGATCTCTTGGTGGCGCAATTCAACACAGCCGGGATGGAAAGGCGCCTGAGCGATGTCATCGATGCGATGCGGGAGGTCATCGATCCGAAGGCGATCCTGTTGCGCAATGATTCCGCGAGCCGCCTCCTCGAAGGTCTCGACTTGTACGTTGAAGCGGCGTTTGGTCAAGTGCCCGAGGAGATTTGCCTCACGGAGCATGGCGTCCGGTTCTATGTCCCCGTGCTTAGCGCACAGAAAACTGGTTGGTATTACGATCAGCGCGCTAACCGCGCGCGTATGCTGCGCTATGTCAAAGGCGTGCGCGTCCTCGATGTGTTTAGCTACTTAGGGGCATGGGGCATCCAGGCGGCATGCGCCGGCGCCCTTTCCGTGCAATCCATCGAGTCTTCAGTCGATGCGCTGCGCTATATCGAACGCAATGCGCGGGAAAATGACGTGCGGGTTGCGGCTGTGCATGGCGAAGCCTTCGCGACGCTCAAAGCCTTGCAGTCCGCCGCGGAAAGCTATGATGTGGTGATTTTGGATCCGCCGGCCTTTATTAAAAAGAAAAAAGATTTAGCCGCAGGGCTTTTGGCTTACCGGCGCCTCAACCAGTCGGCGCTCGGGCTCGTTCGGCACGGCGGGATCTTGATGACCGCCTCCTGCTCCTATCACCTCACGCACGAGGGCTTCGTGGATGTGTTGCGGCGAGCGTCGCTACGTGCCGGGCGGGAGATACAACTGTTGGAGCAAGGGCACCAATCGCCGGATCATCCCATTCACCCCGCAATCCCCGAGACCAATTATCTCAAGGCGGCGATTTGCAGGGTGCTCTGACACCGCCTGGGTTCGAGCCGAAGCAGGGCACACGACTTGGTTAACCTCGTATTAACGCGCGATTAATGGTGGAGTCATCTTACCAGTGACTGACTTGACAACGCCGCGCCACGGCTCCGATGATCTCGCCGGAAAGATCAATGCCCTGCTACCGCAGACACAGTGCCGTAGATGCGGGTATGCGGGATGCCTCCCTTATGCCGAGGCCATTGCCCGCGGCGAGGCCGGCATAAATCAATGTCCACCGGGTGGCAGCCACACGATCGAACGGCTCGCCGGCCTGCTTGGGCGCCGCCCCATACCCCTCGATCCTCGCTACGGCGCCGAGCAACCGTTCCGTACCGCGCATGTCATCGAGGAGCTTTGTATCGGCTGTGCGAAGTGTATTCAAGCTTGTCCGGTGGATGCCATCCTCGGGGCGGCAAAGCACATGCACACCGTGCTTCAGGATCTCTGTACGGGCTGTGAATTATGCCTACCGCCCTGCCCCATGGATTGCATCGAAATGGTCCCCGCCGGCCTCAATTGGGATCAAACGCACGCGGACGCCGCCCGCGCACGCTTCGAGGCGCGCAATGGGCGGCTCGCAAATCCTACCGAGAATGCGCCCGCAGCCGATCCCACGGCGCGGCTGGCCGAGATCGAGCGTGATTCCCTTCGCCGCAAGGCCGAGATCGCCGCGGTGATCGCCAGGACGCGCAAGCACCGAGATCTGTAATTTATGTGATGCGTCCCGCCAGTGCGTTTGCGGAAAGCAGCTTGACCGTGCGGCCCGCTTAGCGCTCGGGTGTCGTCTGTGGGGAGGGAGTCATGCGCGCCGAGCCCGCTCCCGTACGTTCCAGCGTCGGATCGAAGCGGTCGGTCACGTTGGTGACGGTGAATAATAACACCAATGAGATGAGGACCCCGGTGGCGAGATTCGTCGTCAGCGACGCCCGAAACAAGTGGCCGTTGATCACGACGTTAACGAGAACGAGCGGAAAAATCACGACGTTTCTAAAACCCTGCACCATCGGGACGTCTGGTATCAAACTGATCAGCCCCAGCGAGAAAATGACGGCCCACCCAAATCCCGAGGCGATGCTGGTAAAAGCTGTGAGCATTTGGGGGGCTCGGAACGTCACTCCGCGCACCGCGAGCAACAATACGATGATCCCCACCGTAATCGCGGTATCGGCTAATCCCATGATCGCCGCGGATCCGATCGGCACTTTGTAGATATAGACGCCGAAGCGCGTAAGCGTGTAGACAAGGACGCTCGTGATCAGCAACGCATACGAGGTTGGAAGGTGCTGAGGACCTTTCTCAAGCCGAGTGATCCCAGCCAGCGTATCGACGAAGTTTTTTACTGCATACAACATATCAAGTCCTCACATCAAGCCGGGCGCCAAAAACGCCGCGGCAAATCAGGTTGTAAGCGCGTCCTCCACACTTTGGCGTGCGCCGCAGAAGGCGCGCGTTGCGGCGTGTAGTCTATGTCAAAAATCTTGGATTAGAAATGCTGATCTAGTACAAGCGCGTCACGCGATATCCGGCCCGCTCCAGCAACGCCGGCACTCCTTTGTCCCCGACGAGGTGTAATGCCCCGAGCGCAACAAAGGTATTCCCCTCCTTCAGCCACGGCCGCACGCGTGCGGCCATGCGGCGATTGCGTTTCCAAAGCAGGCTGTCCAGGAAGCGTTCGTAGTAGTGCGCCGAGCTGGTTTCATACTTGCCGGCAAGCGCCATCAATCCCCCGAGGTCACGCTTTAGGTACAACGCGGTCAGCGGCTCGAGGTCTTGCTGCAGTAGCTCGTAGTGGCAAACGGCATCCTTAAGCAAGGCGATTTGGTCTTCGAGACGCAGATCACTCAATGCCCCTGCCTGTTCCGCAAGCGACTCCAGTCCCGAAATCGCCATCCCATGCGCCTTGGCTCGTTGCATCAACGCGAGATCGAGCGGTAGCAGGCTGGAAGGCGGAGGTAGGCTGAGCGTCATATACGCGGCCCAAGGCTTGATGCGATGCGCGATTTCCGCGGTAATACCGTAGCGGGCAAGAAGCGGTTCAGCCGCGCCTGCGAGCTCCGCGCCCACCTGCTCCTTGAATGAGGTAGCATCGCCATAAAACATCAGGTTCGAGAATTCAGCGATACCGGCCTCATCGAGCACGGCCTCCATGACAAAGCGGCGGCTTTGCTTGAAGCTGGCCGAGACCACTCGGGGTAAATCGAGCACGCGTCGATCGCCAAGGTGGATCGTCCCGAAGATATGACTCGGTGGAACACCCGCTTTCGAGATCCGAAATAAAAGCCCCTGCGCATACTTGCCCGCGGCAAAGGTGGCAGGCGTCGCGGCTGGCACGAGCGGTTTGCATTCGAGCGCCCCGCACGGCCCAGCGAGGCTCCAGAGCAGCGCAACGGCCAGCAACCGTTTCATCGATACATCACCCTGCCGCTCCGTCGTTCGCCAAGGCGGCGACGCTCGCCCTGGCGGCGCGCCGGCGCTCTTCCAGCGCTCGTTCGCTCCCCACCGCCCGGCCGCGCATGCGCGCAAGCCGCGCCTCGCCTAGAAGTTCTCGCGAGGCGCTCAATGCGTCCAGTGCCGCGGGCAGCGCCGCCGGCCGATTACACATGAGCACCATATCGCACCCGGCTGCGAGTGCGCGCTGCGCGCGTTCGCTGTGAGGACCGGCCCTACGGGCGCCCGCCATATCGATGTCATCGCTGAAGATGGCGCCCTGAAATCCGAGATCCTTCCGCAACACCTGGCGCAGCCATACCTCCGAGAAACCGGCGGGCGCCGTGTCCACTTCCGAGTAAATGACATGCCCCGCCATGACGGCGTCTAGCCCCGCGCGAACCAAACCCGCAAACGGCGCCAGATCCGCGCTAGTTATGGCCTCAAAGCTCCGGCCATCCACGGGGATCTCGCAATGGGAATCCGCCGCGACCGATCCGTGACCGGGAAAGTGCTTGCCGACACCCACCATACCCGCCTCGTGCATCCCATCGAGATAGGCCTGAGCGAGCCGGGTGACCGTCCGCGGGTTAGGGTGAAACGCCCGGTCTCCGATCACCTGACTCACCCCGCTCCCGAGATCGAGCACGGGCGCAAAGCTGAAATCGACACCCAGGGTACGCAGCTCGATCGCCATGAGCCAACCATACTCCCGAGCCATGACCCGGGCGCGTTGCGGATCCTTGTCGTCGAGCCGCCCCAATGCTGCGCAGGGAGGCAGCGCGGTAAAGCCGGGACGGAAACGTTGCACCCGTCCCCCTTCGTGGTCCACGGCCACGAGCAAGGGTGGATCGCGCACGGCATGGATCTCCGCGACCAGGCGCGCGAGCTGCTCGCGGTTGGTGTAATTGCGCGTGAAAAGGATCACGCCCCCAGCGGCCGGATGGGCCAGCAGATCCCGTTCGCCGGGCATCAGCTCGGGTCCCTGGAGATCAAACATGAGAGGACCTAATGGCACGTGGATTTAGCTTGCATTAACCTGGCAATCAATTGCTTCTTCGCTTCTCGGGGAAGAACCTTCGCGCGCGAAAGGCCCGCGGGACACCGGGCACAACATAGGATATCCTAATTCGCACGCAGCCATCTGTTGGGCCCTGCACCATGCACATCGAGATCAGACTGCGGCAACAAGGACTATGGTTGCTGTCAGAGCGCGAGATTGTTCGCCGCTATTCCGTTTCGACAGCCAAGAACGGCCCCGGGGAGATGGACAACAGCGAATGCACGCCGCGCGGTTGGCATGCGATCTGTGAAAAGATCGGCGCGGGCTGCGCGAGCGGCACGGTGTTCGTTGCCCGCCAGCCGGAAGGCAGGGTCTATGTTCCCGAGTTTCGCACCCTCTATCCGGGAAAGGATTGGATCCTCACGCGCATCCTATGGTTGACCGGCTTACAGCCGGCCTTTAACCAGGGCGGCTCGATCGACACCAAGAATCGCTTCATATACATCCACGGCGCCCCCGATGAGGTCGCGATGGGCACACCGGGGTCGCGCGGTTGCATCCGTATGCGTAACGCCGACGTTATCGATCTCTTCGACCGAGTCGAGGTCGGTACCCGCGTCCTGATCCGGGATGATGCACTCTAGAGCCGGCACGGAGAGGTGCGCGCGGCCGGCACGGGTCCACGCGCTTAAGCGCCGCGTTGCCCGTACGCTCAGCAAGCTTGCGAACGATCTGTTCTATCGGGTGTACCGCCCCGAGTGGCGCGCATTTGACGAACTGGTCACCAAGCATTCCGCTGACAGCAGCGACTTCTTCTTCGTGCAGATCGGCGCCAATGACGGCGTGACCCACGACTTCTTGCACCGTTACATTCAGACGCATGGATGGCGCGGGATCCTCGTCGAGCCTGTCCCGGCATACTGCGATCTCTTGCGCGCCCATTACCAAGGTGTTCCCACTGTCGTCATCGAGCAGTCGGCGATCTCGATCTCCGAGGGCACCCGAACTCTTTACCGCATCGATGATCCCGCCGCCGAGCTTCCGGCCTGGTCCAAGGGCCTCGCCTCGCTGCACCTGGACGTCATCAAGAAACACCGCTGGGTGATTCCGGATCTGGAAGACGCGATCGTCGCCGAGCCGGTGCGCTGTATCACGCTTTCAACCTTAATCCGCAAGCATCAGGTCGAGAAAATCGATCTCTTGTCCGTCGATACGGAAGGCCATGACTTCGAGGTAATCAAGCAGATCGACTTCGCGCGCTTTAGACCGCGGATGATCATCTACGAGCATAAGCACCTGTGGCGCGAAACGAGGCGGCAATGCGAGAACCTGCTGACGGCCCAAGGCTATCAGCTTACGAAGCACCTGAGTAATACCTTGGCGTATCTGCCTTAATCCGCGACTGATTGGTTTGCCGGCGGCTCCATCAGGGGCACCAAGATCTCCATGACGCGGTCCACGGCGCCGCGGTTCTCGGCCACCACCGCTTGAGCGCGGCGCCCGGCGGTTGCGCGCAAGTCGGAATCGGCGAGCAAGATCAGGAGCCGGGACAGAAGCTCGTCCGCATCATTGACCACCCACGCGGCCTGGGAATCGGTAAGAAGACCATACACGGCGGTGAAATTGAAGATATGCGGGCCGGTGACGACGGGGATCCCAAGAGCGGCGGGCTCGACAGGATTGTGACCACCCACGGCCACGAGGCTGCCGCCTACGAAGGCCACCTCCGAAAGCGCGTAGAATAACGGCAGCTCTCCCATCGTGTCCGCGAGAAACACGTCCGGCCGCTCGCTCGAAGGGGCGGTGCGCCTCGTAGTCGCGAAGCCACGCTGCCGGCAGAGATCAAAGACCTTTCCAAAACGCTCGGGGTGACGCGGAGTCAGCACCAGCAGCAGTCCCGGATCGCGCTGGCGCAGGACAGCGAACGCCGACAACACCGCCGCTTCTTCACCTTCGTGGGTGCTGGCAGCCATCCATACCCGCCGGCCGGGAGCGAGTTCTTGCTTCAACCGCAAGGCGCGGTCTTGGAGATCGCCCGGGCCAGTGACGTCGAACTTGATGTTTCCGGTGACATGCACCCGAGACACGGCCGCGCCGAGCGCCATGAACCGCTCGGCATCGGCCCGCGACTGCGCGGCGACCGCGGTGACCGCCGCCAACATCCCGCGCACGCTGGCCGGCCAGCGCCGGTACCGGGAGAACGATCGCTCTGACAACCGCGCGTTGGCGATGAGCACGGGGATTCGCGCGCGGCGGCAGCAGTGCAATAGATTGGGCCACAGCTCGGTTTCCATGATCACCAAGGCGGCGGGGCGAGCTCGTTCGATAAAGCGCGCTAACGCGGTGGGGAGATCGAAGGGCAGGTAGCAATGCCGTACCTCATCCCGAAACAGGCGGCGCACCGTGGCCGCTCCGGTGGGGGTCGTGGTGGTCACCATGATCGTCATCGGCGAGATGCGCGCCCGCAGTGCATGCACCAGCGCGGAAGCCGCTTGCGCCTCGCCAACCGAGACCGCGTGTACCCACAGGTTGGGTCCAGCCGCTGGGAGCGCCGGCACAAAGCCCAGGCGTTCCCGCCAGCGCTCCCAATAGCCACGGTTGCGCACGCCTAGAAGCGCAAGCCGGACCAATAACAACGGCGTCAGGAGATAGAGGACGAGGGTATAGATCCGCCGCAAGCGTTCAGCCAATCGAGGTATTTGTGCACGCCTTCTTCCAGGGCGATAAAGGGCCGGTCGTAACCGAGCGCCCGGAGCGCGCCGAGATCGGCCTCGGTAAACGGCTGATAATGGTCGGTCAGCTCCTTGGGGAAGGGAATATACTCTATCGTTCCTTTCCCGTGCCACGCCGTGACCGCCCGGGCCAGTTCATTAAACGATCGGCCGCTGCCGCTGCCGAGGTTGAAAATGCCGGAAGGCTCGCGGTGCTCCAGGAACCATAGGCACACGGTGACAACATCGTCGATATAGACGAAATCGCGCCGCTGTTCGCCGTCGCCGAAGCCGTGGCTGCCAGAAAATAATCGCACCGCTCCGTGCTCCCGCAACTGGCGATCGAGATGATAAACGAGGCTCGCCATCGGCCCTTTATGGCCCTCGCCCGGGCCATAAACGTTAAATAACCGCAGCCCCACTACCTGCGTTCGGATCTCGGGCAGCCGGCGCCGGACATAGTCATCGAAGAGCAGCTTGGAGTACCCGTAAACATTGAGCGGGATCAGCGCTGATTGCGATTCTGAAAACGCCTGGCTGTGTCCATAGACGGCCGCGCTCGAGGCGTAAATCATCCGTACCCCACGTTCCAGGCAGTACTCGAGCAACTCCTTGGAATAATGATAGTTGTTGCGCATCATGTAGCGCCCGTCCCAGAGGGTGGTTACGGTGCAGGCGCCGCAATGGAATACGATTTCTGGACAAACACCCAGCTTGAGATTGCTTCGCAACTCGGCGATGGAATCATCCTTGTCCCAATAATCCCGGATCCGACAGCGGGTTAGGTTTTTGAACTTTTCTCCGCGTTCGAGGTTATCGACCACCAGGATGTCCTCGTGGCCTTTGGCATTCAGCCCTTTAATGAGTTGACTGCCAATAAAACCGGCGCCGCCGGTGACCAGGATCAAAGCGGCTCGGCCTCGCGCAAGCGCGCCAACTCCGAGAGGAGCTTCGACGTCGAACACCCTTCTTGGTAACGCAGGGTCACCACTTGCCCGCCCGCGGCGATGACGCAGTCATGCCCGGCGATCTCGGCAATGGCATAGTCACCGCCCTTGACCAGCACGTCGGGTGAAACGCGGCAGATTATTCGCCTCGGGGTGTCTTCCGAGAATGGCACCACCCAATCCACCGGCTTCAGCGCCGCAAGCACCGCGATGCGCTGCGCGAGCGGATTCACCGGCCGGCCCGCGCCTTTGAGGCGGGCTACCGAGGCATCGTCGTTCACCGCGACGACCAAGCGGGATCCCAATTTTCGCGCCTCATCGAGATAGCGCACGTGACCCGCGTGCAAGACATCGAAGCAACCGTTGGTCATGACGATGCGTTCGCCACGCCCGCGGGCGAGCGCGATGCGCTCGATTAAGGCCTCTTCCGTCACAACGGCGGCGTCCGTAGCGCCGGCCCCGTTCCAAGACGCCTCGATCTCCGCTGCCGTGACCGCGGCCGCGCCGAGCTTCGCCACGACCAGGCCGGCGGCCACGTTCGCCAGCGCGGTCGCGCGTGGCAGGTCGAACCGCGCGGCAAGGGCTGTGGCCAAGACGGCAACCACGGTATCCCCGGCGCCGGTGATATCGTACACGGCGCGCGCTTTGGCCTCCAAATGGCACGCTTCGCCGTGGCGCGGAACGAGCGTCATGCCATGCTCTCCGCGCGTAACCAACAAGGCTTCGAGATCCATGGCGGAGCAGAGGTCGCGCGCCTTGGCGATGATCTCATCCTGGCTCGCGCAGGGACCGACAACGGCGCAGAATTCCTTCAGGTTCGGTGTCACGATAGTGGCGCCCGCGTAGCGGGTAAAATCACGGCCCTTCGGGTCGACCACGACCGGCTTTCCAGCGTCACGGGCGAGCTTTATTAGGGTATGCGCATCCGTTAAAGCCCCTTTGGCGTAGTCTGACAATATCACGATGTCCGCGCCGGGAAGGTGATGACAATAATCATGTGTAGGTCCATCGCGCTTCGGTATGGCTGACGGATCCTCAAAATCGAGCCGTAGCAACTGCTGGTGCTGGCTCAGTACGCGTAGTTTGGTGACCGTGGTGAATCCTTCCACGCGGGTCAGGGCACAAATGACGCGGTGCTTTTGGAGCTGTTCCAAGACCCGCTGCGCGGCTTCGTCGACGCCGGTGATCCCGATGAGCGTGACGCGGGCTCCAAGGCTCGCCACATTCACGGCGACGTTGGCGGCCCCGCCGGGACGATCCTCGCTGTCCGTGATGCGCACGACGGGTACCGGCGCCTCGGGCGACACACGAGTGGTTGCCCCCGACCAATAACGGTCGAGAATGATATCGCCAACCACCAAAACCGAGGCCGTATGGAAGGAGAGGGATACCATCGCTATCGGCTTGTCGTCGCTAAGGAGATCTAACAGCTCGAATGGACTGCGGGAATAGTACCATACAGCCTGGCGGCGGTCGGCTAATCGAAGCATACCGAAGTCTGATCGTAGCCGACTTGCAGCGGCCACGAGATACTCTTAGAGTGGTACCGACCTAGCCGAATCGTCGGCCCTTAACTAAAGTCATGCTTCGATCCTACCTCCGCGCGACGTCCATCAACCTTCTCGTTTCGCTCACGGCGCTAGCTGAAATCCCGCAACCCTTCTCGGTCTCCTATTCGTTGCACACGAACGGTCTAAAGGTGGGCGAGTCCGTGCGTGCACTCGAGAAAGACAGAAACGGGCGGTATGTTTTTCGTTCCGAAAGCCGCTCCAGCGGGATCCTTGCGCTCTTTGTTAACGATCATGTGATCGAAAAGAGCACCTGGTTACTCTCCGGAGAAGACATCCATCCGCTACGCTACATCTATCGTCAAAGCGGCAGCAAAAACAGCGTCCAAACCGTACGTTTCGACTGGCGCGCCAAGACGATTGATAACAGCGAGGATAACAAGAGTTGGCGTTTACGCTTGACGCCGAACCTATTCGACAAATTGGTATACCAGATCGCCATCATGCGCGATCTCGCCGCCGGAAAGCGAGTCCTCGCCTATCAAATTGTCGATGGCGGCGAAATCAAGGATTACCGTTTTGCGTATCTCGGGGAGGAAGTGGTGGACACGCCGCTCGGACAGATACGCGCCGTCAGACTCGAACGGCGGCAAGGAAAGAGTAAGCGCTCGACAACGTTCTGGTGCGCGATTCAGTGGCGGTATTTACCCGTGCGCGTGGACACCACGTCGAGAAACGGTAGGCGCATCACGGCGCTTATCGAACGGGGTAGTGGTATTCCCGAAAACCCCCGGCGCGACGAATCAATAACGCGCTGAGCGGGTACGGTTCCGCAGCTGCGCCGGCTCGCCGTTCGGTGGTTACGACCGGCCCTTCCTTACATATTGAATCAGTTGCTCCGCCGGAACGTAGCCTCCCAACTCCTGCCCGTCTTCGCTGATGAGGGCGGGCGTACCTCTCACCCCCATGTGCGTTCCGAGCTCGTAATGCGTCTTAACAGGATTATCGCAAGTCGCCGCTGGCACGGGCTTGCCGGCTTTGGCCTCGGTAAGGGACGCTTTTCTGTCCGCAGCACACCAGACCGATTCCGATTTCTTGAAGGATTCCGAACCTACGCCCGCGCGTGGAAATGCGAGATACCGGACCGCGATACCTGCCGCGTTCAAGGCCCCGACTTCCTGGTGGAATTTACGGCAGTAGCCGCAATCGACATCGGTATACACGTACAACACGTGCTGGGTGTCCGGCGGCGCAAACTCGATCATGGTATTGGGTGGGACTGCCTTTAAGCCTGTAATCCGCGCCTGGGCCCGCCGCTCGTCGCTGATATTCCTTTTGTCCTTGAGATCCATCAGATCGCCTTTTAATATGAAGCGTCCGTTATCGGAAACATAGATCACCTCTCCTCCGAGCACGACTTCGTGCATCCCCTTGAGCGGCGCCGGGCGTATCGACGCTATCTCGATCCCTGGTAAGGCTTCGCTAAGAACAGACCTAAGCCTTTGTTCCACCGAGGTATCCGCTAAGACGGCGGCATGTGCGACGGACACGGCTCCCGCTACGATGGCCATTGGTATACGCATCTCATATTCCTCGCTTATGTTCCCCCAGACGGGGTACTCCCTTCTGACCCGATGTTAGTTAAGTATGTTCCTATCACGCCCGGCACATTCAGTTGGCGCGGAAGGCGTGAACGTGTCTAAAAGGACCCGTGTAACAGCCGATATACACCCGCAAAAGAGCCAGGACTTCTGAATTTAAGGCTACTGCTAACCGCGCGGATGGTGCGCCGCGTGCAGTTCCTTGAGCCGGCTTCGCGCCACGTGGGTATAGATTTGTGTCGTCGCGATGTCGCTATGTCCGAGGAGGAGTTGCACGACGCGAAGATCGGCGCCGTGATTCAAAAGGTGAGTCGCGAACGCATGCCGCAAGGTGTGCGGAGAAATAGATTTGTGAATTCCAGCCTGCCATGCATACCGCTTAACCATTTTCCAGAAAGCCTGGCGCGTGATGCCTTGACCGCACTTTTTTATGAACAAGACCTCCGCCCCCCCGCCCGCCAGCAGCGCCGGGCGCGCGAGATCTAGATACCGGCTGATAATGCCCAATGCGGTCTCTCCCATCGGCACCAGCCGTTCCTTATTCCCCTTGCCCGTCACGCGCAACACACCTTGCCGTAGATTGATCTGGCTGCAGGTGAGCGTGACCAACTCCGACACCCGCAAACCCGTTGCGTAGATTAGCTCAAGCATCGCTTGGTCGCGCATGCCGATGGGCTTGTCGCCATCGGGCGCCCGCAGCAGGGCATCCACCTCCGCTTCCGACAAGGTTCCGGGCAGCGATCGCGCTAGTCGCGGTCCTTGCACTCGATTCGTGGGATCCTCCTTCACCAAGCCTAACCGTGATAGGTACTGATAGAAGACCCGCAAGCTCGATAGCCGGCGCGCCGTGGTCCTTGCCGACACGCCATTGCCGAGATATCGCAACAAATCGCCACGATCCACGCAGTGAAGTTCGCGCGCCTCCTTTCTCACCCAGCGGCTAAAGGCGGTGAGATCCGAACGATAGGCACTTAGAGTATGATTGGCTAGCCCGCGTTCCATCCAGAGGCAATCGAGAAAACGCCCGATGACCGCCACATCGGCCGCGTCAAGCGCGGTTTCAATACCCGGCGCCGGTTTCATGGGTGAGGAGCCAGCGCTTGATTTCAAGTGATCGATCGTCCGAGGGGAGCACCGGGCACGCCACCGGATGACTCAAATAGCTTAAGCTGATCAGCGCCCCACCTCGCATCCGGATCCCTAAGCATCCTACCGGGATCATTAGCACCGCGTCATAGCATCGCCCCGCATCGCAGACGCCGTCGTCGATTGCCTAGGTTCGCACTATTGGCGCTTTATCTTTTCCTTAATTCTGGCGGCCTTACCGCTTAGTTTACGCGTGTAATATAGCTTGGCCCGGCGCACGTCGCCACGGCGTTTAACGACGATGTCCTGGAGCAGAGGGCTATACAGGGGGAACACGCGTTCCACCCCTTCGCCGTGCGATATCTTGCGTACCGTGAGTGAAGAGTTAAAACCACGATTGCGCCTCGCGATCACGACCCCTTCGAACGCTTGCAGGCGCTCCCTGTCGCCCTCTTTGACCTTCACCTGGACAACGACCGTGTCCCCCGGACGAAAATCGGGCACCTTGCGGTCCATGGCCGCGGATTCTAACTGGCTGACTATCTGATTCATGAGCGAACTCCCTACCGATTCATCGCTATCTTAGCATGCTCGCACCTTGCGTTTACGATCCCTTGAAATTGGCGCGGCTACCACCCGTTTCGGCGGCCCGTTCGGTGACAAATTCATCCAGCAATTCTTGCTCTTCGATCCGCAATGGCCTATTTTTAAGCAGATCCGGACGCCGTAACCAGGTTCGTCCCAAGGCCTGTTTTAAGTGCCAGCGGCGGATCGCCTCGTGGTTGCCGCTGAGCAATACCGGCGGCACGGCCCTGTCATCGATATTTTCCGGCCTGGTGTAGTGGGGATAATCCAAGAGACCGGTGTAAAATGAGTCCTCGCGGGCCGAGTCTTGGTGACCCAAGGCTCCCGGTAACAGGCGCACCAGCGCGTCGATTAACACCATGGCAGCCAACTCGCCCCCGCTGATGACATAATCTCCAATCGAGCATTCCTCGTCGACTTCCGCCTCGATCAAGCGTTCATCCATACCCTCGTAGCGGCCCGCCACGAGCATCAACTTGCCGCGCGCGACCAATTCTGCCAGGTAGGTCTGTTCCAAACGCCGCCCTTGCGGTGTCATGGCGACCACCCAAGCGTCATCCCCAAGCCACGCCGCCGCGGCGCGGATCGCGTCCCGCAGCGGCCCATACATCATCACCATGCCCGGCCCGCCGCCATAGGGGCGATCATCGACGCTGCGGTGCTTGTCGCGGGTGAACTCCCTAGGATCCCAGAGACGCAGTTGGACCAGACCCCGCTCGACCGCTCGGCCGCTGATCCCATATCCCGTGAGCGCATGGAGCATCTCGGGAAATAGCGTCACGACCCCAAGGTGTAGCATTCAAATATATTCCCCGCAGTCTTGCCGCAGGGACCTTAGCGATGGGATTTGAAAATTAATTACTCGGGGTCCCAATTGATCTCGATCCGGGAATGTTCCAAATCCACGCGCTGCACGTAGATACCGAGTACATAGGGTATCAGGTGCTCGCGGCGTCCCCTAACCACAAGTATATCGTTGGCGCCGGTCGCGATGACATCCACGACCCGACCGAGGGGCGCCCCATCCTCCGCGACCGCGTCAAGGCCGATGAGATCGTGCCAATAATGCTCCCCAAGAGGCAGTACCGGAAACTGGCTGCGGCGCACGGCGATGGGGACCCCCATGAGCCGCTGCCCGTCTTCAGGGGCCGAATGGTGCGCGAATCGCGCCACCAATCCCTTACCCTTGACGGTTGCGCTTCCAGGCGCTATTTCGCGCCATTCGCCCTCAAAGCACCCATACCAGGGCGCGTACCGCAAGATGCCTTCCCGCGGATGCGTGTACGATAAAACTTTAACATCGCCTCGCAGTCCGTGGATCCCCACGAAACGGCCTACGACAACGAAACCGTCAACATCTCCTGCCACGGCTGAGCGCATTCTAACCGCGGCGATGGGAACCCTTACGCAGCGGAACCGTGCTTCATCAACGTGGCGACGCGCTCGGAAACCTTGGCGCCCTTGGAAATCCAATAGCCGGCGCGTTCCTTATCGATACGCAGGCTGCTGTCACTCAAGGCCGCGAGCGGATCGAAGAAACCGACGCGCTCAAGGTAACGCCCGTCGCGCTGGTTGCGGCTGTCGGTGACTACGATGTGGTAGAAAGGCCTTTTCTTGGTGCCGTGCCGGCTCAAACGAATGCTAACCATGTTGATCCTAACCGCTTCAGTTTAATCATTCTGTCCCCGCTCTATGCAGCCAAACCGCGCCGCGCTTTAATTCGCCGTCCCTCCGGCGTTCACCGCCTTCATGCTCAAGCGAATACGCCCTTGCCTATCGACCTCGAGCACTTTTACCTGCACGGTATCGCCCTCGCGCAGCTTGTCACTCACGTTTTCGACGCGCTCGTCGGAAATCTGCGATATATGCACTAAGCCGTCTTTCCCGGGCAAGATGGTCACGAACGCACCGAAGTCCATAAGCTTGGCGACCCGGCCCTCATAGATCATGCCCACTTGAACGTCGGCCGTGATTTGCTCGACGCGGCGCCGCGCCTCTTGCCCCGCGGCATTATCAATGGAGGCGATTTTCACTGTGCCATCGTCGCTGATGTCGATGACGGCCCCGGTCTGCTCGGTGATGGCACGAATCGTCGAACCGCCCTTACCGATGACGTCCCGGATTTTCTCCGGGTCGATCTTGATGGTGATAATCCTCGGCGCGTACTCCGACATCTCCGGCCGCGGTTTGGCGATCACGGCGTTCATTCGCTCAAGTATATGCAAACGGCCCTGATGGGCTTGCCGCAGCGCCAGATCCATGATTTCACGGGTGATCCCATCGATCTTGATGTCCATCTGCAGCGCCGTCACGCCATGCGCCGTTCCCGCAACCTTGAAATCCATGTCGCCGAGATGATCCTCATCACCCATGATGTCGGATAATATCGCGAACCGCTCACCTTCCTTCACGAGGCCCATTGCGATCCCGGCGACCGCATCCTTGAGCGGGACACCGGCATCCATCAATGACAGGCTGGTTCCACACACGGAAGCCATCGAGCTTGAGCCGTTGGACTCGGTGATTTCTGACACTACGCGAACCACGTATGGAAACTCGGAAGCATCCGGCATCACGGCTTGAATTCCTCGCTTCGCCAGCCGCCCGTGTCCAATCTCTCGCCGCTTGGGTGAACCCACCCGCCCGGTCTCGCCGACGCAAAACGGCGGAAAGTTATAATGCAACATGAAGGCTTCCTTGCGCTCCCCCTCGATGGCGTCGATGATCTGCGCATCCCGCCCCGTTCCTAAGGCGGTGATAACCAAGGCCTGGGTTTCGCCCCGTGTAAACAGCGCCGAACCGTGCGTGCGAGGTAATACCCCGACGCGGACAGTGATCGGGCGAACCGCATCCATGGCGCGGCCATCGATACGGCGCCGTTCATCAAGGATCATCCCCCGGACGGCCCGCTGTTCGATCTCCTCGAACGCATTCACGAGATCCTGCGCGGCCCACGGAGCGCCGTCCGCCGGCCCGCCGAGCGTCTCCTGCGCCTGCTTGCGAAGGGCATTAATTCGGCTCCGGCGCGCGAGCTTATCGGTGATCGCATACGCCTCGCGAATAGCCTGCCCGACCCGTGATTCGACCGCGCTCATCAGGGCCGTGTCCTGTACCGCGGGCTGCCAGGTCCAGGGGACCGGCGCTACCTCATGGACGAATTCCCGGAGGTTACGGATCACGACCTGCATCTGTTCGTGGCCGAACATCACCGCGCCCAGCATGACATCCTCGGCGAGCTGATCGGCCTCCGATTCGACCATGAGCACCGAGGATTGGGTGCCGGCCACAACGAGGTGGAGGCGCGACGACTTGATCTGGCTGAAGGTCGGATTGAGCACATAGTTTCCATCCAGATAGCCAACGCGCGCTGCCCCAATCGGCCCCTTAAACGGGATCCCCGAGATGCTTACGGCCGCCGACGCGCCGATGAGCGCTGGGATGTCCGGATCGATCTCGGGATCGAGCGATAGCACCGTGGCGATGATTTGTACCTCGTTCGTCATTCCCTCGGGAAACAACGGACGCAAGGGCCGATCGATCAACCTCGAGGTGAGGGTTTCTTTTTCGCTCGGACGGCCCTCGCGTTTGAAGAACCCTCCAGGGATCTTGCCCGCCGCGTAGGTGCGTTCCTGATAATCCACGGTTAGGGGGAAGAAATCCCGGCCCGGCACCGGTTCCTTGTTTCCTACCACGGAAACCAATACCACGGTATCCCCCATGCTCACTGTCACCGCCGCCGAAGCTTGGCGCGCGATTTCCCCTGTCTCTAGAACAACAACATGGGATCCGTATTGGAATGATTTTTTTACAAGGCGCATGCTGGTGCTCGACTAAATGGAAAATGGTAGGTGCAAACCGCCGCATCGATGCGGCGAGTAGTCTAAGGCGATAACGATTGCCTATCTGCGCAATCCCAAGCCGCTGATTAACTCTCGATAGCGCTGCATATTAAATTGCTTGATATAATCCAGTAACTTACGCCGTTTGTTGACCATCCTTAGCAAGCCCTGGCGAGAGTGGTGGTCGGATTGGTGCGTTTTAAAATGCTCCGCCAGATCCTCGATACGGCGGGTAATAAGCGCGACCTGCACCTCGGGCGATCCGGTGTCGCCCGGGGAGCGCTTGAATTTATCTATGACATCTTTTTTTAGTGCCGGCGGCAGTACCATCAGACCCCCTAAACCTATGCAACTCACGATTTGAACCGGTTATTGTAACGAGCGCTCCGGGTCCGAACAAGGAACACGCATAAACGCAGCTTCGGACAAGCGCTGCTTTTCACCGCCGCAGCAAGCGCCGCGGCGCGATTCTGCCATCTTCGAGCACCTGCCCGACACCCAAAAAATGCATGTGGTGGTCGTAGAGCCTGACTAGGCCGTGCGTCGGCGCATGCGGCACCACCACCGCTTGGCCGCGGCACAAGTAGTAGGCGGCGTCCCGAGACAAAGCGATATGCGGCTCAGCGAATAAAATTCTATCAATATCGAGCAACGAGCGCGTCAGCGCCTCCAGTCCTTCCTGCGCTAATCGCTGCAGCGTTTCGAAATCGAGCGCGGCATCGATGTCGAAAGGCCCGACTCCAACCCGTTGCAGCGCCCGCACGTGGGCGCCGCAACCCAGCCGCTCACCGATATCTGTAGCTAAGGTTCGGATATAGGTGCCCTTGGAACACTCAACCGCTATGTCCACACCGTCATCGCCATAGCGCAGCAAACGCAGCGCATGTATGACCACCGTACGCGCCGTGCGCGCGACCGTGATCCCTTGATGTGCAAGCTCATACAGCCGGCGGCCCTGGTGCTTGATCGCCGAATGCATGGGCGGGGTCTGCTGTAAGCGTCCGGTGAACGATGCCAGCACTTCGTGGAGCGTTTCCAGCTCGAATGCGGGCGGCGTCACCGCGCGCGTGATGTCGCCTTCGGCATCGCCGGTGGTGGTCGAGACGCCCAGTTTTACCGTGGCGAGGTAACGTTTATTCGCGTTCAGGAGAAACCCAGAAAGCTTGGTCGCCTCGCCAAAGCAGAACGGTAACAGGCCCGTGGCCAAGGGATCCAAGCTCCCCGTGTGCCCAACCTTGCGGGCGTGAAATAAGCGCTTAACCCGTTGCAGGACATCGTTGGAGCTAAGGCCGGGAGGCTTGTCGAACAATAAGATCCCGTGGATATCTCGGCCCTGCCGGCCGTGACGGTTCGCCATCGGGCTCAACGCCAATTCTAGCGCGAACGCGGAACTTCCCCGCCGGAATCGGTCCCTTTGAGCAGCGCCGCCAGACGTTCGACTCGCTCCAACGTCTCGTCATGATGGATGAGCAGGCGCGGGACCGCCCGGAGGCTCAAACGCCGAGCCAGGACCGTTCGGAAACACCCCGCAGCGCGCTTTAGCCGGGCCACGACCTCCTCTGCGCTGCCCCCGAGGCAGGATACATAGACCTTGGCGTCGTGCAGGTCCGCCGTGAGATCGACCGCCGTGACGGTCACCAGACCCAAACGGGCGTCTTGCGCGGTCCGCGATACGAGCGGCGCGAGTTCCCGTTTGATTTGCTCCGCAAGGCGTAGCTTGCGGCCGAATTCCTGTCCCATTGCGCTCTAGATGCTGCGAGCGAGCGTGATGCGCTCGAAGACTTCAATCTGGTCGCCCGGCTTCACATCGTCGTAGTCCTTAACGCCGATTCCGCATTCGGTGCCGGATTTCACTTCGTTGACATCGTCCCGAAAGCGGCGCAGCGACTCCAGTTGCCCTTCGTAAATCACGATGTTATTTCTCAGCACGCGTATAGGGTTGGCGCGGCGCACGGCGCCGGTCGTGACGATACAACCCGCGATCGCGCCAAACTTCGACGATCGAAACACATCGCGTACTTCCGCCATGCCAATAATCTGCTCCTTGACCTCCGGTGCGAGCATACCGCTCAATGCCGCTTTCATTTCATCGATCACGTTGTAAATAATGCTGTGATAATGTAGCTCCACGCCGGTTTCTTCGACCAACTTCCGGGCGCTGGCATCGGCGCGCACGTTGAACCCGATCACGATCGCCTTCGACGCCACGGCGAGATTCACATCGGACTCGCTGATCCCGCCCACACCGTTCGCGATGACGTTGACGCGCACCTCGTCGGTGGCGAGTTTAGTCAAGGCATCGACCAAGGCTTCCGCGGATCCTTGCACGTCGGCTTTAATCAAGACGTTCAGGCTACTGGTTTTTCCTTCCTCCATCTGCAGCAGAACATCATCGAGCTTGGCTGCTTGTTGCCGTGCGAGCTTGCCTTCTCGAGTCTTACCCTGCCTAACCTGGGCGATCTCGCGCGCCTTGCGTTCATCGGCGACGACCACCGCCTCATCGCCCGCATTGGGGGCACTCGACAAGCCCAGGACTTCCACGGGCAGCGACGGCCCGGCTTCCTCGATCGATAGCCCGTTTTCATCCAACATCGCGCGGACGCGGCCGAATTCCTGGCCCGTGAGTAAAATATCTCCCCGCTTGAGCAGGCCTTGTTGCACCAAGATCGTGGCGACCGGGCCTCGCCCCTTGTCCAATCGGGATTCGATCACCACCCCGGACGCCGGTCCGGTGGGCACCGCCAGGAGCTCGAGAACCTCGGCCTGCAGCAGGATCGATTCCAGTAAGCGGTCGATACCTTCCCCAGTCTTAGCGGAAACGTTCACGAATATCGCATCCCCTCCCCACTCCTCCGGTACGATGCCGTGCCCCGTTAACTCTTGCTTAACGCGCTCGGGGTCCGCGCCCGGCTTATCGATCTTATTGACGGCGACCAGTATCGGCGCATTCGCCGCCTGCGCATGCTGCACGGCCTCGATCGTTTGCGTTTTCACCCCGTCGTCGGCCGCGACCACTAATACCACGATGTCGGTGACTTTAGCGCCGCGCGCCCGCATGGCCGTAAAAGCCGCATGACCCGGCGTATCCAAAAACGTAATGGAGCCCTCCCGGACGAGCACATGGTAAGCGCCGATATGCTGCGTGATCCCGCCGGCCTCTCCGGCAGCAACCCGGGTGCGGCGTATGTGATCGAGCAATGAAGTCTTGCCGTGATCGACGTGGCCCATGATCGTGACCACGGGGGGGCGCGCCACTTTCTCCCACTCGATGGTATCGGGAACTCCGAGTAGTTCCGCCTCCACCGCATCGTCTTTAAGCGGCTTGGCCTTGTGGCCCATCTCCCCAACCACTATCACCGCCGTCTCCTGATCGAGCACTTGATTAATGCTCGCCATCGTCCCGAGGTTGATCATGACTTTGATGACCTCAGCCGCCTTGACCGACATCCGTTGCGCCAACTCGGCGACGGTGACCCGTTCAGGGATCGCGATCTCACGCACGATGGGCGCCGTCGGCATCTCGAAACCGTGCTTGGGCGCGAGCGGCACGACCATTCGCCGAGGCCCCGGTTTCTTCTTCCGGCGGGTCGTTCTATTGATTGCAACATGCAACTCTCGCTGATCGATGACCGGTTCGCTTGACGGCTCTTTTTGGCGCTTGGCCGGGACCTTATCGGTGTGGGCTTGGCGTTTTACCAGCGGCTCCGCAGCGGCCGGGATCGGGATCCGTGGTGGCGCTTCGCGGAGCGCCTCCTCCACCGGCGCTAAGACTCGTTCCGGCTCGGCGTCGGCCCGTGCGCGAGCCTCCGCTTCCTCGGCACGCCGGCGCGCTTCCAGCTCCTGGGTTTTGACCTCTTCCTCGCGGGCGCGGCCGAGCTTCAGGGCCACCAACCGTTCTTGTTCCGCGGTCTCGTCGGCTCGGCGCTGTGCCTCTGCCTCCGCGAATACGCTACGTTTCACATAGGTGCGCTTCTTGCGGAACTCGACGCTCACCGTTTTTGTGCTGCTGCTGCTGCGCACGCTACGCCGATCGGTAGGGAGCTTGATTTCACTGATGGTCTTGCGGCGCAGGACGATGCGGTTCGGTTCGGCGCTTTCATCGGCGCGCCCGTGCAGCTGCCGCAGATGGACAAGCAATTGGTTTTTCTCCCGATCGCTCATTGGATCGCCGGGTTGTTTATCCGGCAGCCCGGCCTCGCCCAGTTGCGCGAGCAGCCGGTCGATGGAAATTCCAACCACGTCCGCGAACTGCTTAACCGTCACTTCAGCCATGCACCTGCTCCCCGGTCTCTTCCTGCGCAGCCTTAAACCACGGGGCGCGGGCGGTCATGATGAGCCGGCCGGCCCGCTCGCCGCTGATGCCACCGATTTCTACCAGCTCATCTACCGACTGCTCCGCCAAATCGTCCATTGTCACAATTGCCCCCGCGGCCAACCGGTAGGCTAGCTCTGGATCCATGCCTTCCATATTGAGCAGATCTTCCGACGGCATGACATCACCGAGACGTTCCTCGGTGGCGATGGCCTTGGTCAATAACCAATCCTTGGCCCGATTGCGTAACTCGGCCACCAGATCCGCATCGAACTCCTCGATCTCGATCATTTCCTGTTCCGGAACGAACGCGACTTCCTCGATGCTCGAGAAGCCTTCCTGCGTCAAAATGTTAGCGACTTCCTGGTCGACATGCAGATTTTCTACGAATATCTGCTGTATACGCTGGGCTTCCGCCTCGGTCTTGTCGGCCGCTTCGGTTTCGGTCATCACATTCAGCTCCCAGCCGGTCAGTTGGCTCGCGAGCCGGACGTTCTGCCCGTTACGGCCGATCGCCTGCGATAGTTGCTCCTCCACGACCGCCACATCCATGCTGTGCGCATCCTCATCCACTATGATGGACACGACTTCGGCGGGCGACATGGCGTTAATGACGAACTGCGCCGGGTTTTCATTCCAAAGGATAATATCGACCCGTTCTCCGGCGAGATCGTTGGAGACAGCTTGCACGCGCGACCCGCGCATGCCGACACAGGCGCCGACCGGATCGATCCGAGGGTCCTTGCTTTTGACGGCGATCTTCGCGCGCAGACCCGGATCGCGCGCCGCCCCGAGCACCTCGATGAGACCTTCACCAATCTCGGGAACCTCGATCTTGAACAACTCGATTAGGAGCTTCGTGGCCGTGCGGCTGACGAATAACTGCGGACCGCGTTTCTCCGGCCGCACTTCGCTCAAGTATCCTCGTAGCCGATCCCCCGGCCGCACTGCTTCGCGCGCGATCATATCCTCGCGCGCAATCATCGCTTCCGCGTTGCCGCCGAGATCCAATGTCACGCTACCGCGATCGACGCGCTTCACGACGCCGGTAATTAGCTGGCCCATGCGGCTCTCATAGGCTTCCACAATCTGCTTGCGTTCGGCCTCGCGCACCTTCTGAACGATGACTTGCTTCGCCGCTTGCGCGGCGATACGCCCAAACGCCGCAGCCTCCATGGGTTCCTCTATATATTCGCCGTGGCTCACCTCGGGACGGATCTCGCGCGCCTTGCTGAGAGAGATTTGACGCTCTGGAAACTCGATCCCGCCCGTGCCGATCGGGGCGCCATCGGTTCCGGCCTCCGCCGCAAGGGTGGCTACGGTCTCATCGATAACCTGCCAACGCCGGAAGGCTTCATAGTCCCCGGTCTGCCGGTCGATGGATACGCGCACATCGATGTCGTTGCGATAACGTTTGGTTGTCGCGCTCGCAAGCGCCGCTTCCAAGGCCTCGAAAATGATCTCCTTATTTACCCCCTTCTCGTTGGAAACAACCTCGACGACAGTAAGGATATCCTTGTTCATCTGCTACGCCTCGCCGGTTTTTTGGACTCGAATTGCGGCACCAAGCGGGCCCGGTGTATGAGATCGAAGGGCAGCGTATAGGGTTCCCCTTCCTGTTCGGTGAAGCTGATCTCGTTAACGGTGACCGCGTTCAAGCGCCCGCGGAATTTTCGGCGCCCGTGGACCAAACGTATCGTCTCAATGCTCACGGTGCTTTGAAGAAAACGCGAATACTGATCGAGAGTAAACAGCGGGCGGTCCAATCCCGGGGAAGAAACCTCAAGCGTATAGGACCCGGTGACGGGATCCTCAACATCCATGACACTGCTCACCTGCTGGCTCACGCGTTCACAATCTCTCAATGTAATTCCACTGGCGCTATCGATATACACCCGTATCAACGGCGCGCGTCTGGCGACGGTACGTTCAATGCCGACAAATTCATACCCGAGGCCCGCCACGACGGGCTCGATGATGGCTTCTAACTCCCTCGTATCCACGTGCACGTTACCGACTAAAATAAAAAGCCCCGGCTCTCGGGGCTATGGTAGCGGGGGCAGGATTTGAACCTGCGACCTTCGGGTTATGAGCCCGACGAGCTGCCAGACTGCTCCACCCCGCAATGGTCGGACCGATAATGATAGGGTTCTGAGGTACTTTTTTCAAGTGCGTTCGGGCAATTAGAGCGGCCCGCCCGCGCCGCGAACCCGGGTAACGGTGGTGCGGACAGCTTCCAGGACGCTTTCGGCTTATAATCGAATCCATAGAGAGCCTAAGCGAGGAGCCTTGTGTACACGCGTCCCCCCGCCGTCGCGGGACAGTTTTATCCCAGCGATCCTATGGACCTGCGCCGGATGATCGGCGGTTATTTGGGGACACAAGAGGCCGGCTCGCAAGTCCCGAAAGCCCTAATCGCACCCCATGCCGGCTACATTTATTCCGGAGCCGTCGCAGGATCCGCCTATGCTTGTCTCGCGGATGCTCGCGCGCGTATTCGCCGGGTCGTTCTCTTGGGGCCGGGGCACCGGGTTTATGTCCCGGGCCTCGCGTTGCCGAGCGCCCAGCACTTCGCGACCCCCTTGGGGGAGGTCGCGCTCGACCCGGGCGCCACCCAGAAACTGGCAGTATTCCCGCAGGTTAGAGTGATGGATCACGCGCATGCCTTTGAGCATAGTATCGAGGTCCAGATCCCGTTCCTACAAACGGTCCTGGAGCAATTTACCATCGTGCCGCTGGTGGTGGGCGGCGCCGCGCCGGAGGATGTCAGCGTCGTCATCGAGGCGCTGTGGGAGGAGGCCGAGACTCTCATCGTCGTCAGCTCCGACCTCAGTCACTACCACGACTATGAGACAGCGCGGGAAATTGACCGGGCGACGGCCGCCGCGATCGTGAGTTGCACGGCCACCCTTAGCCCGGAGCAGGCGTGCGGGTGCGCGCCTATCAACGGCTTACTCCATTTCGCGCGCAAGCATAAGCTCCACATCGCCGCGCTCGATGTGCGCAATTCGGGCGACACGGCCGGCCCGAGGGATCGCGTCGTCGGCTATGGCGCTTTCGCGCTCTATTCGCCTAGCGAATCACTCCCCTTGCGCCCGGAAGACCGCCATCTCCTCTTGGACGCCGCCTCTCGCTCTATCGCCCGAGGCTTCGAGCATGTCCCGGACACGGCGATTAACAGCGCCGATTATCCGCAACGCCTGCGCGTCCACCGGGCCTCGTTCGTGACCTTAAAAACGCATGGCCAATTGCGGGGATGCATTGGCAGCCTGGAGCCTCATCGGCCCCTGTTCATGGATGTTGCCGAGAATGCGCGCGCGGCAGCCTTCGGCGATCCGCGTTTCCGGCCCCTGATCCCCGAGGAGTGCGCAAGCCTTGCCATCCACATCTCGGTGTTGAATGCGCCCGTCGCGTTAGATTTCAAATCCGAAACGGAGCTCTTGGATCAACTCGCTCCTGGTGCCGACGGCGTGCTCCTCCAGCAACAGGACCGGCGGGCGACGTTTTTGCCGGCGGTCTGGGAATCGCTACCGGGACGCGCGGAATTTCTGCGCGAATTGAAACGGAAAGCCGGAATTTCTCAAGATGCCGATCCCGAAACCCTTCAGGTTTGGCGCTATACGGTAGAATCCTTTTCAACCATGTACCACGCTCTCTGAAATGCGTTTTCGCTTGAGTCACCACAAGTGAGACCCTGGCCTGGGTGCTAATAGAACCTGCATTGCTCCCAGTCGAGCGAAGTCTTTACGATAAACTCCAGGTCATCGTAGCGCGGGCGCCACGCCAAAACAGACCGGATCCGATCGGCGCCGGCCACGAGCGTCGGCGGATCGCCCGCGCGCCTGGGCTCCTCCCGCACGTTGAGACGCTGTCCGTGGATCTTCTCGATGGCGCGAATGACCTCCCGCACGCTATAGCCGTGTCCGTAACCGCAGTTTAGGAGCACCGGCTCGCCGCCACGCTCTAGATAATCGAGCGCCCGCAGGTGGGCGCAAGCGAGGTCATCCACGTGGATGTAATCCCGGATGCCGGTCCCGTCAGGGGTGGAATAGTCGCTTCCAAAAATAGAGAGCACGGCGCGCTTACCCAGCGCGACCTCGGCGGCGACTTTGATCAATAACGTCGCCTCGCGCGTCGATTGTCCGATCCGGCCCTCCGGATCGGAGCCCGCGACATTAAAATAGCGCAAGATCACATAGCGCAGCCGGGAGGCCGCCGCGACATCGCGCAGCATCCATTCACTCACGAGCTTCGACGTCCCATAAGGATTAATCGGGCAGGTTGGGCTGTCTTCGCGCGCCAGCGGTGTCGTGGGAATGCCATAGACCGCGGCGGTGGAGGAAAATACAAAATGCGTTACACCGGCATGCACACAAGCCTCCAATAAGGCGCGCGTCTTACAGGTGTTGTTGCCGTAATATTTCAGGGGATCACGGACCGATTCAGGCACGACGGTATGGGCGGCGAAATGCATGACGGTGTCGATGCCGTGTTCCCTCAATACGCGCTCCATTAGGCTGCGATCGCCGACATCGCCGGCGATAAAGGTCCCATGCACAACGGCCTTCTCGAACCCGGTAGACAGATTGTCCACGACGACGACCGCCCGGCCGCCCTCCCCGAGCTGGCGCACGACGTGACTGCCGATGTAACCGGCCCCGCCTGTCACAAGCACCGGTTTCATGGCTGCTTTGGAGAATCGGTGCCTTCAAGCTCGCGGCCGATGGCCCCCGATAACGGCACGTCCTTGAACGAGCGCGTATCCTCGACGAGCGCGCTCACTGGAATGAAACGCTGCCACGCGAACCAGCCGATCGCCGCGACGGCAAGACAAAAGGTCAGCGCCAGCGCCAGCGCGGCGGCGCCCGGTTTGGCGACAAACTCCGTGTCCCGCGCCGCCCTGCGCACGTGTCTGGTTCTCACTTTGATCTCGCCCCCGGCGTAGGCGGCGAGCATGGACTTATCGGCGAGAATATTGATCCTGCGCAGCAGCCCCTTGGAATAGCGCGTAAGGCTTCGAATCGCAGCGCGCGTGAAGATCCCCATTCCCTTGTAGCCGCTCGCCCGCAAACGGCTGCTTAGATAGTCCCGCACCTCGGCAATCGAAAACGGATGCAAATAAAAGCTGTAGGTAATGCGCTCTTTCAGTTGCCGGATGCGCGGATTCATTAAGGATTCATCCAGCTCCGGCT
Organism: Chromatiales bacterium; assembly: GCA_043673925.1. Classification (GTDB taxonomy): domain Bacteria; phylum Pseudomonadota; class Gammaproteobacteria; order JACCXJ01; family JACCXJ01; genus USCg-Taylor. The sequence continues at coordinate 10,203 of JBIMKC010000004.1, read as the reverse complement.
GTCCGAACAAAACGATCTGCAACAACTTCTCATCCTGTGTCTCCAGGTTGCTTAACAGGCGGATCTCTTCCAGGGTTTCGAGCGGCATGCTCTGGGCTTCTTCGACAAACGCGACGATGCGCCGATTCTCCGCGTGTTTCCTTACCAAGTATTCTTGCAGCGCGTGCATCACCTTGAGCCGATCCTCGCCCCCCGCGACCGGCAGATGTAATTCAAACGCGATGGCGTGCAGAATGTTGTCCGGAGAGAGACTGGGATTCGCCAAATACACGATCTCGGCGTTCTCGGGCAAGTCACGCTCCAGCATGCGGCAGAGCATGGTCTTGCCGCTTCCCACCTCGCCTACGACCTTGATGATGCCTTCGCCGGTTGAAATCGCGTAGACCAAGGCCTCCAGGACCGCCCCGCGGTTGCCGCCCGGAAAGAACAAGCGCGTGTCGGGCGTGATCTTGAAGGGTGGCTGGCGCAAGCCGAAATAGGAGTAATACATCAGCGTCGCGGGTGATTGAACCGTTCGATCTTGCTATACAGGGTAGTGCGGTTGATGCCCAACACGCGAGCTGCTTGGCTCAGGTTTCCATGGCTGAGCTTGAGCGCCGCGTCGATGTAGCGCCGCTCCCAACATTCCATGATTTCATCGAGGCAAAATCCGGGCGTTCGCAGTTGCCGCTCGGCCGCGCTATCGAAGTCGGCCTCTCCCGTCCCGGGCGCCAGCGCCATGTCGGCTTCAAGCTCTCCCGCCAGCGCCGCGGCCGAGATCTGCTTGCCCGGATATTTCGCACCGAGGCGAATCACGATATTGCGCAGTTCGCGCACGTTACCGGGGAAAGCATAAGACAGCAGATCTTCTCTTGCCGCCTCGTGTAAGGTGAACGGAGCCACCGATGCCGCGTACAAACGCTGAAAATGCTCCAGCAGCAGCAAGCAGTCGTCGCCACGCTCACGCAAGGGAGGCACCTGAATCGCCAGCACGCTCAAGCGGTAATACAGATCGTGGCGAAACGAACCGCGCCTGACGGCAGCGCGTAGATCGAGATTCGTCGCCACGACGACCCTTGCTTGGGAGCGCCGCGGTTGGGTCTCGCCCAGCCGGTAGTACTCGCCGTTTTCCAGCACCCGCAGCAGCTTAACCTGCAACGCCGGCGGCAGCTCGCCGACCTCATCCAGGACCAAGCTGCCGCCACCCGCCTCCTCCAACACACCGCTCTTGGTCGCGCTCGCTCCAGTGAACGCGCCTTTGATCTGTCCGAACAACTGCGCCTCCAGCAGCTCCGGCGTGAAGGCCGCGCAGTTAATCGTCACCAAGGGAAATCGAGCACGCCGGCTTTCATAATGCAAGCGGTTCGCGACCAGTTCCTTGCCGACTCCCGATTCGCCCTCGATGAGCACGGCGAAGGGGGCATCGGCGAACTGGCGGATCTGCTCCCGGAGGGCGTCGATGGCGGGACTATGACCGAGCATTTCCACCAGGCCTTCGCGCGGCGCCGCCGCCTCCTCGACCTCCCGGATCATCGCGTGATGGGTCAAACGTGCTTGCAGCAACGCGGGGTCCGCGGGTTTCGGAATGAAATCCACGGCGCCCAAGGTGAGCGCATGCTGAATATTGGCGCGCGTATTCTGCCCCGAGAGCACCAGCACGCGCGCGCTGGGATCGACCGCCAGCAGCTCGCCGATCAACGCAAAACCTTCCTCCGGACTATGCGGTGTCGGCGGCAGTCCGAGATCCACCAAGGCCAACGGTACTCGATAATCCAATTTGCGTAACAAGGCCTTGGCTTCCGGCCGCGTGGCGGCGGTATGGACTTCGTAATCGTCCTCCAAAACCAGCGCCAGCGATTCCACGATCAACGCATCGTCATCGACCAGCAGAAGCGGGGTCTTGGGAGGCCGTGTGGAAAGCCGCGCGGACAAGGGTGGCGATGGTCCGCTAGCCGCCTGAGAGCTTCACCGCGGGCCTTTCGCGGCGCAACCCGAGGTTAGCCCAGATCGCCTCGGACGCCTCGGCTTGATTCATGGTGTAAAAATGCAGCCCCGGCGCCCCCTTGTCCAAGAGCTGACGGCACAGATCGGTGGTCACATCAATGCCGAAATTGCGAATCGAGACGCGGTCATCCCCAAAATCCCGTAAGCGCCGCACGATCCAACGCGGGATCTCGGCGCCACAGGCGTCCGAGAAGCGCAGCAACTGCGTACAGTTGATGATGGGCATGACACCGGGGACGATCGGGATCTGGACCCCGAGCGCCCCGCAGCTCTCCACGAACCGCCAATAGGCATCCAGGTTATAAAAATATTGCGTGATCGCGCGGTCGGCCCCGGCCTCCGCCTTACGCTTGAAGTTCCTGAGATCCATGTCCGCGCTCGGCGCCTGCGGGTGAAACTCCGGATAGGCGGCGACTTCCACAAAAAAATAGTCGCCGCTCTCCTCACGGATGAACTCCACCAACTCATTGGCGTAACGCAGCTCACCGTGGCCCGCCGCGCCGGAGGGCAGGTCGCCGCGCAATGCCACGATATGTTTGATGCCGGCGCTCCTGTAGGTGCTTAAGATCTCACGCAGGCTGCTGATGGGACTCCCGATACACGATATATGCGGAGCGGCCGCGATCCCGGTCGCCGCGCGGATCTCTTGCACCGTCTCGAAGGTAAGCTCGCGGGTGCTGCCTCCCGCCCCGAAGGTGACCGAGAAATAATCCGGCTTGAGGCGCGCGAGCCGATCGCGGGTGACCTGAAGCTTGCCGATCGCCTCCGGAGTCCGTGGCGGGAAAAACTCGAAGCTGAAGCTATGGCTGTTTGGAGTTTCCATGGCGCTTGTTGACGGAACCGCCGTGCGTTTTAATCGCCCGCGCGGCAGCGATCACTACCACGGCGGGCATTAATAGCGATAATATTCTGGTTTGTAAGGCCCTTCGATCGAGACACCGATATACTCCGCCTGCTCTTGGGTGAGCACCGTGAGGTCCGCACCGACTTTCGCCAGGTGCAGGCGCGCCACCTTTTCATCAAGGTGCTGGGGCAGTGTATAGACGCGGTTCTGGTAGCTTTTAAAGTTGTTCCAGAGCTCGATCTGCGCCAGCACTTGGTTGCTAAACGACGCTGACATGACGAAGCTCGGATGCCCCGCGGCGCAACCCAGATTGACCAAGCGGCCCTCGGCCAGAAGGATGATGCGCTTGCCATCGGGAAACAGGATCTGATCCACCTGCGGTTTGACGTTGTCCCATCGGTACTGGCGCAACGAAGCGACGTCGATCTCGGAGTCGAAATGGCCGATATTGCACACGATGGTCTGGTCTTTCATGGCCCGCATGTGATCGTGGGTGATCACTCGGATGTTGCCCGTGGCGGTGACGAAAATGTCCCCGCGCGCCGCGACATCGTTCATGCGCACCACCCGATACCCCTCCATCGCCGCCTGCAGCGCGCAGATGGGATCGATCTCCGCTATCCAGACGGTCGCGCCGAGACCCTTCAAGGCCTGAGCGCAGCCTTTGCCGACATCGCCATAGCCAAGCACCACGGCGATCTTGCCTGCGATCATCACCCCCGTGGCCCGCTTTAGACCATCCATCAAGGATTCCCGGCAACCGTAGAGGTTATCGAACTTGGATTTCGTGACCGAATCATTGACATTAAACGCTGGCACCTTCAGCGCGCCGGTCTTTGCCATTTCATACAAGCGCCGCACGCCGGTCGTCGTCTCTTCCGACAAACCACGCACCTCTTGGAGCATCTCCGGATAACGCTCATGCATCACCTGGGTCAGATCTCCGCCATCGTCGAGCAGCATATTCGGGCGCCAGCCGCCGGGGCCGAAAATACTCTGCTCGATGCACCACCAGAACTCCTGTTCCGTCTCCCCTTTCCACGCGAAGACAGCAATACCCGCGGCCGCCACGGCGGCGGCGGCATGATCTTGGGTCGAGAAGATGTTACAGGATGACCACCGCACCTCGGCGCCCAACTGGATCAAGGTCTCGATTAACACCGCCGTCTGCACGGTCATGTGCAGACAGCCCGCGATGCGGGCCCCCGCCAACGGCTTTTTACCCTGGTATTCTTCCCGCAAGGCCATCAGGCCCGGCATTTCCCCTTCGGCGATGTTGATCTCCTTGCGCCCCCATTCGGCGAGCTTGAGATCCGTTACCTTGTAATCCGGCGTGATCTTTTCCATCGGTTGCGTGCTCATAAATCGACTCCTGATATATGTAGGGTAGAAAACTAACTCGCCCGGACCAATGCCTCGCGCGGCATCGATTCGGCTATCCCGAGGCTCTCGCGCAAGGCATCAACCTTATCGGTGCGCTCCCAAGTGAGATCGAACTCGGTGCGGCCGAAATGCCCATAAGCGGCGGTCTGCCGGTAGATCGGGCGCAAGAGGTTCAACATCTTGATGATCCCCTTGGGCCGCAGATCGAAATTCTTGCGCACCGCCGCGATCAACCTCGACTCGTCCACGTTGCCCGTACCAAAGGTCTCGATGCTGATCGATGTCGGCTCCGCCACGCCGATGGCATAGGATAGTTGGATCTCACAGCGATCGGCGAGGCCCGCGGCCACGATGTTTTTCGCCACGTAACGCGCCGCGTAGGCGGCCGAGCGGTCTACTTTGGAAGGGTCCTTGCCCGAAAACGCGCCGCCCCCGTGGCGCGCCATGCCGCCATAGGTATCGACGATGATCTTGCGCCCGGTCAGCCCACAGTCACCCATGGGCCCGCCGATCACGAAGCGGCCGGTCGGATTGACAAAGAATCGGGTCGTAGGGCTTAGCCACTCCTTCGGCAGCACCGGAAGCACGATCTCATCCATGACGGCCTGTTTGAGGACCTCATGGCTGATCTCGGGGCTATGCTGGGTCGAGAGGACCACGGCGTCGATGCCGCAGGGACGGCCATTCGCGTAGCGAAACGTCACCTGGCTCTTGGCATCCGGGCGCAGCCAGGGCAGGCGGCCCGTCTTGCGGACTTCGGCTTGCCGCCGGACCAGGCGGTGCGCGTAGGTGATGGGCGCCGGCATGAGCACGTCGGTTTCGTTGCAGGCATATCCGAACATCAATCCCTGGTCGCCCGCGCCTTGTTCGTGCGCGCCGCTTTCGTTGACGCCGAGGGCGATATCCGCCGATTGTTGTCCTATGGAGACGATGACGCCGCAGGACTCCCAATCGAACCCCATCTCCGAGCTATCGTACCCGATATCACGGATAACCTGCCGGGCGACGTTGCGGATATCCACGTAGGAAGAGGTGGATATTTCTCCCGCCACGGTCACTAAGCCGGTCGTGACCAGCGTTTCGCACGCCACGCGCGCGTCCGGTTCCTGCGCGATGATCGCATCGAGCACCGCATCGGAGATCTGATCACAGATCTTGTCGGGGTGACCCTCGGAGACTGACTCGGAAGTAAACAAGCGGGTATTGTCCATGATATCTTCTCGTGGGAATTTTAATGTGCTGGGAAAAGTGCATCAGTTTACTTTATAAATCGAGGATTAACAGCTAACATCCCCGCCTTCAAACTGGGGACGCCCTCGAGGAATGACGGTAGTTTTACGTTGGCCGCGCGAACCAATCCGCTCGCAAAGCAAGATTTATGACATATGTATAGTTCCAGGCATAACCTAGCATGGCACTCCTGAGCACCCCGATCTGTGCATTCGACACTCCGGCGGTCGATTTTGCCCTGCTTGGAATCGACGGCAAGACCTGGACCTTGCAACAATGCAAGGGCGACAACGGCGCCTTAGTGATGTTTATTTGCAACCATTGTCCCTACGTTCAAGCCATCCAAGAGCGCATGGTACGCGCTACCCGGGAGCTTTTGGACCACGGTATAAGAAGCGTGGCCGTCATGCCCAACGATCCCACCGATTATCCGGAAGATAGGTTTGAAAACATGGTAGAAACGGCCAAGCGTTTCGCGTATCCGTTCCCGTATTTGATCGATAGTACCCAAGCGGTGGCCAAGGCTTACGGAGCGGTGTGCACCCCGGATTTCTTCGGTTATAACGCGGAGTTGCGTTTGCAGTATCGCGGCCGCCTCGATGATAGCAAACGGGAAGCCGCTGCACCGGGCGCTCGGCGCGAGCTGTTCGAGGCCATGGTCCAGATCGCTCGCACCGGGCACGGACCTCGGGATCAGATCGCGAGCATGGGCTGTTCGATAAAATGGTCCAAGGATTAACCGCACGAGAAACCATGAGAGCACCGACGAAGCTCAAGGAAAACTACCCACTGCGACGGAAAGAGCTTGCCAACGCCATACGCGCCTTGGCGATGGACGCGGTCCAGAAAGCCAAGTCCGGGCACCCGGGCGCCAATTGGAGAGATAGATGGCAATAAAGGTTGGAATCAATGGCTACGGCCGTATCGGCCGCAATATTCTGCGCGCGCTCTATGAGTCGCGGCGGACTCAGGAGATCCAAATCCTCGCGATCAACGATCTCGGTGATGTCGCGACCAACGCGCATTTAACCCGCTACGATAGCGTCCACGGGCGCTTTCCGGGCGAGATCACGGTCACGGACCAGTCGATGGTGGTCGACGGCGATCCTATCCGCATTCTCGCCGAGCGCGATCCCGCCAAGCTCCCCTGGGCCCGGCTCGGTGTCGATGTGGTCCTCGAATGCACCGGACTTTTTACCACTAAGGCCAAGGCCGGCGCCCACCTCAAAGCAGGCGCCAGAAAGGTCATCATCTCGGCTCCGGGGACCGAGGTCGACGCCACGATCGTCTATGGCGTGAATCATCAGACCCTAAAAGCGAGCGACACGGTGATCTCCAATGCGTCTTGCACGACCAACTGCCTCGCGCCCTTGGTGAAGCCGCTGCATGAGCGCATCGGTATTCTGCGCGGCATCATGACCACGATCCATTCCTTCACCAATGATCAGGTATTGATCGACGTCTACCATAGCGATCTGCGCCGGGCGCGGTCCGCGACGCAGTCCATGATCCCGACCAAGACAGGCGCGGCCGCGGCCGTCGGCTTGGTGCTTCCCGAGTTGAACGGAAAACTGGACGGTTACGCCGTGCGCGTCCCCACGCTCAACGTATCGTTGGTGGATCTCAGCTTCGTCGCCGCGCGCGAGACCAGCAAGGAGGAGATCAATGCGGTATTGAGAGAGGCCGCCCAAGGCGAGCTCAAGGGACTTCTGGAGTATAACGACAAGCCGCTGGTCTCGGTCGATTTCAATCACCACCCCGCCTCGTCCATTTACGATGCCACCCAGACCCGTGTCATCGAAGGCACACTGGTCAAAGTCTTGTCCTGGTACGATAACGAATGGGGCTTTTCCAACCGCATGTTGGACGTCACGATCGCCCTGATGAACGCCAAGTAAGGACCGATTCCGTCCATGATGTCGATGTCCGATCTGAGCCTTGCCGGGAAACGGGTGTTGATCCGGGAAGACTTCAACGTACCGATCCAAGCGGGCCGGATCCTCGATGACACACGCTTGCGGGCAGCGCTCCCTACCATCAGCAAGGCTTTGTCGGCGGGCGCCCGGGTAATGCTTGTCTCGCATCTAGGCCGCCCGAAAGAAGGCCAGTACGACGCGGCGCTGAGCTTGGCACCGGTCGCTACCCGCTTATCCGAGTTGCTGCATCGAGACATCGCGCTGGTTAAAGATTGGATCAGTGGCGTCAGCGTCGAACCCGGCCAAGCGGCTCTATGCGAAAACGTGCGCTTCGAGATCGGCGAGAAAAATAACGACGACGCCTTGGCCAGAAAAATAGCGGTGCTTTGCGATGTGTACGTGAATGATGCCTTTGGCACGGCCCATCGTGCCGAGGCGTCGACCCACGGGATCGCCAAGTACGCTCCCCAGGTCTGTGCCGGGCCGCTGCTCGAGGCCGAGATCGATGCCTTGAGCCAAGCCTTGAAACAACCGGCACGCCCCCTGGTGGCGATTGTGGGCGGGTCGAAGATTTCGACCAAGCTCGCGCTACTCGAATCGCTGGTCGAGACCGTGGATCAGCTCATTGTCGGCGGCGGGATCCTCAATACGTGCCTTCGCGCCGCGGGCCGTGCAGTCGGTAAGTCCCTGGTTGAAGATCCCTTGGTCGAGGTAGCCTCGCGGCTTCTCGGGCGGGCAGCCGCGCGCGGCGCGGCTATCCCCTTGGCCGAGGACGTGGTCTGCGCCCGGGAGATTTCCGAAACCGCGACGGCCACGGTAAAGAATATTTCCGATGTCGCAGCCGGCGATCTCATCCTGGATGTCGGTCCCCGCACCGCGGGGCGCTACACCGCGTTGCTTGGACAGGCTCAAACGATCGTCTGGAATGGCCCGCTCGGGGTGTTTGAATTTGACCAATTCGGCCAGGGGACGCGGGCGGTCGCGATGGCGATAGCCGCGAGCCAAGCTTATTCCCTCGCCGGCGGCGGCGAGACGCTCGCGGCCATCGCGAAGTACGGGGTGGCCGAGCGGCTGTCCTATATATCCACCGGCGGGGGGGCGTTCCTGGAGTTTCTCGAGGGAAAAACCCTACCTGCTGTCGCCATCCTGCAAGAGCGCGCCCGCGCCCATCCCGATTACGTGCATCCGAGCGAGGGTTATTAATGCCACGTCCCGGGCGGCGGCACTAGATCAGGCATTCATCGATACAGGGAATTAGGCTCGCGACGCCCCTCATGCGCAGAACGAAAATCGTTGCCACCCTCGGCCCGGCTACCGACGATCCCAAGGTGCTCGATGGCCTCATCGCGGCCGGGGTGGATGTCATCCGGCTAAACTACTCCTACGGCTCCCACGACAGCCATAAACGCCGGATCGACCAACTGCGGGCCTGCTCCCAGGTGCGCGGCACGCAGGTCGGCGCCATCGCCGATCTGCAAGGCCCGAAGATCCGCATCCAGCGATTCCGCGGCGGCTGTGTGGAACTGCGGGAAGGGGCCTCCTTCACGCTCGACACCGCCATCCCGCCCGCGGACGGAGATGAACGCCGCGTCGGAGTTACCTACGCGGATCTCCCGAAAGATGTCAAGCGCGGCGACACCTTGTTCATTGACGATGGCCGTATCGCGCTTGAAGTCAAGCGCGTCATGGGGACCGGCGTCGAATGCGTGGTGCGGGTGGGCGGCGGGCTCTCCGACAGCAAGGGTTTGAACCGGGCCGGCGGCGGGCTCTCGGCGGGCGCGCTGACTTCCAAGGACCGCGCGGATATCCGCCACGCCGTGGGCATCGGCGCCGACTACATCGCCGTATCCTTTCCGCGCAATGCCGCCGACATCGAGGAAGCCCGCCGTTTGATTGCCGAGAGCAACGGAAACTGCGGCGTCATCGCCAAGGTCGAGCGCGCCGAAGCCTTACAGTGTATCGATGAGATCCTGCGGGCCTCGAACGGGATCATGATCGCGCGCGGCGATCTCGGCGTCGAGATCGGGGATGCGGCCCTCCCCCCGGTCCAGAAACGCTTGATCCAGCAAGCCCGTAACGAGAACCGCCTGGTCATCACGGCCACGCAGATGATGGAGTCGATGATCGAAAACCAGATCCCGACACGGGCCGAAGTCTTCGACGTCGCCAATGCCGTGTTGGACGGCACGGATGCCGTCATGCTCTCCGCCGAAACCAGCGTGGGCAAGTACCCGCGCAAAGCCGTCGAGGCGATGGATCGGATCTGCTTGGAGACGGAAACCCAGTGGGGCCTCCGGGGTGCCGACTACCGCATCGATTCGGCTTTCGACCGCATCGATGAAGCGATCGCCATGTCCACGGTCTACGCGGCCAACCATATCGGCGCCAAAGCCATTCTCGCGCTCACTGAGACCGGCGCCACCGGCATATGGATGTCGCGCGTGCTCACCGGGATCCCGATCTTCGCCTTCACCCGCCGTCCCGAGACGCTCAGGCGGGTGACGCTGTACCGGGGCGTCTACCCGATCGATTTCGACGTCACGCACACCGATTTCCTGCGCGTCAACCGTGAAATGATCGACATCCTGCTCGAGCGCGGCGCGGTACACGAAGAAGACATCGTAGTCATTACCAAAGGTGATTTGCGCGGTAAACAAGGTGGAACCAACGGCATGAAGATCGTTCGCGTAGGGGAGCTGGCCGCGGAATCGGCGTTATGAATAATCAATGCGGTTTCCACGCGACCCGCGCGAACTACGTTAGACTATCATTACCATGAACCAGAGGAACACGCCATGTCCGATCTGCGACAAACGGCCGAAGCATTAGTCGCTCCCGGCAAGGGAA
>JBIMKC010000003.1:13764-46422 GCA_043673925.1 Chromatiales bacterium | reverse complement strand
TGTCGTACGACGTCCCGCAAAAGTCCCGCACGCCCCCATTCAAAGGACTACACCTACCTTCCAAGCTTTGTCCCAAGTATGACACTTCGCTCCCGCACCCAGCGGCGCTAGCCATTGCCGGGTGATGGGCCTCCGACCGATCGTTTCGCCGATAAGCCGATAGACAGTCATGGCTCTCGTGATCGCACGCACGACTCGACGCGAGCACTCGCCCATGACGACGGCTGCGATTTAAGTACCGCCCGGATCAGCACCGATCCGCATCGCTATTGAAGGCAATTTGCCCGTAAGTTCCTGGCTGAGTAAAATAGTTGTCGCATAGCCCTTGATAATTTATCGGGCCGCAGCCAGATAGCGCCATCACCAAGCTAAGGGTAAATACCACCTTAGAAGTCATGGTGTCTCTCCGTAGCCAGCATCAAAAAGGTCGTGAATAAGGCTATCGCCGCCACCACGCTCAGAGTAAAACCTATCTTGAGCACGAGCGGGCTGGATGAGATGATTGCTATCATTACAGTCCGAGAAGGTTCTCAGCTTCTTCTCGATCCTCTTGCGCGCGCAGCTGTAGCCGCTCTGCGTAGTTGATGCGCCAGGCCGAATACGACCAGACAAAAAGGACCAAGAATAGGATCAGTATTTCCATTGATATTTACCTCTACCCTTATTGGTGCAAGTAGCGCGCCTAATTTACCGGCTTTCAGTTATCCTTAGCTGATGCAATTTCATCGCGGACCGACGGGTTCTCCGCCTGATTCGAAAGTGGCTGAAGGCGGGGGTGATGGAAGATGAGCAGTGGCAGGCGTCCAAGGAGGGTTCGCCCCAGGGGGCTACGGTCTCACCACTGCTCGCTAATCTCTATCTGCACTATGTCTTCGACGTGTGGGTCCAGCAATGGCGTCGTCGATACGCACGCGGCAATCTCATTGTCGTGAGGTACGCCGATGATGTCGTCGTTGGATTCGAGGAGGTGATCAGCCGGTCCGGCCATGCACACCTGCGCTGTGAGTACACCATGCACCATGCCTACCTTCAGTTCCACCGCTCACGCTACCTGGAGTGTTACCAAACAGCGCGGCAAGGCATGCAACTCGCACTCGAGATAGGCGACGCCTATCACCATATCTCCTGTCAAATCTTTGCTACCTTTGCGCTGCTGCACCGAGGAGAGTGGGGGGAGATGCAGCGCCTTGCGAGCGAAGGCTTAAAGACCTCGGATGCCAACGGACTCCTCTTCGGCTCGAAGTTTTTCCGCCTCCACCTGGCCTGGCTGCACTTGCAGGCATTTGCCTTTGAGCCCGCACGCAGGCTCGCCGAGGTGGGGCTCGAGCAGGCCAGGCAGACCCCTTATGACAACTTCGCTACCTTCTTTGGCCTGCTCCTCTTGGGAATGGCGCATCTGGGGCTTGGGCAGTCCGCGCGGACGCGCGACTACTTGGACGAGATCAAGCAGCGGGCCGAAGCCAAACCGCTGGCACTAGACTGGCTCCTGCAGATGCCGTTGTACCAGCTTCAGGGTGACTATTGACAGGCCGTGGGGGATCGGGAACAGGCACGTGAGGCGGCGCACCGTCTGTGTGCGCTCGCAGGAAGGCCCGGCGAGCGCACCTACCTGGCCCAGGGCTATCGGCTCCTGGCCGAAATCGCGCTCGCGGAGCAGCACTGGGAGGAGGCGGAAGCAGACATAGCGCGGGCCCTGGCAGTGCTCGCGGGGGCGGAGGTACCGCTCGCCGCGTGGCGGGTGTATGCCACGGCGGCGGAGCTAAATGACCGGCAGGGGCGCACGGCCGAGGCCAGAGCCTACTGGAACCGCAGCGCGGCGGTCATCCACGCCCTGGCCGATTCGCTCGAAGAAGCCAACCCCCTGCGCCAGTCGTTGTTGACCGCCCTGCCCGTGCAAGCCATCCTCGGCCGCGCCACTTCCAGCGAGTGTTGTTTCAGGCCCGGCTCGACGTAGACCTTGTGCGGAGAACCGCCCCGGTCTCGAGCTCGACTTGGGCCAAGAAAGTTTCGAGGTGTGCTTGTACCAACTGGTAGAGGTTGGTGTCTTCGGGACGCCGCCGCCCGTAGTTAACGCCTTTCCCGGCCGGCGCAGGCTGAACCGCTTTGTCCATCGTCCTTGATGCTCCTGCTTTTCCCAGTTGGCCCGACTAACAACAGCGCCTGGCCGCTGGCAGGGCCAGCCTTCCGGTGTTTAGCCCCCCTCGCGCCTAAGCGTGGTTAATGGGGCGTGCGTGATCCAGAAGAAGTCCAGGAAACGCTGCGAGGAATAGACAACCAATAGAAAGAATTCAGGGATTGATGTCGATTTAGCGTTGCCCCATTCGACTAATTGTCAGTAATCAACCAGAACACTAAAAGGAGGCATCATGCTGGTCCAGCCCTATCTGTTTTTCGACGGTCGCTGCGAAGATGCGATCGAGTTCTACCGCAAGGCGCTCGACGCCGAGGTCGAGATGCTGATGCGTTTCAAGGACAGCCCGGAGCCGCCGCAACCCGGCATGGTGCCGCCCGGATCCGAGAACAAGGTGATGCATGCGAGCTTCCGCATCGGCGATACATCGGTCATGGCGTCCGATGGCTACTGCACGGGAAAGCCGAGCTTCCAAGGCTTTACGCTGTCGCTGACGGTGGGCGATGAAGCTGAGGCCGAGCGCTACTTCAATGTGCTGGCCGATGGTGGAAAGGTGAACATGCCCCTGGCCAAGACCTTCTTTTCGCCGAGTTTCGGCATGGTGGCCGACCGCTTCGGCGTGTCGTGGATGGTGCTGGTTGCGATGCCGAACGCCTGATTTGGAGCCTGAGATGAAATACCTGTGCCTGGCTTACGAAGCGGAAGAAACCTTCAATGCGATGTCCCGAAGCGAATGGGATGCGCTGCGGGAAGAGACCCTGGCCTATGTCGAGTCCCTGCAGAAAAGCGGTCAGCTGATCCTCACCAACGCCCTGCAAAGCGCGCGAACTGCGGCGACGCTGCGGGTTCGCAACGGCAAGCTGTCGGTGACCGACGGCCCCTTCGCCGAGACCAAAGAGCAGTTGGGCGGATTCTTCCTGATCAACGCCCGGGATCTGAACGAGGCGATCCAGGTGGCGTCCAAGTGGCCGGGGGCCCGTTTCGGCAATATCGAAGTCCGTCCGGTCGAGGAGGAGCTCAGGCAGGACAAGCGCTACGGCTAATCACACGGAGGTGAATTTCGATGTGTCCTGTATGCATGACATCCATTGCGTTGACGGCCACCAGTGGCAGCACTGCGGGCGGGCTGGCCGCTCTCGTTATGACGCGGTTTTGGTCCAGAAAGCGCACAAGCATCCAGTCCGGGAAATCTGAACGGAAAGACGAATCTTCGCAAGCAATTGGAAACACCGACAAAGGAGATGACCATGACTGAAGCAACTATTCCACGCCCTGAAATCGTGTCGCAAGCCGAGTGGCAAGCGGCGCACGAGAAGCTCCTCGCCAAGGAAAAGGCGGCAACCCATGCACGCGATGCCCTGGCTGCGGAGCGCCGCAGGCTGCCAAGGCTCAGAATCGAAAAGAACTACATCTTCGAGGGACCCCAAGGCACGGCAAGTCTCCGCGACTTGTTCGAGGGACGCCGCCAGCTCATCCTCTACAGCTTCATGTTTGCGCCCGGCGTCAACGGCTGGCCCACGGCGGGTTGCCCCGGCTGCTCGTTCTTCGTCGATAACATCGGAAATACCGGCCACCTGCACGCGCGCGATGTGTCCCTTGTGCTGGTGTCGCGAGCACCGCTTGAGAATATCGAGCGATACAGGAAGCGCATGGGATGGACGCTGCCGTGGTATTCCTCGGCAAAGAATGATTTCAATGTCGATATTGGCGTCACGACGGACGATGGAGAAGATCACCGCGTCAACGTGTTTCTGCGTGAGCGCGACGCCATTTATTACACCTACTACACCAGCGCGCGCGGCACCGAAACGCTCGGCAGCACCTGGGGCTTGCTCGACCTCACGCCATTCGGCCGGCAGGAGAACTGGGAGGATTCACCGGAGGGTGTGCCGCAAACCCCGCCGTATGAGTGGTGGCGCCGCCACGACGAGTACGGCAAGCAGCCACGCCACGAGACGTAATTGAATGAACAAGAAGCCCATGTATCCAGTCAATCACAGTGCAACCAAGACAAACTCAAAGGAAAACATCATGCTGAAGCTGCAAAAAATCGCCCCTTGCTTGTGGTTCGACAATCAAGCCGAAGAAGCGGCAAAGTTCTACACCGGCATTTTCGAGAATTGAAAGGAGATTTGACATGGCTCGTTATGTAGATGGTTTCATATTACCGGTACCGAAGAAGAATCTGGACGCCTACCGCCGTATGGCGCAACTGGCAGGCAAGGTCTGGCGCGAACATGGCGCGCTGGAATACATGGAGTGCATCGCCGACGACGTGAAGCCGGGCAAATACACCTCGTTTCCGCAGAGCGTGAAGCTCAAGCCCGGGGAAGTCGTATTCTTCTCGTGGATCGTCTACAAGTCGCGCAAACACCGCGACAGCGTCAACGCCAAGGTGATGAAGGATCCGCGCCTCGCCAAGATGATGGACCCGAAAGCGCTGCCCTTCGACGGCAAGCGCATGTTCTGGGGCGGCTTCAAGGCCGTGGTGGAACTCTGAGGAGAGAACACATGATTCATAAAGGCAGCTGCCACTGCGGCAATGTGGCATTCGAGGTGGAAGGCGAGATCGGCGGCGCGATGGCCTGCAACTGCTCGATCTGTTCGCGCAAAGGCTCGCTGCTGTGGTTCGTGCCGCGCGACAAGCTGCGTCTGCTCACGGCGGAAGAAAGCGCCGCGACGTACACCTTCAACAAGCATGTCATCCAGCACCGCTTCTGCCCGAAGTGCGGCATTCATCCCTATGGCGAGGGCGTCGACCCCAAGGGTAACCGGATGGCCGCCATCAATATCCGTTGCCTGGAAGACATCGATCTGGCCTCGGTGCCGGTGCAGAACTTCGACGGCCGATCCATGTAATTACAATCAACAGGAGAAAACATGAGCACTAAGATTTTCGTGAATCTGCCGGTAAAAAACCTGAACAAGTCCATCGGGTTCTTTACCAGCCTCGGCTTCAGCTTCAACCCTCAGTTCACAGACGAGACCGCGACTTGCATGATTGTCAGCGAGGACATTTTCGTCATGCTGCTGACGAACGAGAAGTTTAAGACGTTTACGCCCAAGCCGATTTGCGACGCAACAAAGAGTACGGAAGTGCTCGTCTGTCTGTCGTGCGAGAACCGGGCGAAGGTGGACGAGCTGGTGCGCAAGGCGGCCGCTGCCGGCGGCAGCACCTATAACGAACCGCAAGACCATGGCTTCATGTACGCGCATGGTTTCCAGGACCTGTACGGCCACATCTGGGAACTGATGTACATGAATCCCAGCGCGGTCAACCAATGCTGAGCAGATTCCTTGTCCGAAAGGAGATTGAGACATGAGCATCGCAACGCTTCTACCTGTCCGCAGGTCTGTGTCGATGGCGGTCCTTGTCTTCACCGCACCTGGGCCGGCGAGTTCTACGAAAAGGATGGCGCGGCCATCAAGGGTTACGATCCGGTGGCCTATTTCAAGGAACAATAGCCGGTCAAGGGCTCGCCGGAATACAAGGCCGCGTACAAGGGATCGGTTTTCTTCTTCACGTCCCAGGGCAACCGCGATGCCTTCGCAGCGAATCCGGCCCGGTATGCGCCGCAGAAGCAATGGAGCACCGACATTCCGGCGCAAGTGACCAAGGCCGACAGGAGCTGGCCTGATGTCTCGCGCCAGACCAAGGTATTTGAATAGAAAACTCAACGCAAACTTCAAGGTACGACACCATGCCTTCTGCAAATGAAACCCCGGTCCCGGATCGGGAACTCGTATTGACCCGTCTCATCGATGCCCCTCGCGAAAAAGTGTTCCGGGCATGGACCGAGCCCGAACTGCTCAAGCAATGGTTCGCGCCTATGCCATGGACGACACCCCGTGCGGAAACAGACGTGCGGCCGGGAGGCAGCAGCTTGATCGTCATGCGCGGCCCGGACGGCAACGAGTTTCCGAACCATGGCGTCTATCTCGAGGTGGTCAAGAACGAGCGGCTGGTGTTTACCGATGCCTACACAAAAGCATGGGAGCCGTCGGAAAAGCCGTTCATGACGGTGGTGCTGACCTTTGAGGACGTTGGCGGAAAAACCAGATACACGGCGCGTGTGCTTCACTGGACCGTGGCCGATCGGGAAACGCACGAGCAGATGGGCTTCCACGAAGGCTGGGGGAAGTGCGCCGATCAGCTTGCGGCCCTCGTTGCGAAGCTGTGATCAATCCGGATTAATTTTGAGAGAACACTATGTTCAAAATCATTGCCATCGCCGTTGTTGTCGTTATCGCCGCGCTGCTGATGTTTGCCGCGACCCGGCCGGACAGTTTTCGCATCGAGCGTTCGCCCGGCATCAAGGCATCGCCGGAGAAAGTGTTTGCGTTCATCAACGACTTCCGCCAGTGGACGCCGTGGTCGCCGTGGGAAAAGATCGATCCCGATCTGAAACGCAGTTACAGTGGTGCGGCCAGCGGCAAGGGCACTGTCTATGCGTGGGAGGGCAACAACAAGGTCGGCATGGGGCGCATGGAGATCATGGATAGCACGCCGCCGGCGAAGATCATCATCAAGCTGGATTTCCTCAAACCCTTCGAGGCCCCTAACACGGCCGAGTTCACGCTGGAAGCGAAGGGCGATACCACCAACGTTACCCTGGGCCATGTATGGCCCCAGTCCCTATATCTCGAAAGTGATGGAAATGTTTTTCAGCGTGAGAATAGAGAGAGAGAATAGCCCGCGGCACTGGAACACCAGGGGTGTGGGGGACGGGTCGAACTACGACTGCATTGCAAGACCTGTGACGGCACGCCCAAACTCAAGGACGTGATCGCCCGCCCGACGAAGGCTTTGGCCGCATATCAGCGGAGACTCTCCGCATCCAGCGCCAATCTCTATGGCCTCATTTTAACGGCCAAAGCTAACAAGCACGGAGCCTTATTACTATCTCCGTCACCTCTTCACGGAACTACCAAAAGCAAAATCCCTCGCCGACATCGAGGCGCTTTTGCCCTTCAACCTTAAGCCGGAACAGATTAGCCGTTCGCGTGCCTAATTCACACCTGCAGTTGCCGAATCGCTTACGAAAGATTTCGAAAACATACCCACCTCTCACGTCGAATCTTTAGCTTCCCTAGCCAGGTACTCGACTTTGTAACGTGCTGGGCGAACGTGAATTTTTTGCAGAACGAATTTTCTTGCGTGACGAAATTCATTAATTCCGTATCGACAAAAACACGTTAACTGATTGATAAGATGGCGCGCCCGGAGGGACTCGAACCCCCGACCACCTGGTTCGAAGCCAGGTACTCTATCCAGCTGAGCTACGGGCGCACGGATTGGTCTAGGCGATGACGTTACCGCCAGGCTTCGGCAGCAGGCAATAACGAGGCAAGTATACGGTTATCCATGTTCCCGGCCAATATCACGATGTCCTAGCTTTAGCGGGCAACGTACAATTGCGATACTTTAATCGACGTGATATTACCCAGGCCCGATCGTTGTTACGCCGGAGATTAGAACATGAACCAACTTTTTCGTACCAAACCGACGACCGTACACGACTTTACCGATAGCGGCCTCAAGCGATGCCTTACCGCGTTCGATCTCACCTTGCTCGGTATCGGCGCCATCATTGGCGCCGGCATCTTCGTACTGACCGGACGGGCCGCGGCCACCGACGCCGGGCCGGCCATCGTTCTATCGTTCGTGATCGCCGGGATCGCCTGCACCTGCGCGGCACTCGCCTACGCCGAGCTCGCCTCGAGCATCGGCGGCGCCGGCTCGGCTTACGCTTACGGTTACGCCGGGCTCGGGGAGTTCCCGGCCTGGGTCATCGGATGGATGCTGATCCTCGAGTATACGGTCGCGATTTCCACAGTCGCGGTCGGTTGGTCCGGTTATCTTAACAATGGCCTACAGGCGCTTTTCGGCGCCGGTCTCGTGGAAACTCTGCTGCACGGTCCGTGGGAGGCGACCAGCGGCGGGGACACGGGGATCGTCAACTTGCCGGCGCTCGCCATTGTCGCCGCTCTCGGCGTGCTGCTCGCCACGGGCGCTAAGATCAGCGCCCAGTTCAACGCGGTGATGGTGTTCGTGAAGGTCGCGGCCATCCTGCTATTTCTCGCGGTTGCGATCGGTCACCTTGAGCCATCCAATTGGAGCCCGTTCATCCCCGCGCCGGTCACCGATCCCGACGGGGCCACGCACTTCGGATGGCCGGGTGTGCTGACCGGCGCGGCCACCATCTTCTTCGCCTATATCGGTTTTGACGCGGTATCGACGGCCGCCGAGGAGTGCGAGAACCCACAGCGCGATTTGCCGATCGGTATTATCGGCTCCCTCGCGGTTTGCACCGTGCTGTACATTGCCGTATCCGGGGTGTTGACCGGCATCGTGCCCTACGCCGAGCTTAAGACCGCCTCGCCGGTGGCCAGCGCGCTGCTCAAGGTTGGCGAAGAGTGGGCAGCCGGTCTCGTTGCGTTCGGCGCCATCGCCGGCCTCACCACGGTCATGCTGGTGCTCTATTTCGCCATCACACGGATCCTGTTCGCAATCTCGCGCGATGGGCTATTGCCGCCCTTCTTTTCGCACATCAGTGAGCGGACCAAGAGCCCGGTGCGCGTCATCGTCATGATAGGCGCGATCATGTGCGGCCTGGCCGGCTTCCTGCCGCTCGACCGGCTCGCGGAACTAACGAACATCGGCACCTTGGGCGCGTTCGTGGTGGTGTGCGCCGGTGTCATCACATTGCGCCGCACGCAACCGGACATGGCGCGGGGATTTCGCACGCCCTTCGGCCCCATTATCCCCCTGCTCGGCATCGGCTTTTGCCTGTGGCTCATGGCCAGCCTGAGGGTTGAAACTTGGCAAGCTTTCGGGGTGTGGTTGATCGCGGGATTGGTCGTCTATTTCAGCTACTCGATGCGTCACAGTAAACTGGCAGACGGGGCCACACAATCCCGGGTTTAAGGGACGGTCGGCACGCGCCGATTCCAGCAGTACGGGGATGAAGTTCGACCCTCACGTCTCATCGGGTTCTTGGGTTGCAAACGAGATGTTGAGGAGGCGCAAGCGGCGCGCCGCATCCAGAACCGTCACCACCGCCTGATGTGTGGCCTTGGCATCCGCGCTGATGACGATGGTCGGGTTATTCATGCCTTTCGCGGCTTTGCCAAGCGCTTGCTCGATCGTGGCGAGCTTGGCATCGATCAGAGGCTCTCCGTTTACATTACAGTGACCGTCGGCGTCTAATGTGACCTCGATCGCCTTGTCTCGATCACTTTCCTCGTTTGTCGCTGCTTCTGGCAGCGTTAACGACAGTTGCGATTTCTCGACAAAGGTCGTTGAAACCATGAAGAAGATGACGAGAAACAGCAGTACATCGATTAACGAGACGAGATTGATCTCAACATCATCTGGACGCGAACGCTTCAGCTTCATCGCCCCGTCCCCAGGTAATGGAGTTCCGCGCCTTCCCGATCGCCATGGATCACCTCGACAAGCGTCAATGCCTCTTGCTCCATGGCGACGACGAGCGCATCGACTCTCCCGCGCAAATACCGGTAAGCTATCAGTGCCGGGATCGCCACCATCAACCCGGCCGCGGTCGTGATCAACGCTTCGGCGATGCCAGCGGAGACCACACCAGGATCGTTCACACCGTGTTCGCTGATGGCTGAAAACGCCCGGATCATACCGGTCACCGTGCCCAGCAAGCCGAGCAACGGGCTCACGGCGGCGATGGTGCCGAGCGTATTGAGATAGCGTTCCAAGTCATGCACGACCTGGCGGCCGACGTCTTCTATGCTTTCTTTCATTACTTGCCGGTCATGGCGCAATTGCATGAGGCCCGCCGCCAGGATCCGTCCTAGCGGTGAGTGGCGCCTTAAACTTTGAATACGCTTAGCATCCAAATGGCCGTGCTTAAACCACTGCCACACCTGCGCTACCAGGTTCGGTGGGGTCACGCGTTTTGTCTGTAAGGTCCATAAACGCTCGGCCACGATCGCGAGCGCGACCACCGAGCACGCGATGATGGGCGCCATCACCCAGCCACCCGCTTTGATCAGCTCAAACACGTTACTCTTATCCCCCCACTGAGTTCGGATATAATGTTACGAGGACAATATCAGAACTATGCGACTTTGGCGAAGTAGCCATCAGGCATGGCGAACCATGATCACGGCCTTCATTAAGCGCGGTTTCGTGCTCCTGACGCTCGTCTTTACCCTGAGCGCCTGCCAAAATCTGTCACGCATTTCAATTGACAGACTTCTTGGCGAAATCCGTGACCCTCCTGCGCCGCCGGACGTTGCGCAACAGCAAGCTCCGGCCGCCCCCGAGCCGCCAGCGCGGCAAGACACCTTTTTCGTGGCGGAAGAGTCTGACGTCATCGGGGACTTGCACGTAATCATTGCGCGTGAAGAAGATACATTTGTCGATCTCGCGCGCAAGTACGACCTCGGATACAGCGATCTCCGCGATGCCAACCCAGGCGTCGATCCTTGGCTTCCGAAGGAAGGTACGCATGTGATCTTACCCGCACGC
Source organism: Chromatiales bacterium (assembly GCA_043673925.1). Lineage (GTDB taxonomy): Bacteria > Pseudomonadota > Gammaproteobacteria > JACCXJ01 > JACCXJ01 > USCg-Taylor. Next base: position 35,785 of record JBIMKC010000003.1, on the reverse strand, counting down.
CATATTCTGCCCGACGCCCCGCGCGAAGGCGTCGTGCTGAATCTTTCGGCCATGCGTTTGTTTTTCTTTCCGAAGCGCAAACGCGCGGAGCCGCGGATCGTCGTCACCCATCCCATCGGTATCGGACGTGAGGATTGGCCGACGCCGCAAGGCGCGACGACCGTTGTACGCAAAGTCACCAAACCGAGTTGGCACGTCCCCGCATCGATTCGCGCCGAACACGCGGCGAAGGGCGATCCCTTGCCCGCGGTGGTACCGCCCGGGCCGGACAATCCATTGGGTGAGTTCGCGCTGCGGCTTGGGTTTGAGAGTTATCTGATTCACGGGACGAATAAACCCGCCGGAATCGGAATGCGCGTAAGCCACGGCTGCATTCAACTGTTCCCCGAAGACATTGATACCCTGTTCAAAGAAATACCGATCGGTACCCCGGTGCGGATCGTGAACCAGCCGTATCTCGCGGGTTGGCGCGACGGAATCCTATATGTTGAAGCGCATAAACCCCTGGACCCGAAGCGCGGCGTGAGCGCTCTCCGAAAAAAACTACGAACACGGCTCGACAAGATAGCGTCCGAGCGCGGTGTTATCGATTGGCCGCGGATCGACAAACTCGTCGATCTCGGCCGCGGTCTACCGTTACCGGTCGAACGCAATCAGCCCGATATCGAGGGCGCGCTCGCAGCCATTCCGGTATCGCCGGCCGCTTCGCAACCAATCCTGACGGCCACAGCCACCGTCCCGAGCCGCCCATGGTACGTCCAGGCGGGAAGCTTTAAGAGTCCGCACACCGCCCGCCGCGTATCCGCGATCATCGAGCACCTAGGCCCGCCGATCCCCGCCCGAGCCGTGGCTAACCGGGGCTATCACCAAGTCTTAGCCGGTCCCTTTGACAGCCGGGCGGAAGCCGAAGCCAACGCGAGACGCATCGAAGCAAACCTCGGCACAGAGACTCTCGTGGTCGACCCGGGTATTTAGCCGCACCCGCACTTTTCTTACCCCGTCGGATCAGCGCCGGCGCTAGAATCTCGAAAAAGACCCCAGGAGTACAGCGAATGAAATTCCACCTCATGTTCCTAGTTGGATCGCTCGCCGCACAAACGGCGTCGGGTGGCGATCCGGATCACAGCGCTCATGACGGGCAAGCAGTGACACGCCACCACCATTCCGCGCATGGCGCCGGCAACCGGGCGGTAGGACAACCGGGACATCCAGATCGCGTCGACCGGAGCATCGCAGTGATCGCCTCGGACACGATGCGCTACGACCCGCCGGAGATTACGGTCAGGCCCGGTGAAAGCATCCGCTTCGAGGTAAAAAACGACGGGAAGTTACGCCACGAGTTCATGATCGGCGATGCAACAGAGCAGCGCACGCACTCGGAGATGATGAAGCGTGATCCCGGCATGGTGCACACCGATCCGAATACGATCACCGTCGAGGCCGGAGAGGCGAAGACCCTCGTTTGGCAGTTCGGCGAAGCGGGCGAGCTCGAAATCGGTTGCCACGTTCCAGGTCACTACGAAGCCGGAATGCTCGCGCGCGTGCGGGTGATCGCCTCTAACAACTCTCAGTGAAGCGGCGCGGGCGGTTTGAATAAGGTGACGAAATTGCGAGTCGTCGCCGCGAATACTTCCTGTGCCGGTATCCCCTTCAACTCGGCGATATATTCCGCAACATAGCGTACGTACGCCGGTTGATTACTCTTGCCGCGATGCGGTACGGGCGCCAGATAGGGGGCATCGGTCTCCACGAGCATTCGTTCGAGCGGCATGCGCCGGGCGACTTCTTGGACGGACTTGGCATTCCGGAAAGTCACGATCCCCGAGAAAGAAATATAGAAGCCGAGATCCATTGCTCGCTGAGCAGTTTCCCAGGTATCGACGAAACAATGCATCACACCGCCCACGGCATGAGCGCCGTCTTGGTGCAGGACCTTGAGCACATCCTCGGTGGCCTCGCGGTTGTGAATGATGAGCGGTTTGCGCAGCGCCTTTGCAACCGCGATATGCGTTCTGAACCGATCGCGCTGCCACGCGAGATCGCCCTCACTGCGATAGTAATCCAATCCCGTCTCCCCGACGGCGATAACACAAGGGTCGGCCGCGAGCGCCGCCAGATCGTCGAACCCCGGTTCGATCGTGGCCGCGGTATTGGGGTGCACGCCGACCGAGGCAAAGACTTCCGGATGGGTTCTTGCCAACTGAATGATGTGGGGGGCGGTTTCGAGATCAACCGAAACACATAGGAGACGGTCGACACCTTCACGCTTGGCCGCCGCAAGGACTTGCTCCGTACTACCGTGATGCTCGCGATCGAGCAGCGTCAGGTGACAATGGGAATCGACAAGCATTGACTTCGAGCGTATGGAGAGTCGTCACTCGTCAAACAAGCAGGCTGTACTCTTGTCACAGATCGGGGGCGCTGGCCTTTGCCGGTACGCTCATGCTGATAGGTTAGGGATGCAACAAACCACACCAATTAATCGTTAATTCCTCAAACACATTGTGTGCTGAAATATTCCCCTCACTATTCAATAGCTTCTTGCAGCGGAGCAATCGATCATAGGCGGCGAACAGATCCCGCGTTCTAAGCTGTTCTGAAATCGCTCTCAGCCGCGATTCTTCTCCGGCAGTGGCGATTTTTCTTGCGCCCTGCGCGCATTTGAGGACCGCCAGGTCCGCGAATAGTTTAAATAAGCTTCCGCTGGTAAACTCGGGATCTCCCCGGGACCAATCTTGGGCCACGGCCACCGGATCGGCCAGCCCGCTCACTAGGCCTTGAAAGCTCTCAAGAATCACCAAGCTTTTGTTATGCGCCCCCGCTTCCCATAACTCCAAAGCCTTCAGTGGACCGTTATCAGCCATTTCGAGCAAGAGTTCAACCTCCGCATCCGGAACCCGTATCCGCAACCATGCCCGGCCTTGCGCCCGGGGGCATACAAGGAAGTCAATACGCTGGCAGCGGCTGGTGACCGTCGCCGGTAAGCGGTGCGACTTCTCCGTCACCAACAAAATCACCGATTGCGGCGGTGGCTCTTCCAATACCTTTAACAGGGAATTCGCCGCATTGCGGTTCATCGCATCGGCGGGATTGATCACGACGACTTTAAATGGGCCGAACAGGTTTCGCATCCCGACGAAATCAGGCACGGCGCGAACCTGATCGATTTTAATCACGGCGCTCTTCGCTTCTGGAGTGATCCGATAATATTCGGGATGATTTCCCGAGGTAAAGAGAACACAGCTCTTACACTGCCCGCAAGGCTCGCCCTCGCCCTTGGGAACCGCGCACAGCAACGATGCGGCGAGTGCGCGCGCGAATTCCGAGATCCCCATTCCGCACACCCCGCGAATCAAGACCGCATGGGGCATACGTTGGGCGCTGCGAAGCTTCCATAACCGTTGCCACTGCTCGGTCTGCCATGTGTATGGAGGGCTCATGGCGAGCCGAGCAAGCGTCCCAGTTGCGTTCGGATTTCGTTTGCTACCGCTGCGGGAGCAGCCGTAGCGTCGACCACCCGGATCCGCTCTGGCGCACGCTGGGCGAGATCCAGGTAGGCCTGTCTGACGGCCTCAAAGAATCCGGCCGCCTCCGATTCGAACCGGTCAGGCGTCCCATCTCGCTGCCGCGCGCGGCTCAGGGCCATGGGTACGGGCGCATCCAGTAGCAGGGTAAGGTCGGGCCGTAAGGCTCCTTGAACCAGCTCCTCCAACACCGCGATGCGCGCCCACGGTACGTTGCGGCCTCCTCCCTGATAAGCGTAGGAAGCCTCCGTAAAGCGGTCGCTGACCACACATTGGCCGCTAACAAGCGCGGGTTCTATCAGCTTGTTCACATGTTCAGCTCGCGCCGCGAACATCAGAAGGAGCTCAGTCATAGGTTCCATCGGCGTCGACGAAGGCTGCAGCAATACGCTTCGGATCGCCTCACCGACAGCCGTGCCGCCCGGTTCCCTTGTCTCGATTACAATTCGACCCTGCCCCCGGAGGTAAGCCGCGACAGTTTTGACCTGCGTCGATTTTCCCGCGCCTTCAATTCCCTCAAGGGTGACGAAGAGCCCCCGGTTGCTACGCGGCGCAGTGGCAGTCATCGCGAATCTTTTCGACCGACGATCTGATACCGAGCGATGGCTTGCTCATGATCCTCGAGGGTACCCGAGAAATGATGGTGGCCGTCTCCCTTAGCGACAAAATACAGCGCGGCGCCGGCCGCGGGGTGCAACACCGCGCGAATGGATTCGGCCCCAGGCAAGGCGATCGGCGTCGGTGTCAGCCCCACATTGCGGTAGGTGTTGTAGGGGTTATCAATGCTCAGATGACTGCGTTTCACATCGCCGGCAAAGGCGTCACCCAAAACGTAGATGACCGAGGGGTCCGTTTGTAGTGGCATGCCACGCTCCAGGCGCCGCAAAAATACCCCGGCGATTTCCGGGCGTTCCGATCCAATCGACGTTTCTTTCTCGATAATCGAGGCCATGATCAGGACCTCGTAGGGGGTTTTGTACGGTAATCCTTTGTCGCGCGCGGACCATTCACGATGAAGCAACTCTTCCATGCGCCGATAGGCGCGTTGCAATAGTTCCGAATCCGACGTGCCCGCCGTGAAGTAATAGGTATCCGGGAAGAATAAACCCTCGGGATCCCGGCCCGCGAACCCGAGGCGCTCCATGATCCGCTGGCGATCGAGGCCCGTGAGTGTCTGCAACACTTTCGGATGCTCCGTGAGGGCGCCGCGGACCCTATCGAAGGTCCAGCCTTCAATCAGTGTGACCTTGTGCTGAATGACGCGGCCGTTGACAAGAGCGTCGAGAAACCCGCGCGGTGTCATACCGGGGATAACCCAATACTCTCCCGTCTGGACGTTTCTAGCCTTACCGGAGGATCGCGCCATCCACGCGAAGTAATGGGAGGACGACAGGATTTTCATGGAATTCAAATCTTCCCCGATCGATTCAACGGTGGCTCCCGGGACAACGGTATATTCGATCGGTTTGCCGACCACGAAAATAGCGCGATCGGACCACGCCGACAGGTCTCTCCAGTATCCCATCACAACGATGCCCAGCGCGGCAATACCGAGTACGATGAGTTTGATAGCAGTCGAAGGCATCGCCGTGTGAAGTCTAATCAATGTGTGTCTCACGGGATAGGGCGATTTCCCGTACCAAATGTCCGGCCTCGAGGAGGCGCTTGCGGCGCGCGATGACCTGTGCGATAGGCCAAATCCCGATCACGCTATTGCATACAAACGCGTGGTCGGCGCACCATAATTCGTTTAAGCGCATGGCTTTGACACGTGTCTCGACACCGAGCCGCTTTGCCGCCTCGACGATCACGCCGCGCATGATGCCGCATACCCCCGCCACTGAGAGATCCGGGGTGAAGAGTTCTCCGCCTCGCACCAGAAATACATTGGACATCGTGCCCTCCGTTAGAAAACCGGCCGTATCCAGCATCAGGCCCTCTGCAATCGCAGGGTCATCCCACTCGCTACGGGCCAGGACCTGTTCCAAGCGATTGAGATGCTTGACACCGGCCAGGCTCCGGTTGCGTGCGAGGCGCGTCGTGCAGAGGCGGACCGTGATCCCGCGTTGCCAATAATGCTCCGGATATTCTGGCCACGCGTAAAGTGCCCAGATCCGCGTGGGCATGGCAGGAATAGCGGCGCGATAACCGCGCGTACCGATTCCCCGCGTCAATATTAGCTTTAGAACCCCGCGTTGCACGCCATTGCGGCATCCGTGCGCCTCCTTTAGAAGCAAGGGCTCCTCGGGCCGCGGAAAGCCTAAGCGCTCGCAGCCCAGGGCCAAGCGTGTGTAATGCCGGTCCCAATAGCTGAGCGTGCCGTTGACGATCGCCAGGGTTTCGAACAGACCGTCGCCATAGTGCAGGCCGCGATCGGACGCGTTAACGCAAGCACCCGGTAGCCCGTTGACCAGGATCGCCAGCGGGCCCGGGAACTCTGCTTGTTCGTTCAACGACTATCCGTCCCCAGGGCGAAGGCGCGGTTTACTACGGAAACTTGTCTCCGAACAAAGCTTAGAACGCACTCGCGGGCGAATCACACCTTACGAAAAACGAGTGTCCCGTTGGTCCCTCCGAATCCAAACGAATTCGAAAGCACAGTCGTTAATCTCATCGGTCTCGCTTCATTGGGAACGTAGTCCAGATCACACTCGGGATCCGGGGTAAACAGGTTAATCGTAGGCGGTGCCACTTGATCGCGAAGGGCCAGAATGGAGAAGATCGCCTCCACCCCTCCCGCGGCGCCTAACATGTGCCCCACCATCGACTTCGTGGAGCTGACAGCGAGTTTGTAGGCGTGATCTTTAAACACCAATTTGACCGCGTCCGTTTCCGCCTTATCCCCAGCCGGCGTGGAGGTGCCGTGGGCGTTGATATAATCGATTTCGTTCGAGTCGATAGCCGCATCCCTAAGGGCGAGCTGCATGCAGCGCGCCGCACCCTGCCCTCCGGGAGAAGGGGCAGTCATGTGATAGGCATCGGCATTGATGCCATACCCGGTGATCTCGGCGTAAATTCGGGCCCCACGCCTCTTTGCATGTTCGTACTCTTCAAGCACGATCACGCCGGCCCCATCGCTCAGTACGAAACCATCTCGGTCGCGGTCCCAGGGGCGGCTCGCGGTTTCCGGATCGTCGTTGCGGGTCGATAATGCCCGGGCCGAGCAGAATCCCCCGAGTCCCGTAGGCGTCGTCGCCATTTCCGCGCCTCCCGCCACCATCACATCGGCATCCCCGCGTTCGATGATCCTGGCGGCATCGCCAATGCAATGCGTGCCCGTGGAGCATGCCGTGACAATCGCGAAGTTCGGTCCTTGCAACCCGAATTTAATCGACAAGTTACCGGCGATCATATTGATGATGTTGCTGGGGATATAAAAGGGTGAAATCTTCTTCGGTCCTCCATCCTCGATGATCAGCCGGCCCTGCTCTATTCCCCACAAGCCACCGATTCCGGCGCCGATTGCGACGCCAATGCGATCGGCGTTTTCTTCCCGTACCTCGACGCCGCTATCCTGAAACGCTTGGATCCCCGCCGTGAGGCCATAGTGCATGAAGGGGTCCATCTTTTTCACATCCTTGGGCGAGATGTAGTCCGTCACGCTGAAATCGTTGATGGTCCCGCCGAATCGCGTCGAAAAACCAGACACGTCGAAATGCGTAAGAGGTCTGATACCGCTCTTGCCTGCAAGAATGTTATCCCACGCGGCTTTGACGGTATTACCCACTGGACAGATGACACCCAATCCAGTTACCGCGATTCGACGTCTAGCCACTTTTTTTCACCCTTTATTGTCCTCATAGAAAAGCCAAAGGCCGCGATAAGAGAATCAATCACGCGGCCTTCTGGCCGAGCATTATCGGTAAGACGTTAAGCTACATGCCGAGTCACGTAATCGATGGCTTGTTGTACAGTAGTAATTTTTTCCGCCTCCTCGTCCGGGATCTCGGTCTTGAATTCTTCTTCCAGCGCCATCACCAGTTCTACCGTGTCAAGTGAGTCCGCTCCCAGATCGTCGACGAACGATGCTTCGTTGGTGACCTCTTCCTCTTTGACACCGAGTTGTTCCACAACGATCTGCTTGACGCGCTCTTGTATATTACTCATAGCAAGGAATTCCTCCCTTCGGATAAACCGTTGACCAACGGTGGATGTTAGTTTAGTAGAAATGAGACAACTTGCAACCAATGTTAAAGTTATTTGTAATTATTATTTAATATCCTATTATAACTAATAAATTTTTACATCCTTATATCATGTACATTCCACCGTTGATATGCAGTGTTTGTCCGGTAATGTAACCCGCCTCCGGTGAGGCGAGAAATGCCACCGCGGCGGCCACCTCCGTCACGCTTCCTAAACGCTGGAGCGGAATGCTGCTCAGCAGACGCGCTCGCTGTTCCGCGGACAAGGCCCGGGTCATATCGGTGTCGATAAACCCCGGCGCCAAGGCATTTACGGTGATCCCCCGCGATGCCACTTCGCGCGCTAAGGCCTTGGTAAATCCGATGATTCCCGCCTTGGCCGCCGCATAGTTGCATTGGCCCGGATTGCCGGTGACCCCCACGACCGAGCTGATGTTGATGATCCGGCCACAACGCGCCTTCATCATCCCGCGCAAACATGCTTTTGAGAGCCGATACACGGAGCTCAAGTTGACATCGAGTGTCGCGTACCATTCTTCATCCTTCATGCGCAGGAGTAAATTGTCACGCGAAATCGCGGCATTATTCACCAGGATTGTCGGTACACACTCACTCTTCGCTAGCTCGGCCATCATCGCCTGAATGCTTTCGGGTTTGGCCACGTCCAATAGTAGCGCTTTTCCTGTTAGCTTATTATTGTTCAATGCCTTATAGATATTTTCTAATCCCTGCTCAGAGGTTGCGGTCCCGATGACATAGGCCCCACGGCGGCCGAGACTCAGGGTGATGGCCTGACCGATCCCACGACTTGCGCCCGTGACAAGCGCAACCTGCATGTCCGAAGTCATCGTAAAACCATTCGCCTGAACCGAGTCGCGTGACGGGTGCCCAGGCTAGGGACACCCAATATAAGCGTTAGTATTTCAATAACGTTGCGCCCCAGGTAAAACCGCCGCCAAAGGCTTCCAATAGCAGTGTCTCGCCGCGTTTAATCCGGCCGTCGCGCACAGCGGTATCGAGCGCCAGCGGAACCGAGGCAGCGGACGTATTGGCGTGTTCATCCACCGTCATGACCACGCGGCTTAATGGGAGTCGAAGCTTCTTTGCGGTGGCCACGATGATTCGCGCATTCGCCTGATGGGGCACCAACCAATCGATGTCCGCGGGCCGTAAGTTATTTGCTTCCAAGGCCTCATCCACGATTCGGTCGAGCGCTTTAACCGCCGCCCTAAAGACCTCGCCACCTTGCATCTTAACGTAGGCCTCACCATTGGCGAGGTGCTTAAAACCTTGAGATACGCCCGCGGGGACATGCAGTAAATGCTCGAAACGCCCATCCGAGTGTAAATGCGAGCTGAGAACGCCGGGATCCTCACCGGCCTCAATCACCACCGCCCCGGCGCCGTCGCCGAACAACACGCAGGTGCTCCTGTCGGTCCAATCAATGATGCGCGAAAACGTCTCCGCGCCAACCACGAGCGCGCGCTGCGCCGTGCCACATTTAATAAATTTATCCGCGACATCGAGCGCATAAATAAACCCGGTACACACCGCCTGTATATCGAAGGCCGCACCGCGAGACATCCCAAGGCGTCCTTGCAGCAAACAGGCGGTACTGGGAAAGATCCGATCCGGGGTCGTGGTCGCCAACACGATTAAGTCGAGATCGCTAACCGCGACACCGGCCGCTTCGATAGCCAGGCGCGCCGCCCGCTCCGCAAGATCACAGGTGCTTTCACCCTCCGCGGCGATATGCCGCTTACGAACGCCGGTCCGCGCCACGATCCACTCGTCGCTGGTGTCGATCATGCGCTCCAGATCGGCGTTGGTCAGGACGCGCTCCGGCAGATACGCACCGGTGCCGATGATGCGGGAATACCTCAAACGGCCCGCCTCTGATCGAAGATCAGTTCGAGATCTTTGCTGATAAGGTCGGGTACGCGTTTCTCTACCTCCAAGACGGCCTCGTCTATTGCGTATGCAAACGAGACCTGATCGGCGCTGCCGTGACTCTTGATCACAATCCCCCGCAAACCCAGTAAGCTCGCGCCATTATAGCGCCGCGGGTCGATCCGGCGCACGGCCGCTTTCAATACCGGTCCCGATACCCATGCGGCCAGGCGGGTCAAGGGGGTGCGTAAGAATTCTTCCTTCGCGAAATGCAAAAACATGCGGCCCACGCCTTCGCTCGCCTTGAGCGCGATGTTGCCGACGAATCCGTCACACACGATCACATCCACCGACCCTTTGAAGACGGCGTCGCCTTCCGCAAAGCCGACATAGTTCAGATTGCTCTGCGATATCAACATGGCCGCCTCCTTAACCCGTCCGTCTCCCTTTATTTCTTCCTCGCCCACATTCAGTAGCGCCACACTCGGCGCCGGTTTGTTGTCCACGGCGCTCGTCAGAGCGGCACCCATCAGTGCGAATTGCAGCAGCTGCTCGGGGCTCGAATCCAGGTTCGCTCCCAGATCGAGCACATGCGAATGGCCCTGTATGGCCGGTAAGGCGCAGCAGATCGCCGGCCTATCGATCCCCGGGAGCATCTTTAATACAAACCGAGCCTTGGCCATCAGCGCTCCCGTGTTACCGGCGCTCACACACGCATCGGCCTCGCCTTCTTTAACGAGGTCGATTGCCACGCGCATCGAAGAGTCTTTTTTGGTGCGCAGGGCCTGTGATGGCGACTCATCCATTTCCACCTGCTGCGTGGCATGGCGAATCGAAACCCGTGTACTTGGAACAACTCCTTGCTCGGCACTCAAGGCCTTGGTCAGGATAGCCTCGTCGCCGACAAGAACTACATGTAAATTCGCATGCTTGCGTAAGGCTGCTACCGCGGCCGGAATCACGGCCGGCGGTCCATGGTCCCCACCCATCGCGTCGATTGCGATTCGCATCTCGTTCCCTTGTGTCTACGGCGTAGAGCGATGCCCTGTCAGGGAGCGCGGCGGATCGCGCGCGCGGATGAACGCCACGCGTTCCAAAGGAAGTCCGGTTTTCAGTTGCTCAGGCCTCCTTCTCTTTCTTGATCGAATGGATGACTTTTTTCCCGCGATAATACCCATCCGGACTAATGTGATGACGCCTATGAACTTCACCGCTTTGCGGCTCGATGGAGAGCGCCGGCAGCGTCAGCGTGTCATGTGAACGGCGCATGTCGCGTCTCGATGCGGACTTGCGATTTTGTTGTACGGCCATAGTTCAGTTTCCGTTAGTTTGAAGGTTTATACCTGTGCAAAAGCTCCGACGCCTCCGCGAGTGGACTCGTACTCGAGTGTGTGGTCACAGTCGCGCCGCACCGGCCTTGGGGATGCATGGGCGCGATTGGGAGCGTGAGTATCAGCTCGTCTTCGATGACCTCAAGAAACGACGTGGGCCCCCGCGTCATGCGTACGATCTCATAATCGTCCTCCGGTTCAATCTGACTTACCTCCTCGACGAATTGCAGTTTCAGCCCCGAGCGTACTGGCAGATCCATCGGCTCCATACAGCGCTGGCAGCGGACGGTAAGCGTCCCCGACACCTCACCCTGCGCGCGATGCAGGCCCTTTTCAGTGTCGAAAAACGCCGCCTCGACCGCGACGGATCCATCGCGGGTTTCGATCCACTCCGCGAGACGCGCCATGTTCGTGAGCCGCATTAGGCCATGTAAGCGGCGCCCCTGCCGAGCGAGCCGCGCCGGATAAATATACTCAGGAAGCTCATCCATTAGAACACATTATATTGCAGTTGCATGAGCGGAAGAATATCGCGCCCTGCATCACTCCGGGGTCCGAGGCCCGTTGCGGCGCGCTCGTCACGCGATGCGGAGCGGCTATCGAAAGGTAACACGCCGCCCGCCATCGCCTTTCAAACAACTTGCGGTAGACTAAATATTTTCCTAATCTTCGCGCAAGTTTTTCACCGGGATTCAAAAGATGGAGTTTAACGCCGTCGCGCGCTTTATACGGCAGCACTTTCGGCATTTCAATGCCGCCGCATTAGTGGATGCCGCCGCGGGTTACAACAAGCACCTGGAGGGAGGCGGGCACATGCTGATCACGCTCGCCGGCGCCATGAGCACGGCCGAGCTCGGCCTATCGCTGGCGGAGATGATCCGCCGCGGTAAAGTGCATGCAATCTGCTGCACGGGCGCGAATTTAGAAGAGGACCTCTTCAACCTCGTGGCCCATGAGCACTACGTCCGTATTCCCCACTATCGCGACTTGACCCCCGCCGACGAATGTTCACTCTTGGAACGCCATTTAAACCGCGTCACCGACACCTGCATTCCGGAATATGAGGCGATCAGGCGTATCGAGGCCGCGGTCCTTGACGAATGGACCGCGGCTGACCGGTCCGCCCGGCAACGTTTTCCCCATGAGTTCCTGTATCGCATCCTGCGCGAAGAGCGCTTGAAGGCGGCTTATCAAATCGACCCCAAAGACAGTTGGCTGCTGGCGGCGGCGCAAAAAAACCTGCCCATCTTTGTTCCCGGTTGGGAGGATTCGACGCTCGGCAATGTTTACGCCGCGCACTGCATTCGAAAGGATATAAAAAACGTCCATACCGTGCGCACCGGGATCGAATACATGATCGCGCTCGCGGCATGGTATCAGAGCACCGTGGCCGAGCATTCCGTCGGCTTTTTCCAAATCGGCGGCGGGATCGCGGGGGACTTTCCCATCTGCGTCGTGCCCATGTTGGAACAGGATTTACAGCTAAAGGACATACCGCGCTGGGGTTACTTTTGCCAGATCAGCGATTCCACGACCAGTTTTGGGTCCTACTCGGGCGCCGTTCCAAACGAGAAAATCACTTGGGGGAAATTGGCGGTGGAGACACCGAAATATATCATCGAGTCGGATGCCACGATCGTCGCGCCACTCATCTTCGCCTGCGTGCTGGCGAACGGCGGCTAAAGCTCAACGACCGAGACCGAGGGATCGCTATGAATTCCGTCAAACAGTTTGAGTCAACGACTGAGACCGCCGCCGCGGACAGGCGCGCTGATTGGAGCGTCGAGGATGCGGAGGAATTGTACCGCGTTAAGGCTTGGGGTGATTCGTTTTATTTCATCAAGGAGGACGGTCACGTCGCGGTCAGACCCCTGCAGCAACAGTCCCTGTCGATCGATATCTATGCCGTGGTCCAAGATCTGCGGCAGCGTAATGTTTCTTTCCCAGCTTTGATTCGCTTCCAGGATGTCCTCCAAGCCCGTGTCGTACGCTTGAACAAGGTCTTTATCAAGGCCATCCGTGATTCCGGATATCGCAACCGGTATCAGGGCGTATATCCAATAAAAGTCAATCAATTACACGAGGTCGTAGAGGAAGTGCTTGAGGCTGGGCGCCCCTATGGGATGGGACTCGAGAGCGGATCCAAGGCGGAGCTGGTGGCGGCGCTTCCTCATCTCGACCAGGACGGGGCACTATTGATCTGCAACGGCTATAAAGACGAGATGATGCTCCGGCTCATCCTCTCCGGCCAGCAGATTGGTCAAAACGTCATCCCGGTCATCGAGAAGTACGGGGAGTTTGAGCATCTGCTACGCGTTGCCCAGGCAATGAGCGTGCGGCCCCGCTGCGGGGTGCGGGTTCGTCTCGGGACCAGCGGATCCGGGAAATGGGCCGAATCGGGCGGCGATAAATCGAAGTTCGGGATCTCGATTCCGGAGCTGCTCATGCTGATTCAGCGGTTAAAAGAAACCAATCATACCGATGCGCTGGTGCTGCTGCATTTCCACCTCGGAAGCCAGATCTCCGATATCCAGATCGTCAAGCAAGCCGTCAAGGAGATCACCCAGGTCTACGCCCAGCTTCTCAAACGCGGCGTACCGCTTCAATACCTGGACGTCGGCGGCGGCTTGGGGGTTAATTACGGCGCGGGTTACTCGGGCGATCACGATGGTGTCAATTACGCGCTGCAAGAATACGCCAACGCGGTGGTCTACTCCGTCAAGGAAGTCTGCGACGAGGAGCAGGTGGTGCATCCGATTCTGATTTCCGAAAGCGGCCGGGCCATTACCGCGCATCATTCGGTATTGATCGTGGAGGCGCTAGGCAGTTATAACAAGGACCTCGTGGATCCTGCATTCACCCCGCCGGCGGATATCAACCCGACGGTCCGCGAACTGTATGAAATCCTAGGCAGAATAAAAGACGCCGCCAATCGCAGAGACAAGCGCCTGTTATCGGATTTGCGCGAGGCTTTCCACGACGCGGTCGAAAAACGCCAGGAAGCGGATACCTTGTTCGGTCTAGGGTATCTTCCGATCGAAGAAAAGGGACTAGCCGAATGCCTGTATTGGTCCGCCTGTAAGGCGATACACGAGCGGATCGAACGCCTTGCGCCGGAGTCGGTTCCCACTGAACTGCTCGCGCTCAACGACCATCTCGTGGATCAATACCTGTGCGATTTTTCGGTTTTTCAGTCCATTCTCGATCATTGGTCGATAGGACAAGGATTCCCGATCATGCCGTTGCGATATTTGAATGAACGGCCTGACCGCCGCGCCGTGCTCGTAGACCTCACCTGCGACTCGGACGGCAAGGTGTCCCATTACGTTTCATCAAATTCCGACAAGCGGTTTCTCGAAGTCCATGATCTCGTAGGTAAGGAACCTTACTATTTCGGGTTTTTCCTCATGGGCGCCTATCAAGACATCATGGGTGATTCGCACAACCTCTTCGGCCGCGTCGCCGAGGCCCACGTGTACGCCGACGCCGAAGAGCCCGCGGGTTATTACATCGAGAAGATCATACCGGGTACCTCGATCCAGGACCAGCTAGCCTTGGTTCAATACTTCCCGAACGATCTCCACCGCCGGATGAATAATCTCATCCGCCAAAAGATCGAGAAGGGGATCATTCGCCCCAAGGCCGGCGTGGAGCTCCTGGAGCAATACATGGAGTGCTTCTCGCAAAGCACTTATTACAAGCCAGTGGACTGATCGCCGAGCCAGATAAGCCCCCGTGCACCCCATCAAGACCCTCAATCTCGGTCTCATCCAGATGCGCTGCGGTGAAGATCCGAGCGCCAACCTTTCCAAGGCCTTGGCGATGACGCGCCAAGCGGCCGGGCAAGGCGCCGATATCGTCTGTCTGCCGGAGTTGTTCCGTTCCCGCTATTTCTGCCAGACCGAGGAGCACCGATTCTTCGCCTTGGCCGAACCGGTGCCGGGCCTCTCGACCGAAGCGTTCTCGGCGCTGGCAAAGGAACTTGAGATCGTCGTGATCGTGAGCCTTTTCGAGCGCCGCGCGCCCGGCCTCTACCACAACACCGCGGCCGTGATCGACGCGGACCGCGGGGTCCTTGGGACCTACCGGAAAATGCATATTCCCGACGATCCGCGTTATTTTGAGAAATTTTACTTTACGCCGGGGGATCTCGGGTTTCTCGCCTTCCGCACCTCGCGCTGCCACCTCGGTGTTTTGGTCTGCTGGGATCAGTGGTACCCCGAGGCCGCGCGGCTGACGGCGCTCCGCGGGGCCGAGATCTTGTTCTACCCCACGGCGATCGGTTGGCATCCGGAGGAAAAAGAGACCGACGGCGTGCAACAACACCAGGCCTGGGAGATCTCGCAGCGCGCCCACGCCATTGCCAACGGATGTTACGTCGTGGCGGTTAACCGCACCGGGTTCGAGCCGACGCCCGGGGCGTCCTCCGGGCACGGCATCGATTTTTGGGGACAAAGCTTTGTGTGCGCACCGAGCGGGGCCGTGCTCGCGCGCGCACCGGTTGCCGAGGAAACCATCCTCGTCACGCCGATCGACCTCGGCCAGGCGGAGCAAGCCCGTATCCACTGGCCTTTCCTGCGCGATCGCCGCATCGATGCCTATGGCGATCTGAGCCGCAGGTTCATCGATCCCTAACATCATAGATCGCAAACCCGAGCCGGGAGGGACTGCCTGAGACCGGCCACCTTTACGGGCTACACGCCTCATTCCAGGCACGCCGCCCGACGCTATTTGTTGCTCATAACGGATGAAAACCGGAAACCACAAGGTCATAGATGTACCGGGTGGTTTTCCAGTGAAGCGCTGGACCTTTGCAACGATTCTGTTGTAGCGTATGAAGAAAAGAACGAGGAGAAACCCCATGCGCGCGGGAAAATTCGCGGCTTTCGCTGGTTTGGCGTTGGCCTGTCTCAGCCCTCAGCTTGTACACGCGCTCGATGCCGTCGCCGTTGAAGGCGGCAGCGGTGATGACGGGATTAACCGCTACGGGATTGCCTTGCAATGGGATTGGGGGGTGCAATGGCTGCGGCTCGGGGACTGGCATCTCGGAGGGTACTGGGAGCTAAGCGCCAGTTACTGGGACGGGGACGATGGCCGTACCGGTAACGATTCCTTGGGCGAATTCGGCTTGGCGCAGGTGTTCCGCTGGCAGACACAATCGCCGATCTATGGCGTGATGCCCTATCTAGAAGCGGCCTTTGGTATCCATGGTCTGACCGATACGGAGCTTGAGGACAAGAACTTCGATACGGAATTCGCTTTCGGATCACATGGGGGGGCCGGCATACGCTTCGGGCACGAGGGCCAATACGAGATCGGGTACCGGTATCAGCATCTATCGAATCTCGGGATCGGCGATTCTAACCCCGGCATCAATTTCCACTTAGTGCGATTGAGCTATCGTTTTTAGTCACGCTGTCGGCAGGTGCCGAAATTCTTCGCGGGTGAGGAGAAACTCCAGCACCCCGGTCAAGGCGCGATCGGCCACATAGGCATCGGCGCGGCGCTGCACCGCTTCGCGCCGGACTACCCCCCCGAAACCGACGGTGAAAATACCGTAAGCGGCGGGGTCGAGATCCGTGATCCCATCCCCGACGATCGCCGCCCGGCGGTCTTTTGCCACGCGGTGGCAAACGGCGCCCTTGCCCCCGGAGCGCGTCAGGGGCGAGGATGCGTCATAACCTGTGTAGTTACCGGAGGCATCATGAAACACCTCCACGGCATGCACGCGCGCGAGAGGGATGGAGAGGACGGCGGCGAGCGGCACGAGCGCCTGGCGGATCCCGCCGCTGACGATATGCACCTCTTTGCCGAGGGAGATCAATGCGGCTACCACCGCCCGCGCGCCCGGCACTTCCGCGGCCACATACTGATTTCCTAACCAGTCGATCGCCTGGCGGTCCGGCTGGAGCGTCTCAAGGCGCCGGTCGTAGATCGACTCGAGGGGTTGTTCCCCGTCCATGGCCGCATGCGTGAGCGCGCTGATTTCATGTTCGCGGCCCGCGAGCGCCGCGAGCGCATCGATGCCCTCGATCGCGCTCAAGGTGCTGTCGCAATCGAAAAAAATGACCTCGAACCCGGCGCGCGCCGCCATACCGCCCGGCGGATCACAAGCTCACTTGATATACCTGGTGGATGGCCAGGAGTTGCGCGATTCGATCGCGCGTCGCTTGCGGTAACGGCCGCGAGATCCCGATCACCGCGATCGCCTCGGGACCCTGAGCGATGCCGACCTGCATGCGTGAGATGTTGACATTATCCTGCCCGAGCAAGGTACCCAAGGCCCCGATCACGCCCGGACGATCCTCGTGGCGCGTGATCAATAAGGTCCCCTCGAGCACAGTTTCCACTTCGTAGTCGTCGATGCGGACCAGACGGGGGTTTCTGTCACCGATCAGCGTGCCCGCGACCGAGGTCGATCCGCCGTCGTAGTGTCCCGCCGCGGTGATAAGCGACACATATTCCTCGGTCTCCTCGGAGCGGCTTTCGACCAGCGAGATCCCTTGGCGGTGCGCGAGATGACACGCGTTTACGCGATTCACCGGAATCGAGAGCTCGCTTTCCAGTAGACCGACCAGGAGCTCGCTTGAAAGCGGCCGTGAATCGAGCTCGGCCGCGCGTCCCCTTAATGTTACCTCGACCCGGGTCAATGGCTGCGAGGTTAAGGCCGCCAGCACCCGCCCGAGGCGGCGCGCCAGCGCGAGATACGGGTGCAAGCGCTTGAGATCCTCGGCCGGGATCCGGGGCAGGTTGACCGCGTTGATCGCTTCTCCGGTTTCCAGAAATTGCGCAACTTGCTTGGCGATGGCGAGACCCGCGGCGATTTGAGCCTCGGCCGTGGAGGCGCCGAGGTGTGGTGTCAGCACGATTTTGGGATGTTCGATGAGAGGCGATCCGAGCGGGGGTTCTTGTTCAAAGACATCCAACGCGGCGCCGGCGAGCTTCCCTTTGTCCAAGGCCTCGAGCAGCGCCGCCTCGTCAACCAGGCCGCCGCGGGCGCAATTTATGAGCCGCGCCCCGATCCGCATGCGCGCCAAGCGCTCGGCGTTGATGAGACCGCGGGTCTTGTCGTTGAGGGGACAATGGAGGCTCACATAGTCGGACTGTTCGAGCAGTTCCTGGAGCGCGACCGCTTCGACGCCTTCGTGCAGCATCACCTCGCGCGTTACCAAGGGATCGTAAGCGATGACGCGCATCTTGAGCCCGAGACAGCGTGAGGCCACCACCCGCCCGATGGCGCCGAAGCCGATGATCCCTAGGGTCTTGCCGGCGACCTCCGTGCCCATGAATTGGGTTCGTTTCCACTCCGTGGCGCGCACGGATCGATCGGCTTGCGGGAGATGGCGACTGAGCGACAAGAGATGCGCGACCGTCAACTCGGCCGTGGTAGTGGCGTTGGCATCGGGGGTGTTCAACACTACGATTCCGTGCTCGGTGGCCGCGCCGACATCGATATTGTCTACTCCGATCCCCGCCCGGCCGATCACCTTGAGCCGCGGCGCTCCGGCCAAGAGCGACTCGTTCACGCGCGTCGCGCTACGCACAATCAAGGCATCGCAACTTTGGAGCCGTGCGGCGAGATCGGCAAGGTCCGATCCGCTGGGAGCATCCACTTCGATCCCGGGACGCGACCCGAGGTAAGCGATGCCGTCCGGCGCGATCGCTTCGGCGATGAGCACCCGCGTCATTTCTTGATCTCGATCACGGTCGTTTGCAGCACTCGATACCCCCATTCCAACCACGGGAGCACGGCCACGAGGTCCGCGTGTTCCACCGTGGCCCCGCACCAGATGCGAATACCCGGGGGCGCGTCCCGGTGAGCGGCGATGTCGAAGGCGACACCCTCGGCCTCCAGCAAGCTGCAAAGATTATGCACAAGCTCCCAGCGCTTCGGCGCCGGCTGCTCAGTGAACCACGGGGCCGTGATCTTCAGGCATACAGAAGTCGTCGAGCGCGTGGCGGGTAGCGTGGCCAGAAAGTCGATCCACGGGGTCCGTTCCACCCACGCGGCGAGCGCGGCGAAGTTTTGGGCGCAACGTTGCATCAACGCAGGTTGGCCCCCCGCCATTTCAGCCCAGCGCAACGCGTCGAGATAGTCTTCCACGCAGAGCAGCGAGGGGGTGTTGGTCGCGCCGCCGCTAAAAATATCCTCATTGACCCGGCCTTTGCTCTTGAGGCTCAACACCTTCGGAATGGGCCACGGAGGTGTGTATTCCTCCAGCCTGCGGACCGCACGCGGGCTCAGCACGATCATGCCGTGCTGAGCCTCGCCGCCGAGCACCTTCTGCCACGAGAACGTGGTCACATCGAGCTTGGGCCAGGGGAGATCGACCGAGAATACGGCCGAGGTAGCGTCGCAGATGGTGAGTCCAGTGCGTGCATCGGCGATCCAATCGCCATCCGGCAGCTTGACTCCCGAGGTCGTGCCGTTCCAGACGAACACGACGTCGCGGTCGAAGTCGACCTCGGTGAGATCGGGCAGCGCACCGTAATCGGCGCTCAGGCAGCGAACGTCCTGGATCCGCAACTCATCGACTATGTCCCGCTGCCAGCTCCGTCCGAAGCCATCCCAGGCGAGACAATCGACGCCCCGCGCCCCGAGCAGCGACCACAACGCCGCTTCCACGGCCCCTGTATCCGAGGCCGGGACGAGGCCGATGCGGTAACCGTCCGGCAATCGCAACAGCGAACGTGTGCGTTCCAAGACCTCCGTAAGCTTTGCCTTGCCCACGCGGGATCGGTGTGAACGGCCGGTAGCGGCACCCGCCAGCACCTCCGGGCTCCAACCGGGCCGTTTGGCGCAAGGCCCCGAAGAGAAAAACGGTCTCGTCGGGCGTATGTTAGGGCGCATTCGGGTCAATGATTGCCGCAGTGCGGCATCATTCTAGCGAGTAAACTCGCCGCGTCAACAAGATCGAGTGGTCAAAAATCCGCGCTTGAAGTGGCATCGGCAAGAAACAACCTCGCTGGCTGACCAAGATAGCGTTGTTCACGGCGCTTTTCTCATCACCCAGCAGGTGTTGCAGAGATGCTGACTTGGTTTACCGTTCACGTTGGATTCGACCCCCGACACGACTGAAGAACTGATCGTACTTTAAAGCTTCTCAGAGATTGGGAATTAATCTACTGCGCATCCCGATTGCTGCGTCGCGTGCTCGCTCGCGGATCTTCCCCCGATGGTTCGTAGGTGAGCCCGAAGACCGTGTCGGTCATCCACCGCCGGAACGACTCGTTGTCCATGAATTGCTTGAAGAGCTCCGTATCGTCCTTGAGCACCGCCGTCATCACGCGCGCGAGCGCCTTGTCGTGTTCGATGCGGGCGTTCTGCTTGTCCGAGTTCTTCTTCGCGTTCTGATAGGCCGTGTCGGTCGCGACGCGATTCGGGATGTCCTCGGTGATCAGCTTGTGGACTCGGTCGGTGTCGGTCCAGGGGATGTTGCCGAACTGATCGTTGAAGGTCTTGAGAATGTTCGAGAGTCGATCGAGCTCCGGGTCGGGCTTGCGCCCGCCGCCGGTCGTCGGAACCGGCTCGATTTCCGCGTCCGCGTCCGGGAGCTGGATCTTCACCGCCGCCTGCTTCTCGACCCGGTAGCTGTCGATGTCGATCGCTTCGAGGATGCCCTTCGACAGGTCCTCCTCGATCGGGGCCGGGAGCTTGGGCACCAGGAAGTTCAGGAAGATCGAGAGTTTTTCCCACTCGGCGTTGGTGTAGGGCAGGATCGAGGCGAGGAATCCATAGCTGCGCGTGAACGCCTTGGCCTTGCCTTTGAAATCCACCTGACCGTCTTCGTCGAGTTCCGCGTTATAGACGGCGACGCAGGCGTCGAGGATCGGGTCGAGCCGGTCACGGTCCGCCCCGCCGAGGTACAGCGCTACGAGCTCCTCGATCTGAGCGGCCGCGTAGACCTGGTAACCGTCGAGGGTAGCCTTCAGGTCGTGCAACTTGTTCGGGTCGGTCTCCTCGGCAAGCATCGTGGTGCGGTAGTAGTCGGCGAACGCCTCCTGGATCGTTTCCGCGTCGTTCATGAAGTCGAGCACGAAGACGTCATGCTTCTGCGGGTGCGCGCGGTTGAGGCGCGACAGCGCCTGCACCGCCTTGATGCCCGACAGCACCTTGTCCACGTACATCGTGTGCAGCAGCGGCTCGTCGTAGCCGGCCTGGAACTTGTCGGCGCAGATCAGGAAGCGGTACGGGTCTTCGGCGATCCGATCGGCAATCAGGCTAGACGGAAAGCCGTTGAGCGACGCCTCGGTAACCTTCGCCCCGCCGTACTCGTGCTCACCCGAGAAGGCCACGATGGCCTTGTACGGGATCTTGCGCTCCATCAGATAGTCGCGGATGGCATGGTAGTACTGGATGGCGCGCTCGATGCCGCTCGTCACCACCATCGCCCGCGCGTGGCCGCCGATCTTCGTCAGCGCCAGCACCTGCTCGTGGAAGTGGTCCACCATGATCTCGGCCTTGAGCCGGATCGCGTGGTCGTGGCTCTCGACGTAGCGGCGTAGCTTCTTCTTCGCCCGCTTGGTGTCGAACTCCGGGTCGTCTTCGACTTTTTTGACAAGCTTGTAGTAGCTTTCGACCGGCGTGTAGTGCCGGAGCACGTCCAGGATGAAGCCCTCCTGGATCGCCTGCTTCATGGTGTAGCTGTGGAAGGGGCGATGCTTCACTGTCCCGTCCGGCTGGGGCTCCGGCTCGCCGAAGATCTCCAGCGTCTTGTTCTTGGGCGTGGCGGTGAAGGCGAAGTAGCTGGCATTGGGTAGGAGCTTCTTGGCCTCCATCAGCCGGTTGATTTTGTCCTCGGTGGTCTCGTCGTCCTCCTCGGCCCCGTCTTTCGAGAGCGCCATCGAGACCGCGGCGGAGGTGCGCCCGCCCTGGCTCGAGTGCGCCTCGTCAATCACGATAGCGAAGCGCCGCCCGCGGTGCTCGCTGCCGATCTCGTCGAGGATGAATGGGAACTTTTGCACCGTGGAGATGATGATTTTCTTCCCATCGGCGATGAACCTGCGCAGATCGCCCGAGTTCTCGGCGTGCCCCACGGTCGCGCCCACCTGCGCGAACTGCTTGATGGTGTCCTTGATCTGCTGGTCGAGGATCTTCCGATCGGTGACGACGATGATCGAGTCGAACACC
>JBIMKC010000003.1:12489-13664 GCA_043673925.1 Chromatiales bacterium | reverse complement strand
CCACAAGGGGTGCCCCTACGGAGGACGGCACCGCATCGGGTTGGGCACTGGTAGGGGCAACCCTTGTGGTTGCCCTTCTGGCAAGGCCGATGAGCTGGTGGGCGAGCCAGGCGATGGAATTGCTCTTGCCGCTGCCCGCCGAGTGCTGGATCAGATAGCGCCGGCCCGCGCCGTGCCGGCCGGCGTCGGCCAGGAGCTTCCGCACCACGTCGAGCTGGTGGAAGCGCGGCCAGATCTGCACCGGCTTCTTCCGGCCGGTCTTATCATCCTTCGTTTCGACGACCTGGGCGTAGTTATCGAGGATGTCGGTCAGGCCATCGCGGGTGAGGATGCGCTTCCACAGGTAGTCGGTCTTGAGGCCGTTCGGGTTGGGCGGATTGCCGGCGCCGTCGTTCCAGCCCAGGTTGAAGGGCAGGAACCACGAGGCCTTGCCCTTCAGATGTGTGCAGAAGCGCACCTCGTGTTCGTCCACGGCGAAGTGCGCCACGCAGCGGCCGAACTCGAAGAGCCTCTCGCGCGGCTCGCGGTCGCGCTTGTACTGCTGGACGGCATCCTCGACCGTCTGCTTGGTGAGGCTGTTCTTCAGCTCGAAGGTGGCGACCGGCAGTCCGTTGATGAAGAGGCCCAGATCGAGCGCGAGCTGTGTCTCGTCGCGGCTGTAACGGAGCTGGCGGGTGAGGCTGAAGCGGTTGGCGGCATAGCGCTCCTGGGCCTTGGCGTTACCGGGCGAGGGCGTGCCGTAGAACAGATCGAGGTGGTGCGGCCCGTGCTTGATCCCGTGGCGCAGTACGTCGATGGTTCCGCGCCTCGTTATCTCGCCCTGGAGGCGCGCCAGGAACTTACGCCGCGTCGGACCGTCCTGGCCGAGGTCCAGCGCCTCAGCCGCCTCCGGCTGCGTCTCCCGCAGGAAGGCGGAGAGCTGCGCCAAGTCCACGCAGTATTCGCGGTCGTAGTCCTCGGGCACGCCGCCGATCCAACCGGCGCCGTAGATCGCCGGTCGCTCGCGCACCGACTTCGCTGGTCCCGCGGCCGGATCGCAGGGCGAGCCGGTCAGCGCCGTGCAGATCAGCCGCTCGAGACCGCGTTCGCTGGTGTCCGTCTTCATGCCTCCGCCTCCTCGGGGATCGCGCCGAGGTCGTCAGCCGCGTCTTCGTCGCCGTCGGTGAGGGCATCGG
>JBIMKC010000003.1:0-12389 GCA_043673925.1 Chromatiales bacterium | reverse complement strand
TCTCATCGGGCAGTCGCGCCGCCGCCTCGCGAACGTCGAGCTTGCCGGTGACCACGTCGGCGATCAAACGCGTGCGGTATTCGCGGAGTAGGGAGATTTCGCGGTGAGCCGCGGAGATCGCCTTTTCGAGATCATGAGTCTTTGACTTTATCGCCTGAAGTATTGCTCGCTGCTCGTCGAGGATAGGTAGAGCGACTTGCAGTCTTCCGTATCTCGTCGGATTGAGATTCGACTGGTGAAGGCTCGGTATGGCTTGGCGACGAGCTATTGATAGCACTGAGACATCGTTGAGGACGGCGTTCAGGTATTCCGGTTCATGCTCTGGGCGCGGACGCATCCGAACCAGATAGGAAGCGAAAGTCACAGGCGAGTCCGCCCCCGTAAACAATCCAACCTTGCCTACGAGTTCTGAGCTGTTGGTCCGATTGAACAGGAGGTCGCCAGCGTCCAGAAGAAGCGACGCATCAACCGCAGCGACACCGCCCGTCTCAGGGATTGTTACTTGCCCATTCTTAATGTTCCCCATAGTCAATAGACGGATTGTGCCGGCGTCGATCGCGGACTCTGAGATCCCGTAATCCATCGAGATGAATGCTCGCTTGATCGGTAGCACCTCCCAATGCTCCGGCACGTCCCCCAGCCACTCCACACTGGAGGGCTTGAGGCGGACGCTCGGGTCGAGGCCGCGAGTGACGGCGCGATGGATGATGGCCCGCTTCTGCTCCTCCAGCAGCTTGATCAGCTTCTGCTTGGCGCGGATGTAGCCCCGGATCCGCCGGTCGGCGGAATTGAGGAAGCGGACGATGGCGGTTTGTTCGGCGGCAGGAGGCCTCGGGAACGGCTCGCACTTCAGAAGCTCCATCGGTATCCGCATCCGATGGGCCAGAATGCCGTTACCTATCCGAACCAGGCTCAATTGAAACGGCTTCGTCTGGAAGCACGCGTTGAGGTAGCGAGGCTCGTCGCTATCCGATCGGCGCGTAAGCACGTAATAGACGGGACTCAGGCAACCGGTGTACTTGGACAAGCCTACCGAGCCGATGATCACGTTCATGCAATTGACGACGATGTCGTCCGGCCGGACGATCTTGTACCGCGTGATGTCATCAGACTTCTTATTGCCGACGTTTCCCTTCTCAGCGTAGGGGATAACACCTCGTTCCCTCATGACAGAGAGCACTTCGGTCACGCCGTTGTCGTCATTTGTTTCACCGCGCTCCCTAACGAGAGCGCCGAGCCGCGGCACCTCCCAGTGCGCCGGCACGTCACCCAACCACGGCACGCCGGAGTCCTTCATCGCGGGATAGGGCTTGAGGCCGTCGATCATGGGCATTCATCCCCTTGTAGGGGCACCCCTCGTGGGTGCCCTGGGTCATGGGAATGTCCGGGATCTTGGGAATCTGGGTCCGCACCGGGACCGCAAAATATCTGTTCCGCATCAGGGCGGCCACAAGGGACCGCCCCTACGATTCGCTGCGGGTTTTCTGGGTCGTCCGTCCAGCAGGCCGGGTTGTCTGCGATGTATTGCCGGATGCGGTGCAAGGAATCCTCGTTGCGCACGATGTGTTCGAAATAATTACGCTGCCACAATCGCCCGCGAAACGGTGACCATCCCTGCGTTTTGACCCCGCGCGTATAGACAACCGTTGTCAACGATTTAAACGCCCCGACGATATGGCCCACGGCCCGTCCCCGCATCGTCGTCATGGGAACGATCGTAGGGGCAACCCTTGTGGTTGCCCCTGATTGGGCGCCGCTGGTTTGGGCGCCCACAAGGGGCGCCCCTACAATGTCGCCCGTCGTGGATTGGGCGGCTACAAGGCCCGCCCCTACGGTTGCCGCGGTGGTATGCGCCCCTGTTGTGGATTGCGCGCCCACGAGGGGCGTCCCTACGGTTGAACCGTCTGTGCCGATGGTTCCGGTGATGACGATGACGCCGTGGATGTGATTAGGCATCACGACGAATGCATCCAGATCGATGTTGATGAACCGGGAGCACAATGCACCCCATTCGTTGGCTACCATCCGCCCGGCATCGTTCAACCGCACGTGGCCGTCCACCACCTCCCCGAACAGGCAGGCACGATCTTGGACAACGATGGTCACGAAATACGCCCCCGCCTGTGTGTAGTCGTATCCCCGCAGGCGTATCGAGCGCCGATGCTGGCGTTCAGGGTCGAAAAGCACGCTCATCGCCCGCCTCCCCCGATGATTTCGCCGAGCAGCCCCTCGGTCTCCTTCTCGATCGCGAGGATGTCGGCGCGGATCTCCTCCAGCGTGCGCAGCGGCTGCGGCTTGTAGAAGTAGCGGGTAAAGCTCACCTCGTAGCCGGTCTTGACGCTGTCCGGGACATACCAGGCGTCGGCGGCATGCGGCACCACCTCGCGGCGCAGGAAGGCCTCGATGCCGCCTCCTTCCAGCAGCGGCACCTGCTCGGTGTCGCGCAGCTCGGTGTCGGGCTCGTATTCGACGACAGGGCAGCCCCGAGGGTCCGCCCCAACGATCGGATGCGCAAACAGGCCGCGCAGCGGATCGGGCTCGGTGCCACGCTTGTGAATCTTCTTGATGACGGGCGGGGCGTCAGGGGCGGGCATGAAACCCGCCCCTACAAGCGCCCTGATCTCCTTCGGGGTGTAAGCGCGATCGGGCTCGATGCCCGTGAGCCGCAACGGCCGCTCGACGGTCACTTTCCAGTAGCCGAAGGCAGCGTTCGGGAAGATCTTGGACTGCTCGGTCTCCTTGAAGGCAAGGAAGGTGTCGCAGATTCTCCGGATGTCCTCCTCGGACAGCTCGCAGTTCTTCTTGCCGAGATTCTTGCGCAAGGGTCGGAACCACTGCGTGGCATCGATGAGCTGCACGCGGCCAGCGCGGTGCTCGGGCTTGCGGTTGCTGAGCACCCAGATGTAGGTCGCGATGCCGGTGTTGTAGAACATGTTGAGTGGCAGGGCAACGATAGCTTCGAGCCAGTCGTTCTCGATGATCCAGCGGCGGATGTTGCTCTCGCCTTGGCCGGCGTCGCCGGTGAAGAGCGAGCTTCCGTTGTGTACCTCGGCGATGCGGCTGCCGAGCCTGGTGCCCTGCTTCACCTTGGAGAGCATGTTCGACAGGAAGAGCATCTGGCCGTCGGAGGAGCGGGTAATGAGCGCGTATTCCGGGTCGCCCGCGTGTTCGATGATGAAGCGCGGGTCCTTCATGCCGTCCTTGCCGCCCATACGCTCCAGGTCGCTCTTCCAGCTTTTGCCGTAGGGCGGATTCGACAGCATGAAGTCGAACTCCCGAGAGGGAAAGGCGTCGTTCGCAAGCGTCGAGTGCTCCGGACCGCCGATGATGTTGTCCGCCGAGTGACCCTCGCCCTTGAGTAGCAGGTCCGCCTTGCAGATGGCGTAGGTCTCGGCGTTGATCTCCTGGCCGTAGAGATGGGTGGCGACCTGCTTGCCGTGTTCCTTCGCGAGTTGCTGCAGCGTCTCCTCGGCGACGGTCAGCATCCCGCCGGTGCCGCAGGCACCGTCGTAGAGCAGGTAGGTGCCGGATTCGATCTTCTCGGCGATGGGCAGGAAAATCAGCTTCGCCATGAGCTTCACGGCGTCGCGCGGCGTCCAGTGCTCGCCCGCCTCCTCGTTGTTCTCCTCATTGAAGCGCCGGACGAGCTCCTCGAATACGGTGCCCATCCCGTGGTTGTCGAGGCCGGGGTGCTTCACCGAGCCGTCGCCGTTCAACACCGGGTTGGGGCTCAAGTTGATGTCCGGCGAGAGCAGCTTATCGATCAGCGTCCCGAGCGCATCCGCTTTCGAGAGGCGCTGGATCTGGTTCCGGAACTCGAAGTTCTCGAGGATGTCCTGGACATTGGGCGAGAAGCCGTCGAGGTAGGCTTCGAAGTCGGCCTTGAGCTGCTGCTGGCTGGAGCGGGCCTTGAGGTCGCGCAACGTGAACTTGGAGGTGTTGTAGAATGCCTGGCCGGCCGCCTGGCGCAGCGCTTGGTCCTGATGGACGATCTTGGCCTTGTCGAGCGAGACCTTCATGTCGCGCACGGCCGGCTTGGTCGGCTCGAGGACCGCGTCGAGGCGGCGCAGGACGGTCATGGGCAGGATGACGTCGCGGTACTTGCCCCGGACGTACAGGTCCCGGAGCACGTCGTCGGCGATGCCCCAGATGAAGTTGGCGATCCAGCTGAGTTGCCCCTGTTCCATGTGACTCCGCGTTTCTCGGGAGACCTAATGTGTGATATGTCTCGTTGCTCGCTCTGCGGCTCCTTGACGCTCGGGGCTGCTCGTGACGATTTATTCACAACCTCTCAGGGGATCTCGCCAAGCACAGGCGGCAGCTCCTTGGCCAAGCTATTCTTTTCGGAGACGGCGGTTCCGGTGAGGGCAAAGCCGGCCAAGGATTTATCCGGTCCATGAAATAGGGCGCGCAGACCGCTTCCCAGATCGTCAACCTGCCAGGCGCCGCTCACTAGCGCGGCCGGGGGCGCGACCACCACCGGATAGGCCGTGGTTTTAACGACAATTGGCATTGCCGGATAGGTGAGCCGCGTGGGTTCACCGCAGAGCGTCTTGGCCAATGCGCGCGCGGCATGCATGATGGGCATCACGAAGGGCAGGACTAATCCCTCGACTTCGGCGCAATCACCGAGGGCGTAAACATCCGGGGCGTTGGTGGCAAGATAGCGATCGACGACGATGCCTCGCTTGACCGCGATCCCAGCGCGTTCGGCCAGGCCGGTACGCGGCCGCAAGCCGACCGATGACAGAACCGCATCGACGCTGAGGACCCGATGATGGGATAGCGTCACCGCGAGATTTCCCGCGGCGTAATCAACCGAGGCAACGACCTGACCCAGATGCCAAGCAACGCCCAAGGCATCCGTAAGCGCTTTTTGTAGCGTGCGGCCCGCGGCTTCGGGTAGAAACCGGCTTAACGGATAAGGCGCGGGATCGATCACCTCGGCCGTGATTCCGCCCTGGTGCAGATCATTGGCGAACTCGCACCCGATCAGCCCCGCGCCCATGATCGCAGTTCGCCGCGCACCTTGAACCGCGGTACGAAACTTGGTGTAGTCGATGAGATCGTTGACGGACATGATTCGGTCTTGGGCGGTTCCCGAGACGGCGAGCCGAATCGGATCGGCGCCTAGGGCGAAAACGAGCTTTTGGTATTCAAGAGCTTGAGCGCCGGTGCTGACAGTGTAGGCAGCCGGATCGACTGCTGTTACGGTCGTCCATGGGCGCACTTCAGCGTTCAATTGCTTGGCCATCGCCGCCGCGTCGGCGTTGGCGATAGCCTCGGGGGTCTTGCCGCTGGTGTAGGCGTTCGATAACATGGGTTTGGAATAATACCGGCCGTCATCGGCGCTGATGAGGACGAGTGCTCGATCCGGATCCAGCTTGCGAACCTCACGGGCGAGCGAATAGCCGCCGAGACCGGTTCCGATGATCACCAGCGGTTTCATGAGATACTCTCAGGCGGCTTCTACCATTTCAAAGTCCGATTTGGCGGCGCCGCAATCCGGGCAAACCCAGGTATCGGGTATGTCCTTCCAACGCGTGCCGGGCGCGATGCCGCCCTCGGGTAAACCTTTCGCCTCATCGTAGATAAAGCCACAAACCATGCACTGCCATTTTTTCATTGACGGTCCCGGTGTTCGATGATTGTTCGGAAGCAGGTTTCGCCTTGTCGAACTAAATTCTACCAAGCCAGTCGAAAAATCGGTTAGGCTCCAGATCTTGTAGGTGCTGCCCATGCGAATGATACCTCTGTATGCTCTGCTTACGCCGCTGCTGAGCGCGTGTCAGAGCAGTGTTCCGCTCGAGATCCGCCAGCCGGCGTTCCCGCCCTTGAGCGCCGTCGAGGTGCAGGCCAATCCCAAGGCCTTCGCGGGCAAGGCTATTCGATGGGGCGGATCGATTGTCGCCATCGAGAATAAATCCAATGATACCTGGATCGAGATCCTGAATCAGGAACTGGATGAGGAGGGCCGTCCGCAGCGGACAGACCTATCGTTTGGGCGATTCCTGGCAAGCGCGGGGAGTTTTCTCGATCCGGCGGTCTACCGCGCCGGGCGCAAGGTTACGGTCTACGGCGTATTGGATCCTCCCGTGAACCGCACTATCGGCGAACGTCCGTACACCTACCCGATGGTCCGCACACAAAAGCTGTATCTGTGGCCGGACTACAGAGAGCATTGGCGTAACCGGCCTTATTATTACGATCCATTCTATTACCCTTACTATCCCTATTATCCGTACTGGCATCGCTTCCACTTCGGGATCCATCACGGTTGGTGACCCGCGGCGGCGGGCGCGCCGCAGATTTATTCACAACCTCTGAGCCGGGCGAGCTATGAACGTATCGGGGACCGTGCCGCTATGTATTGCCATGCCCAGCAGGTTCCATCCACCCCAGCTCGCCGTGGATTTATCGGTCGAGGGACGCTTCCTTGCGATTAACCGCGCCCGCTTACTGCGTATTCGAGAGCTGTTGTCGCCAGAGCAGAGCCGCTTCATGGACACCCTCCCGGTGTTGTTTCACCTCAATGATCCGGCATTGCCCGGGTTTGTGAGCAAGCAGACGCCCGCGGGTATCCGTGAATATACTCCCACCTGGATCGAGCTCGACATCGCGGAGCAAATGACCGGCGCGGATCACATCCGCCCGGTGTTCATGGGATCCCTCGACATTGTCGGGATCTACCTATTGGGGAGCACGGGTACGATCGCCCATTCCATGCACAGTGATTTTGATATCTGGATCTGCCATGCCCCCGATCTCGATGAACCGCGCGTGGAGCAACTGCGCCGGAAAGCCGAGTCCGTCTCGCGGTGGGCTAAAAAACTCGGTCTCGACGCTCACTTCTTCGTTTTTTCCCCCGATCGGTTCCGCGGCGGTGAGCGTCCCCAGCTTTCCACCGACAGCAGCGGCAGCACGCAACGCTATTTACTACTGGATGAATTTTACCGTTCGGCCGTCATCGCGGCCGGATTACCACCCGTTTGGTGGCTGACGCCGCTCGATGAGCAAGGCGATTATGCGCGCTGCATCGAAAGAATATACCTGCAATCACCGGAACGCCGTGGCCAATACGTGGACTTCGGAAGCGTTGCGCAAATTCCCGCCGCGGAATTTTCGGGGGCGACGCTATGGCAGTTGTACAAGAGCCTAACCTCGCCTTACAAGTCCATCCTCAAGCTATTGCTGCTTGAGGCTTACGTGAGCAGTTATCCAGCCTATGATTTGCTGAGCCTGCAATACAAACGGGCCGTTTGCGCCGGGGTGGTCGATCTGGACACCTTGGACCCCTATCTTTTGATGTACCGGCGCGTGGAGGAGTATTTGATGGAGCGGCAGGACTGGCGGCGGTTGGAGGTTGCGCGCCGTTGCCTATGCTTGAAAGTACGGGATGCATGGGGCCCACGCAATGGTGACGGTTGGCGCCGCCGCTGTCTCGAGGCCCTCTTCAGCGCATGGGGGTGGGACGGAGACCAGGTGAGCCGGCTTTGCGATCGGGATAACGTTTCCCTGGACACGATATACGGCGAACGGCGCGAGTTGTTCAAGGCGCTTACAACGAGCTTCACCGTCTTAACGGAATTCGCGCGGCCTCATGCCGGAGGCGCTGGTATCGCGCGGCGCGACCTAGCGGTGTTGAGTAAATGCTTTCATGGGGCCTATGATCGGACGGCGAACAAGCTCGATATCTTCAATCGCGGTACCGGCGCCGACCTGCGCGAACGGCAGATCTGCTTGCATGCGCTTCCGGGCGCGAATACGTGCGAATGGGAGCTGCTCCGAGGTGCGCCGGCCGCGAGCGGTGACGCTACACCCATCAAAACCACTTCCGGGTTAGTGGAGATACTCGCCTGGGGCCACTTTAACGGCATCATCGATGCGGAGACCGAGATCTCTGTGATGGCGCCGGACCCGCAACCCGCGTTACAGCGCGTAGACGCCATTCGACAAGTCCTCGGCAAGTATTTTTCGATCACTGATTGTCATGGCGATGAGGAAGGCGACGCGTGCGCAAACCCGCGCGTGACGCGCGCTGTTTTCTTCCTTGAACCGGGGCGGGCGTTGGCAAATGAAATGCCGGGCGATTTAGAGCGGCTCAAAATCCACGGCCCGGAATCCGTCGATCTCGTATTTACTACGAGTTGGGGCGAGTTGTACTGCCATCATTATGTAGACGAGCAGCGCCAAGGTAAGGCGCTGTTCGATAGCCTGCGCGAATACTTGCGTGCGTGTTCAGGGTCCGGTGACGCGGGCTGGCCCAAAATCAAGGTTTGCCTGGTTTCGAATCCGGGTGAGAATGCCGCCACTGACGCGATGGAAAGATTCATCGACAACGTATCGTTGGCATCGGACCGCGGCCGTGTGGTTTC
Source organism: Chromatiales bacterium (assembly GCA_043673925.1). Classification (GTDB taxonomy): domain Bacteria; phylum Pseudomonadota; class Gammaproteobacteria; order JACCXJ01; family JACCXJ01; genus USCg-Taylor. Next base: position 4,014 of record JBIMKC010000003.1, on the reverse strand, counting down.
CGCGCTTCGGGCGGTCTGTTAGGATACGTCCCGCATTAATAAAAGCAGCCTGCCGATACATCCAAACTACCGCGTGCGGAGCGGGTCATTCATGCACTCATCCTCGCCACAGCCAGACTTGGAGAACGTCCTTGGGCGCGCTGAACGGATCCTCGCGCGGCTCGAAAAGCTCATCCCGGCCGATCCCGAGGAGACGGCGTGGGATCACGCCACGGCGTTTCATTGGCGGAAGCTCGGTGCGAGGGGCATTGTGAGTGCCGTTCGTTATGCCTCCTCGGTGCGGCTTGATGATCTGCAATGCATCGATCGGCAGAAGACCGAGATCGAACGCAACACACGGCAATTTATCGATCACCTTCCGGCGAATCACACCCTGCTTTGGGGTCCGCGCGGCACGGGCAAGTCGTCGTTGATCAAGGCGGTATTTAATGCTTTCGCGTCCAAGGGACTACGATTAATCGAGATCGGCAAGCAGGACCTCGGCGATTTACCGCGGATCTATGACCGGGTCTTCAATCGTCCGGAGAGGTTTATCTTATATTGCGACGACCTCTCCTTCGAAGCCAACGATTCGGCCTATAAAACCCTTAAAATAGCTATTGATGGATCGATGAGTAGTGTTCCGGACAATGCGTTAATTTATGCCACCTCCAATCGCCGGCACTTAATGCCGGAATACTTGGATGAGAATCTGAGTGCCCGTAACGTCGCGGGCGAGATCCATCAGACGGAAGGGGTAGAGGAAAAAATAGCGCTCTCGGAACGATTCGGATTATGGTTGGCATTCCATCCTTTTCAGCAAGAGGAATATCTTAAAATCGTGTCCTATTGGCTGGCGCGCTTCGGAGCCGAGGTCACGGAACACGAGCTGGTTCGGCAGGAGGCCTTGCGGTGGGCCCTGCTGCGCGGTTCGAGGAGCGGGCGCGCCGGTTACCAATTCGCCCGCGATTGGGCCGGACGGTGTGGTCTTGAACGAAAGGAATAAAGCGATGCCGGGCATCAAGGTATGAGCGCGAGCTGGAACGAAATACGCAAAGTCGTCGCGCACGCCGAGCGGCTTTTCTCTCCCGAGGACGTGGATGTCGCCGTCGATCGAATGGCCGCGGAAATGAACGCGGCGCTTGCGGAAAAAGATCCGTTGCTGCTAAGTGTGATGACCGGAGGCGTCGTGCCGACGGGGCTGTTGTTACCTCGGTTGCGCTTTCCCTTGGAGCTGGATTACCTGCACGTATCACGCTACCGGGGGCAAACCTCCGCCGGTGAGATAGAGTGGCTGCGGCGTCCCCATTGCCCGCTCAGCGGCCGCGTCGTGGTGGTGGTCGATGATGTCTTGGATGAGGGACTTACGTTGTCCGCGATCCTCGAAGCTTGCAAACGCGACGGCGCGGCGGAAGCCTTAACTGCGGTTCTAGTCGCCAAGCGATTGCAGCGTTGCGCCGGCATGCCGAGCCCGAACTTTGTCGGATTGGAGACGGATGAGCGTTATCTCTTCGGCTACGGCATGGACTATAAAAACTACCTGCGCAACGCGCCCGGCATCTTCGCGGTGAGCGCATGAGTGGCCTCGCGATTATCGGCGGCACCGGCCTGCGTAGCCTGAACGGGTTGGAAATTTTACGCCGGGAGGTAAAGCAAACCCCGTACGGCGAGCCCTCGAGCCCGCTCATTCACGGGCTTTGGTGCGGTAAGGAGATCGTGTTTATGGTGCGGCACGGCGTTTCTCACGCGATCCCGCCGCACCGCGTCAACTACCGCGCCAATCTTTGGGCCTTGAAAGACATCGGTATAGAAAAGCTCATAAGCGTCGCGGCGGTCGGTGGTATAACTTCCGAATTGACCCCGAGCCGAATCGCGTTTCCCGACCAAATCATCGATTACACTTGGTCGCGCGCAAACACTTTTTTTGAAGAAGGCCTTGACCATGTAACCCATATCGATTTTACGCGGCCCTATTGTGAGAAGTTGCGCCAAGCATTGATTCGGGCCGCGGCGGAGGCCGGGATAGAGGCAGTGGCCAGCGGAACCTATGGGGCCACGCAAGGGCCGCGGCTAGAGACCGCCGCCGAGATCGAGCGCATGGCGCGCGACGGCTGTGACATGGTCGGCATGACGGGGATGCCCGAAGCCGCATTGGCGCGCGAGCTTGAGCTTTGGTATGCAACCTGTGCGGTCGTCGCGAACCGGGCCGCGGGCCGAGGCCGGGAGCCGCTGTCGATGAAAGTCCTTGAGGCAAACCTCAAAGTCGGGATAATGCAAGTGCAGCGCCTTCTGGAACATGTGGTTCCTATGGCTTAGAGGGATCGAAACTCAATCTTTAGAAACCGATATGTACAAATCATTTTACAAGCTCAAGGACAAACCGTTTGGGTTAAGTCCTAATCCCAAGATGTTTTTTAGCAGCCACAGTCATAAACGTGCGCTGTCCTACCTCTTATACGGGGTTAAGCAAGGCGATGGCTTCATCGTCATTACGGGCGATGTCGGCACCGGTAAGACCACATTGGTGGGGGCGCTGGAAGCGATGCTCGAAGGCTACAACATCGTCGTCGGGAGAATCGTTTCCACGCAGGTCGAAGCCGAGGATCTATTACGCGTCGCCGCCGCAGAATTCGGCCTGGCTTACAAATCCGAGTCCAAGGCGGTGCTATTGAAAAGCATGGAAGAGTTCTTCCGGGAATGCGCACAGCAGGGGAAACGGGTATTGCTTCTGGTCGATGAGGCACAAAATCTGCCGCCGCGCTCGGTTGAAGAGCTGCGCATGCTGTCGAACTTCCAACATAACGGCCGGCCTCTGGTGCAGAGCTTTCTCCTCGGTCAAAAGGAATTTAGGTTGTTGCTACGGTCTCCCAGTTTCGTGCAGCTCCGGCAACGGGTGATCGCCGCCTATCATTTAAAACCCTTGGATACCGAGGAGACGCAGGCCTACATCGAGCACAGGCTGCGTTTGGTCGGGTGGAATCAAGACCCGGTTTTCGCGCAAGAGGCGTTTCCGCTGATACACCGGATCACCCAAGGCGTGCCGCGCAAGATCAATATGCTCTGCGATCGGCTCCTCTTGTTCGGTTGCCTGGAAGAAAAGCATCTCATTAATGCCGAAGTGTTAACGGCGGTGACCGATGATCTCAGGCAAGAAGATCTCCTCATGAGCGCCGATGATCAATCCGTGCGTGAGGTTAAGGAAGATGCTCGGGTGTTACCGTTGCGATCGGACCTAGGCAACGCGAATGAGGAGGGCCGGATCGCGGTGCTGGAAACGTCGCTGGAAACCCTTGGGAGCATGGTCAAGCGAGAATTGAGCATGCTGCGAAAAGCGATATTGGACACCCAAGAGAGCCGTTTGAAAACCGATCCCGTCCCCATGGAAACGCGCTCGCAAAAGGTTCAGACGGGCGCGGAAAAAGAATAACGTGTTGGCAAGTTAGCGCCGCCAGTGTCCCGATTTGCCGCCCATTTTTTCAAGTAAGCGTACGCCCGAGATGCTCATGCCGCGGTCCACGGATTTGCACATGTCATAGACGGTTAACAACGCTACTTGAACGGCCGTCAACGCCTCCATCTCAACGCCGGTCTGGGCGCTCGTTTCTACCTTCGACTCGCACCTCGCCGCGCTTGCCTTGGCATCGAGGAAAAAACTGATTTCGATGTGTGTAAGAGGAAGCGGGTGGCAGAGCGGGATCAGATCGGCGGTTTTTTTTGCCGCCATGATCCCGGCGATTCTTGCGATGCCGAGCACGTCCCCTTTCTTGTGGAGACCTTCCTGAACCATCGTCAGCGTTTCCCGATTCATCGCGATGGTCCCTTCGGCGATGGCGATCCGGTGGGTCACCGGTTTAGCCGCGATGTCCACCATCTGGGCTTCCCCGTGGCGATTAAAATGCGGGAGTTTCGACATGGTGCTTAATCAAAGGCTGTCGGTACTATACTGTTAACTCGGCCGTTGAGGAAGCCGTCATCACGAACCTGTGGTTGGAAATCATGGGATTCGGTCAAAGTGATGCCAGTGGCAAGAAGGAG
>JBIMKC010000002.1:23704-49091 GCA_043673925.1 Chromatiales bacterium | reverse complement strand
ACGATTTCTTCACAAGCTCTGATCATAAGTTCTCCGAATAAATCGCGATATCGGCATGCCTCCGTAAATCGCTAATGAGATCCCGCCACTCCTGGTTACTGGTAGTGCGCAGGAGCTCGTCCTTTAATTGCTTACGCCGCCCTGCGTCCACGGTCTCAGCCTTATCAACGTCCAACAGCGCGATGAGCACATAATCCCCGCTGTCGAGCACGCTACCACCATAACTAGCCTTGCCCTCGTTTGGCCGCGGTAACTTGAACGCCATCCGCCGCAGAACGTTATCGACGCCGGTGTCATCGCGGCCAAGCTTTTCCTTCTCCACCCATTTTAAACCTTCCTTGGATGCAAGTTGCTCGCGGCCTTCGCCGCTCTTCAAGCGCTGCAATAGCGCCTCACCTTGCGTTTTCGCCACCGCTTTGGCCTTATCCAAGGACATGGCTGCCTTAATGTCGTTCTTCATCTCGTTGAGAGGCCGCATTTTCGCCGCTATATGCTCTTTCACGCGGATCACGACGATGTGATTGTCACCGAGCTCCAACGGCTCGCTATTCAAGCGCTCCTCCAAAACCTCGGGACTGAAGGCAGCATCGCTGACCTTTTCCTGCGCGCCGATCCCCTCGCCTCCGGTACGCCCGAAGTAAGCGCTTTCTTGGACCTTCAATCCCGAGCTTTGCGCGGCGACATCCAGCGTATCGGGATGTTCGTAGACCAGTGTCTCGATCTTTTCGCTCAAATCGAAGAACCGCCGTTCGGCTTGCTCGTTACGGTAGTTTTTTTTGATCTCTTCGCGAACCTCTTCGAACAATTTTGTCTTGCTTGCCTTAATCCCGTCTAAGCGGATCAGGTGAAATCCGAAATCGGTCCGCACCGCGTCCGAGATCTCTCCGGGATTCAGCGCGTAGACGGCCTCCTCGAACGGCGGCGCCATCACCCCACGCTGGAAGAAACCGAGATCACCCCGCATTGCTTTCGACCCGAGGTCCTCGGAATACTTCGCGGCAATCTCTTCGAACGATTCACCCTTTTTCATTCGCTCCGCCAGCGCCTCGATCTCCTTGCGGCCTTTCTCGACCGCTTCCTGACCGGCCTCCTTCGCGACCTTGATCAAGATATGATGCGCCCGGCGCTGCTCGGGCAGCGTATAGTCTGATTTGTGCTCGTCGTAGTACCCACTGAGCGCATCCGGCGTCACCGCGATCTGCTTGGCAATCTCATCGAGTGACAGCTCGAGGTAGGCGATCTTCACTTGCTCCGGGTTGGTATACGTCTCGGCCTCATCCTTATAACGCCGTGCGATCTCCTCGTCACTGACTTGCAGCGACGATTGCAACGGCTGCGCGGCAATGATCGCATAGGTGATCAAACGCGTTTGGCTCTTGATTTTAGCGACGAGATCAATCTCACGTTTTGTTACGAAGGAGGTGTCGATCACGGCTTTGCGAACCTGGTCGGTCAACAATTCACGCCGCAACTGCTCCTCAAACGTAACCGGTGACATCCCCGCGCTCTGTAATCCCCGCTCGTAAAGATTATTGGAAAACCTACCGTCTCTTTGAAACGCGGGTAAGGTTTTCACCGCCTGGGTAACTTGTTGATCGCCGATCCTCAGACCAAGCTTTTCTCCGAGCTGTTTTTTGAGCAGCATCTCCACCATTTGATCGAGCGTTTGCTGTTTCAGCCCATCTTCGTTTGCTTTCTCCGATAAGCGCCCAAGGATCATTTGGTATTGCTTACGGTATTGTTGGTAGGCCCGCTGGAAGGCGTCTAATTCAACCTCCTCGCCATTGACCTCCGCCACCGCGACCTCCTCGGCGGCCGTCAAGTACTCCTGGATCCCCCAGAATGCAAACGGAATGCAGATCAATCCGATGATGATCCACGCGAGCCAACCTTGAGCGCGATCATGAATGCTTTGTAACATCTTGCCGGAACGACCTCGTAGGAATGAAATGGAAACGGCCAGCGGACGGCACTCCAACCCTCACGGTGAAATCCAGCTATACGGGAATAGGCGCAACCCGAGCGGATTGCGCGCTGCACAGAGGTTGGCGGAGTGGACGGGACTCGAACCCGCGACCCCCGGCTTGACAGGCCGGTATTCTAACCAACTGAACTACCACTCCGGCGCTGAGCGACGGGCGCTGGTGGGTGCTGAGGGGTTCGAACCCCCGACCTTCGCCTTGTAAGGGCGACGCTCTCCCAACTGAGCTAAGCACCCGAGGTGCCGATTAGTTTACGGCATCCTTGAGGCCCCTTCCAGGCTTGAATGCCGGGACTTTCGACGCCGCGATTTTTATGGTTTCTCCGGTTCGAGGGTTGCGGCCCGCGCGCGCCGCCCGCTTGCGCACGGAAAAGGTGCCGAAACCGACCAAGGTCACTTCGTCGTTCTTTTTTAGCGCCTTGGTGATCGCATTAACCATCGCGTCAACCGCGCGGCCCGCCGAGGCCTTGGGTAGATCGGCGGATGCAGCAACCACGTCGATTAGATCAGTCTTATTCATTCGTTTGCCCCCCTCGAAGCAGTTGTGGATACATTGTAGTGAGTCGCGCTTATACCCGGGATCTCAATAACGCTGCGGTAGAACGGCTTTGGATGGCGCGGCGATGTGTTATACCAACTTGCCTAAAACGCGTCAAGCAAACAATTAGCCGCCCCGCTCGCTTGCGGCAGCCGTACCTTAATGCGGTCTGATGGCATCCTTGCCCGGCTCGGCGCCTGATGACTCCTGGGTGATGGCGTCCAGGTTCTCGCCCGTCGCGGTGACGGGTTCCGGCATATGCTGCAAGGCCAGCGTCAGGACTTCGTCGATCCAGGTCACGGGTTTGATATCGAGGTTCTGCTTGATGTTCTTCGGCACATCTTCCAGTTCCCGCTGATTCTCGGCGGGAATAAGGACCACCTTGATCCCGCCGCGCAACGCGGCGAGGAGCTTTTCTTTCAACCCGCCGATCGGCAGGACTTCGCCGCGTAAGGTGATCTCGCCGGTCATGGCGACACTCGAGCGTACGCGGATCCCGGTCAACGCCGAGACCAACGCCGCGCACATGGCCACGCCGGCGCTTGGTCCGTCCTTGGGCGTTGCGCCTTCGGGCACATGGAAGTGAACGTCATGCTGGCGATAAAAGGCTGGATCGATGCCCAGACTCGCGGCGCGGCTGCGCACCACGGTCATGGCGGCCTTGATGGATTCCTGCATCACCTCGCCTAGCTGCCCGGTATAGGTCTCCTTGCCCTTGCCCGGAACGACCGCGGCTTCGATCGTCAACAAATCCCCTCCGACCTCGGTCCATGCCAGTCCCGTGACTTGGCCGACGCGATCCTCTTCTTCGGCCAAACCGTAGCGGAAGCGCTTTACACCAAGATATTTATGCAAGCTTTTCGGCGTGACGGCGACCATCTTCTCGGTGGGCTTCAAGAGCACGCGCTTGACGACTTTGCGGCATATGTTGGCGATCTCGCGTTCCAAATTCCGCACGCCCGCTTCACGCGTGTAATAGCGGATCATCTCCCGGACGGCCGGCTCGGTAATCAAGATCTCGTTATCACGCAGCCCGTTGTTCTTCTTCTGCTTGGGAGTGAGGTATTTATCGGCAATATTGACTTTTTCGTCCTCGGTGTAGCCCGGGATGCGGATGACCTCCATGCGATCGAGCAACGGCGGAGAGATGTTGAGAGTGTTCGCCGTCGTGACGAACATCACCTCCGACAAATCGTAATCGACCTCGAGATAATGGTCGTTGAACGTATGGTTCTGCTCCGGATCGAGGACCTCCAACAACGCGGAAGCGGGATCGCCGCGAAAATCCGCGGAGATCTTGTCGATCTCATCCAATAACAACAGCGGATTCTTGGCCCCCCCCTTGGCCATGACCTGCAGGATCTTTCCCGGCATCGAACCGACATAGGTGCGCCGGTGGCCGCGGATCTCCGCCTCGTCGCGCACACCGCCCAGCGACATGCGCACGAAGGTGCGGTTGGTCGCGCGCGCGATCGATCGCCCTAGCGAGGTCTTGCCCACGCCCGGCGGACCCACCAAGCATAGGATGGGGCCCTTGGATTTCTTGACCCGCTGCTGCACGGCAAGGTATTCCAGGATCCGTTCCTTCACCTTTTCCAGCCCGTAGTGGTCCTCCTCGAGAATGGATCCGGCCTGGGACAGATCGCGGCTGATTTTCGTGCGCTTTTTCCATGGCACGCTCACCATCCAGTCGACGTAATTCCGAACCACGGTCGCTTCCGCGGACATGGGCGACATCATCTTGAGCTTCCTTAACTCCGCCAGTGCCCGATCCTTGGCTTCCTTGGGCATTCCGGCCTTCCCGATCGTTCTGGCCAGCTCATCGAGCTCGCTGCCGCCCTCTTCGAGATCCCCAAGCTCCTTTTGGATGGCCTTCAATTGTTCGTTTAAGTAATATTCGCGTTGGCTCTTCTCCATTTGCCGTTTCACGCGCCCTCGCAAGCGCTTTTCCACTTGCAGGAGATCGAGCTCGCTCTCAAGGACGCCGACCAACTGCTCCAGACGATTGGAAAGATCGGTGATTTCGAGGAGCTTTTGTTTTTGCTCGAGCTTAATCGACAGGTGTGCGGCGATGGTGTCTCCCAACCGCTCCGGATCGTCGATAGACGATAAGGTCGCAAGGATCTCCGCGGGGATTCTCTTGTTAAGCTTGACGTATTGATCGAACTGCTCGAGCAGCGTCCTGCAAAACACCTCCGCCTCGCGCGGGTCGATCTCGTCGGAGATCGGAAAATCAACCTTCGCGTTGAACAAACGCTCGGTCTCCATAAAAGCGACGATCCGCGCGCGGCGAACTCCTTCCACCAGCACCTTGATCGTACCGTCGGGCAACTTCAAAAGTTGCAAGATGTTCGATAAGGTCCCGACCCAATGGAAATCGCCGACATCGGGGTTATCGTCGGCCGCGCTCTTTTGGGCGACGAGCACGATTTGCTTGCCCCCATCCATCGCTTGTTCAAGCGCCTTGACCGATTTCTGCCTGCCCACGAACAGCGGGATCACCATATGCGGATAGACCACCACATCGCGCAGCGGCAATACGGGCACTATCGTCTGTTCAGTCATCTTGTCTTGCCTTCCGTCACCGAGAAACGATGCAGTTCGGACCACTCATAACAACCTGCGCTCTCAATCCGATGCCGCTTTGGAGATTTCAGCATTCTCGTAAATATACAGAGGTTTCGATTCTCCTTTGATGACCGCATCGTCGACAACCACCTTGACCACGTTCTCCAGCGAAGGCAACTCGAACATGGTGTCGAGTAAATTGTGCTCAAGGATCGAACGCAGTCCGCGCGCCCCGGTTTTGCGCTCAACCGCTTTACGGGCGACGGCACGCAAGGACTCGTCCCGGAACTCCAAGGCGCAACCCTCCATCTCAAACAGCTTCGCATACTGTTTGGTAATCGCGTTCTTCGGTTCCGTAAGAATCTGAATAAGCTGCGTTTCGTCCAATTCGTCCAGCACGGCTATGACGGGGAGCCGTCCGACGAACTCGGGAATCAGCCCATACTTCATGAGATCCTCCGGTTCGACTTGGTGCAAAAGCTCGCTCATGCTTTTTTTGTCTTCCTTACTCTTGACCTCCGCGGAGAAACCGATGCCGCCCCTTTCGGAACGCGCGCGAATGATCTTTTCCAGGCCCGAGAAGGCTCCGCCGCAAATAAACAGGATATTGCTCGTATTGACCTGCAGGAATTCTTGCTGTGGGTGCTTGCGGCCGCCCTGCGGGGGTACCGAGGCGATCGTACCCTCGATGAGTTTCAGCAGCGCTTGCTGTACGCCTTCCCCCGAGACGTCCCGCGTAATCGAGGGATTATCGGACTTGCGGGAAATCTTATCGATCTCGTCGATATAAACGATCCCGGTTTGCGCCTTCTCGACATCGTAGTCGCATTTTTGCAGGAGCTTCTGGATGATGTTCTCGACATCTTCGCCCACATAACCCGCTTCGGTTAAGGTCGTCGCATCGGCAATCGTAAAAGGGACGTTGAGTAGCCGCGCCAAGGTCTCGGCCAAAAGAGTCTTTCCGCTGCCGGTTGGACCGACCAACAGCACGTTGCTCTTGGCAAGCTCGACATCGTTTTGCTTGATGCGTGATGTCAATCGCTTGAAATGATTGTACACGGCAACCGACAGGATTTTCTTCGCCCGGTCTTGACCGATGACGTATTCGTTCAGTATGTGCCGGATCTGCTGCGGCGCCGGCAGCTTTTTGTTTCCTCCCGCGGCGGATTTACCGTGCATCTCCTCGCGGATGATATCGTTGCAAAGCTCCACGCACTCATCACAGATGAACACCGACGGACCGGCGATAAGCTTGCGCACCTCGTGCTGACTCTTACCGCAGAATGAACAATACAAGAGCCGTTCTCCGTCACCGCCTCTAGACTGTTTGCCGTCGTTCATTGGCCACCTCTAGGCACTAGGGGTTTAACCTTGCAGGGCTAATTTTTAACATAGCAATCTATAAGCCACCTGCCGGACGTAGCGCGCGTTGATAGAGTACATCATCTATCAACCCATACTCCTTGGCTTCCTCGGCCCCCATGAAATTATCCCGCTCAGTGTCCGCTTCGATTTTCTTCAGTCCTTGCCCGGTATGCCGCGCGAGTATCTGATTCAAGCGTTCCCGCACTTTTAATATCTCGCGCGCGTGGATGTCGATATCGGATGCCTGGCCCTGAAAGCCGCCGAGCGGTTGATGAATCAGGAGGCGCGAGTGCGGTAAACAGTGGCGCTTGCCTTTCGCGCCGCCGGCGAGCAGCAGCGCTCCCATGCTCGCTGCCTGCCCGACACACATGGTATTGACGCTGGGCTTGATGAACTGCATGGTGTCATAGACTGCCAGGCCCGCGCTCACGGAACCCCCAGGCGAATTAATATACAGGTGCACATCCTTGTCCGGGTTCTCCGACTCCAGAAACAACAACTGGGCCACGATCAGGTTGGCAACTTCATCCGTCACCGGCCCGACGAGAAACACCACCCGCTCCTTAAGAAGCCGGGAGAAAATATCGTAGGCGCGCTCGCCCCGCGCCGACTGTTCAACAACAATCGGCACCAGATTGAGCCCTCTTAGGGCGGATTTCTCACTCTCGTACATAGTTAATCAGCTTACCGTCGCTTGGTCGTCAGTCTGCCGTGGATTCATCAGCGCGTCAAACGTCAACGCTTGTTCCTTGATTGTAGCCCTGCTAAGCACCCAGTTTACCACCTCGTTTTCAAGGATCAGGGCTTCGACGCCCGCGAGCCGCTTGCGATCCTCGTAGTACCATTTAACCACGGCCGCGGCGTCCTCGAAACCCGCAGCCATGCTTTCGACCGCGGATCTCAGCATCGATGAGCTCACCACGAATCCGATAGTTCTAACGAGCTCGCCTATGATGAGGCCGACCGCAACCCGCCACCGGGCACGCTCCTCAAACAGTTCGACGGGGGGCATCTCAATCCGTTCTTGCTTGCCGCTTTGCAGCACCAGAGTACGATAGGCTTCATCCCGGAGACTCCGGGCTTCGGCGTGGACCAACGCCTTTGGCAATTCCATCGGGTTGGCTTCGAACAGCGCCTGCATGACGCCCGTTTTCACCCGCGTTTGCAGGCGCCCATTGCGCTCACTTTCGAGGCTCGCGCGCACCCGTGCGCGCACCTCTTCCGCTCCACCCGGCTCGATTCCTAGGCGCTCGGGCAACCCCTCATCCAACGAGGGCAACACGGGTTTTGAGATACTCAAGCACTGGATCAGGAACCGGGCCGGCTTCCCGGCGAGATCGGGATTCTGGGAATCCGCCGGAAAGGTAAGATCCACGCTGCGTTCCGCGCCGGGTTCAAGCCCTACCAGCACTTCCTCGAATCCAGGCAACAGATCGGATGCGCCGAGCTCCAACGTGAAACCGGACGCGTGGCTGCCTGCGAAAGGTAGGCCGGCGATGCTACCCTGAAAATCAATCTCCAAACGGTCTCCGCGTTGCGCCGGACGCTCAACTTTTTCCCAACCGCGATACCGCTGTTGCAGCGCACGGATGGCGCTATCCACATCCCCATCGGTAATGTCGCAAACCGGTCTTGTGACCTGAAGATCTTCGGCCGGGACCAGCTTGACTTCGGGGTAGATCTCGAAGGTCGCCTTGTAAATCAATCCCTGGCCGGGTGCGGCAGCGAGCGGCTCGATGGCGGGATCTCCCACCGGCCGAACGTTCTCCTTGCGAATTGCCTCCGCATAGCTGGACCGCAGGATATCGTCCAGTACCTCTTGACGCAGTTGTTCGCCGTAACGGCGCTGCACTAGCTTCATGGGCACCTTGCCCACGCGAAAGCCGTCGATCCTGGTGGTTCGTGTTAACTTCACGAGCCGCTGCTGTAGTTCCGAGGCGATGTTCTCCTCGGGGATCTCGACGGTGATGCGGCGCTCGAGCGCTCCGATCGTTTCCAATGAAACCTGCATTGATATCTACCTGTCACAAAGCGGCGGCGTGATTTACGGAACTGGTGCGAAAGGAGAGACTCGAACTCTCACGGGTTTCCCCACTGGATCCTAAGTCCAGCGCGTCTACCAATTCCGCCACTTTCGCAGACATTAAGAAGTCCACGCATCCAATTTGAATCGCCGACCAGGATAGCATCTAACGGTTTACTGAAAAACCACTCTACCGTTGTGTCATCGAGTACGTCGTCACCACGCCCACGGTCAACGATCTTCACAGCGCAGCGAGTTTTGCTGGTCAGCGCAACAACGCGACGCGCTTGTGTTGTTCCCGGAGCCGCTTGAGGGTGATCGTCAATTCTTCGCAGCGTTGTTGCTCCTTGGCTACGACCGCACTCGGCGCGCGTTCGAGAAACTCTTGATTCTCGAGTTTTTGCGTCACCCGCGCGTGCTCGTGTTCCAGCTTTTCGACCTCGGCATTGAGGCGCCGCAGCTCCGCGTCGCGATCGATGAGGCCCGCTAAGGGTATGAACAGGCTCAGCCCTCCCGCTAAAGCGGCGGCCATATCCGTGGAAGGCGCGCCCGTGAGGGTTTGCAGTGATGAGATGTGGCCAAGATGCATGAGAAACAGGCGATTGTTTTCCAGCCATTGATGCTCGGCGCCGGATCCGTGCTTTGTCAGGACCGCCAAGGGCTTCGCCGGCGCAATGTCCATCTCCGCGCGTACGCGCCGCACGGCGAGGACAAAACTCTTCACCCAATTGAATTCCTCCACCGCGGCGCTGTCGATTTCGCGGGCCTCCGGCGCCGGATAAGCTTGCAATAGGATCGAATCGCCCCTGACGCCCGCGAGCGGCGCGACGCGTTGCCAGATCTCCTCGGTAACGAAGGGAATGATCGGATGCGCCAGCCTCAACACGGTCTCAAGCACCTCGACCAGGGTCCGTAAACATCCGCGGCGCAGCCGCTCGTCAGTGCCGTGGTTCAACGCCGCCTTGGACCATTCGAGGTACCAGTCACAATACTCGTCCCAGGTGAACTCGTAGATCGCCTGGGCCGCGAGGTCGAAGCGGTAAGTCCCGAAGGCTTCGATGGCAGCCTGTTGCGCCTGGAGCAAACGCGATCGGATCCAGCGCTCCCCCAAGCCATAGGTTCCTTCCGCGCTAGAGGCCGCTTCGCCCCCGGTGGCGAGCAGCACGTACCGCGCGGCGTTCCAGAGCTTATTGCAAAAGTTCCGGTAGCCTTCGATACGGCCGAGATCGAAGCGGATGTCTCGGCCTTGAGTGGCCAGCGCGGCGAAAGTAAAGCGGAGGGCATCGGCGCCGTACGCCCCGATACCCCGCGGAAATTGCTTGCGCGTGGCGCGTTCGATCTTAGCGGCGTCCCGCGGCTGCATGAGACCCGTGGTACGTTTCGCGACCAGGGCGTCAAGCGCGATGCCGTCGATTAGATCCAGCGGATCGAGAATGTTGCCTTTGGATTTCGACATCTTGTTGCCCTCGGCGTCGCGCACCAGTCCATGGATATAAACCTCCTTGAACGGGACCTGCTGCGTGAACTTGAGCCCCATCATGATCATCCTGGCCACCCAGAAGAAAATGATGTCAAACCCGGTCACCAAGACAGCGGTCGGGTAAAAGCGCCGCAACTCATCGGTCTCCTCCGGCCAGCCCAAGGTCGAAAACGGCCAGAGCGCCGATGAAAACCAGGTATCGAGCACGTCGGGATCCTGGGTCAGAGCTTGCCCGTCGGGGATCCCATGGCGGGCGCGCGCCTCGGCCTCGGTGCGGCCGACATAGGCGTGGCCTTGATCGTCGTACCAGGCCGGGATCCGGTGTCCCCACCAAAGCTGCCGGGAGATACACCAATCCTTGATGTTGCGCATCCATTCGAAGTAGGTCTTCGCCCAAACGTCCGGGACGAAGCGGATGGCGCCCTCTTCGACCGCGCGAATTGCGGGCTCGGCAAGCGGCGCCACGCACACGAACCATTGGTCGGTGAGATAAGGTTCAAGGACCGCATTCGAGCGATCCCCGCGCGGGATCGTGAGCTTGTGATCCTCGATGTGGTCCAACAGCCCTTGTTGCTCCAAATCGTGAACGATGCGCGTGCGAGCTTCGAAGCGATCAAGATTGCGATAGGCCGAAGGCGCTTCGGCATTGAGCAGCGCGCGCTCGCTGAAGATATTAATCAACGGCAACTTGTGTCTGACGCCGACTTCATAGTCGTTAAAATCATGCGCCGGGGTGATCTTCACGCACCCCGACCCGAACTCCTTATCGACATAGGGATCGCCGATCACCGGAATGTCCCGGCCGGTGAGCGGCAATTGTACCTCTTGACCGATATAGGACTGGAAGCGTGCGTCCGCAGGATGGACCGCCACCGCGACATCGCCCAACATCGTCTCGGGCCGGGTGGTGGCCACGACCAGATGCCCTTTCCCATGGGCCAGCGGGTAGCGGATGTACCAGAGATAACCTTGCTCCTCGGTGGCTACCACCTCGAGGTCGGAAATGGCCGTCAATAACACCGGATCCCAGTTCACGAGTCGCTTGCCCCGGTAAATAAGCCCGTCGTCGTAGAGCCGTACAAACGACTCCGTTACCGCCTGCGATAAACCGGGATCCAACGTGAAGCGCTCCCGCGACCAGTCCATCGCGGCACCCAAACGCCGAAGCTGACAGGTAATCGTGTCTCCCGACCGCTCTTTCCATCGCCACACCGCTTCCGTGAAGGCTTCTCGTCCCATTTCCTGCCGCGTTAACCCCTGCTCCGTCAACTGGCGCTCGACCACCATCTGGGTGGCGATCCCGGCGTGGTCGGTGCCGCATTGCCAGAGTGTGCCGTAACCCCGCATGCGGTGATAGCGGATCAAGCAGTCCATAAGCGTGTCTTGGAACGCGTGCCCCATATGCAGGCTGCCGGTGACATTGGGCGGCGGAAGCATGATGCAGTATGCGGACCCGGAGCCGTGCGGCGCGAAATAACCGCGGCTTTCCCAGGTGTCGTACCAATGCTGTTCGATGTCCTTGGGATCGTAGGTCTTGTCCATGGTGATCGCTTCGGGCGGATTTCGTGCTATCGATCCGGTCGGTGCGGATGCGCTCGCCGGCGCGGCGGCGGGCAGGCCACGCAAGGCTCTGATCTCGGTCAGAATGCGATGGGTGGCGTGCGCGATCTGAACCGAAACAATACGCTGCATGTGGCCGGTAATGCGCACCGCGAGCGCCTCGACCTCCGGCGAGGCCAGCGGCGGCATCCCTCGCAGGGTGTCCCGCCCGGAATCGCTCGCGCGCTCGTCCCGAAAGAAAACCGAGACGCGATCTTGACCCACCACATCCTTAAGCACCGGGATCTCAGCCTCGCCGGCCGCTGGCGCTGACTCCAAAGCTACGCGATCCGGTGGCGGGTAGTCATCCTCGGCCGGCGAGGCCGGCAGGGAAGCATCAGGACGCGCCGGATCGCTCATGTGCAGCGTGAAGCCGATGCGTTTCCAGCGTATAACCGGCCTGCCGATAGGTTCGATAACGCCCTCGCGCCTCCTGGCGTTGCGCGGGATCGCGATCAACCACCTCGATGAGACGCTTGATTGGCCCACTGGGCGCGGCACTGCTCATGTTGACCAAGATCTCGGCGGGCGGGCGCTCGCCTTGCCATCCAATCAAGATGGGGGTTTCGGGATCGGGATGTTCATCCCAGCGCTGGTGCGGCAGAAAACTGATGTCTTTATGGGTCCAAAGCAAGTCATCGATCTGCTCTGCTTCCTGCGCGGACCCCGCAAGAATGCACACGCCCTGACCACGCGCGAAGGCCTTGCCGACGAGCGTGCACACGACTTGGCCGCGCGTACGACCATCGCCCTCCTCCAGGAGGTAGAAATCAACCCGGGGCATGGTCGTCGGGCTTGCGTACCCGGTTAAGCAGGTATTGAACGAGAAGCGGCACCGGACGGCCCGTCGCGCCCTTCTTGTTTCCCGTACGCCACGCGGTTCCGGCAATGTCCAAGTGCGCCCATTTCAAATCCTTGGCGAAGCGCGCGAGAAAGCACGCGGCGGTAATGCTACCGGCCTCGCGGCCGCCGACATTGGCGAAGTCCGCGAAGGGACTGTCGAGCTGTTTCTGGTAGTCCTCCCAAAGGGGCAGTTGCCAAGCCCGATCACCGCTCTGCGCGCCCGCAGCGAGCAAGGCCGCGGCCAAGGGCTCGTGATTGCTCAAGAGCCCCGAGGCGTGCTGACCCAAGGCGACCACGCAGGCGCCTGTCAGAGTCGCGATATCGATGACCACCGCGGGCTTGAAGCGTCGGGCATAGGTCAAGGTATCACAAAGGACGAGCCGCCCTTCGGCGTCGGTGTTGAGGATCTCGATCGTCTGGCCCGAGAGGCTCGTCACAATATCCCCGGGCTTCACCGCATTACCGCCGGGCATGTTTTCCGTCGCCGGAATGAGGCCGACGAGGTTGATCGGCAATTGCAGCTCGGCGGCGGCCCGCAGTGTCCCGAGGACGCTGGCCGCGCCGCACATGTCGTATTTCATCTCATCCATGGCGGCGGCCGGCTTTATCGAAATGCCGCCCGAGTCGAAGGTGATCCCCTTGCCTACCAAGGCCACCGGGGCTTGCGCCGCGCGCGCTCCCCGATACTGTATGATGATCAGCGCCGGCGGCTCGCGACTGCCGCGGGCCACCGCCAGGAACGCTCCCATCCTTAGCCTCTTGATCTGCGCTACCCCCAAGACCTCAACCTTTAACGCCGCGTAGCGTTTCTGCATCCGCCGCGCCTCATCCGCGAGATAGGCAGGGGTACAGTGGTTGCTCGGCAGATTGGCGAGATCTTTCGCCACGCGGACCCCCTCGGCGATGGCTCGGCCATCTCTTAGTGCTTCTTCGGCGGCCGCCGCGACGCGCGGGTCTGCGATCGCGATCCGTAGCGAGCGCAGGGTCGGCGCGGACGCTTCGCGTTTGCTTTTCAGCCGGTCGAAGCGGTAGAGGGTGCTCTCGGCGGTTTCCACCGCTTGCCTCACCTTCCAGTCAATACCGCGATCCGGGATCGGGATCTCCGCGAGGTAGCTCGCGGCTTCGGTCACCCCCGCGTCGTTTAATGTCGTCACCGCCTTGGCGACGATCTCGCGATACTTGTTGTCGGACAGTTCGTTCTCCGGCCCGCATCCGATCAGTAATATGCGCTCGGCCGCCGTGCCCGGGATCTGATGCAGCATCAAGGTTTGGCCGCATCGCCCTTCGAGATCGCCGCGCTTTATGATGCGGCTGATGTAATGGTGACTGGCTTGGTCCAGTTGCGCCGCGGTCTCCGCAAGCTTGCGCTTATCGAACACTCCGGCTACCACGCAAGGAACCCGTTGCTTATCCGGCGCGCCGCTGATGACGGTGAACTCCATAGCCCCCCTATGCTGTTATAGTTAACGCTCGAACCGAAATCGGCAATTCAATGGTAACGCGTATTACCAAGGTGAATCGGGTCTTGGCGAGCAAGTGTATTGTTATAAATACCGCAAAGCAAAGCACACGAGCATCCTCATGCTGTTAAACCGCTACCTCATCCGGGAGATCCTATTGTGGTTCGGGGCCGTGCAACTCCTGCTATTACTCACCTACGCCAGCAGCCGCTTCGTGCAGTACCTGGCGACGGCTGCCGCCGGAAAGATCGACAGCGGACTGATCTTCGAGCTGCTGGCCTTAAAGATAGCGACCTCCTTGGTGCTGATGCTGCCCTTATGCCACTACATTAGCGTCTATGTCGCCTTGAACCGGCTGTCGCGCGACAACGAGCTTATAGCCATCGCGGGCCTAGGCCTGGGCTCGCGGTTTCTTTTCGATACGGCTGCCAGGCTTGCCTTCGCCGTGGCGCTCGTCGTCGCGATCCTCGCGCTCGCGGTCGCGCCGTGGGCAGAAGCGCGCTTGGGCGAGGTGGAGAACCGGGCCAAATCGGAATCCGACCTGACCGGGATCACGCCGGGGCAATTCAAGGATTTCAATGAGAGTAACCGGATCCTTTATGTGGAGCGACTGTCGCCCGACAAGCGCAGCATGTCCAATGTTTTCCTGCAAGGGCGGCAAGACAGCCACATCGGGGTGCTGTCCGCTGACCGAGCGGAAATCGAGCTCGACCAGAAAACCGGATCTCGCTATGTGAACTTTTACGCCGGGCGCCGCTATATGGGCTCCCCGGGACGGCTCGATTATTCTATTGTCGAGTACGAGAAATACGGCGTGCGTATCGACCGCAGTGAGGCGGCGGACCGGAGCGCGCGCGCGAGCGCGGCGAGCACCGCAAGCTTGTGGTCGGCCAAAACGCCGGAGGCGGCCGCTGAGTTACAGTGGCGGATCGCAATGCCGATCAGTACCGTGCTGTTGACGCTCCTCGCGGTGGTGCTGGTGCGAGCGGCCTCTGACCAGAACCGGATCCTCGGGCTCTTGAGCGCGGTCTTGATTTATTTCACTTACAGCAATCTCTTGGGGATTGCGAAGACCTTGGCCAAGCAGGGCGCCGTGCATCTGGGTCTATGGTGGGTGCATGCGCTCTTAGGTCTTGTGATCCTCGCACTCCTTGGTTATCCGCTCCTGCGCAAGCGGTGGGCGCGGCGGCAACGAGCGCCAACGCTACCACGGCTGAGCTGAGGACCGGGTTGGCGTTCCATATCGGCTGCCGGCGCGAGGCGTTGGCTTAGCCCACGCCGGCGAGGGTCCCGATGGACTGCCCCATCGTCACGGGCGTACCGGGTTGCAGTCCCCTCGACCAGCGGATCGCGCCCGGCCCAAGCAGCAACATCACCGTAGAGCCCATGTTAAAGCGGCCCATCTCCTCGCCCTTCTTTAGTATCACCGGGCAGGATTCGGGTTGTTCGTAGACGCAGACACTACGCGCGGCCGCATGCATCGCGCCGCCCTCGCGCCACACAAGGTCCATCGCCCCCACGAACATGGCGCCTATCATGATCAGCGCGAGCGGACCCGCACGGGTTTCGAACAAGCAAACGATGCGCTCGTTGCGGCTAAAGAGATCGTTTATCCCCCGGACCGTGCTGGGTTTCACCGGAAACAAGCGCCCCGGCACATGAATCGATCGGACTAGGCGCCCGGTGACTGGCATGTGCACTCGATGGTAGTCTTTCGGGGCTAAATACAAGGTGATGAAATGACCCCCCAAGAACGCTCCCGCCTCGCGGCTTGCCAGCAGTCCGGACACACTGTAGTGCTGTCCTTTGGCTTGGAGCAATAACCCGTCGCGGAGATCGCCGAGTTGGGATACGCTACCGTCGACGGGGCACGCCAATGACCAAGGGTCGGGCGCGATCGGGCGCGCATCGGCTCGGAGCGCGCGTGTAAAGAAGCTATTGAATTCCGGGTAGACGCGCGCATCGGATTCGGCCACGCTGTCCATAGCGACCCCGTAACGGCGGATAAACCACCGGATTTGCCAATCTTTCCACGGTCGAAAACGCAGGCGCGTCGCAACGAGCATCAACCGCGACAAGGCGTGGTGAGGCAGCAGGTACAGCGGCAAGCAGTTAAGCCAGTTACGGGCCCACGGCGCGGTTTCGATCGCCGTGACCGTCGCGCGTTCAACTTGCATGGGCGTGGTCCGTCTTTAAGGTAAGATTTTTCTGGCATTATAACCGTGCATCGCGCGAGCGAGACAATGCGCACCTACCGTGACCGGCACGGTTCAGGCGCGGGCATCGAAATGCGAAGCGCGGGGCGGTTTTATCCGGTAAACATTGCGCCGCCCATGGTGCGGTGCAATAATAGCCAAATGTGGCGAGGAATCGGAGAGTGTTAATCAGTTTGATTTCGCCACCACGGGGTATGAACCCCGTGGGGCGACCAAAGGGGAGACCTGCGCCTCTCCCCTTTGGAAACCCCATGGCTAAGGATCCCGCGGCAACGCCGCGGGGAATAAATTTAAGCCGAGGTTGAGTAAAACATGACTGACAGGAACCCCGTCGGGAATGACGATTGGATGGCATCGCAAAAAAATTTTTGGGACGCCTGGTCACAAATTTTAAGCCAATCCATGGAGCCATCACCTAGCTCCCAAGCGTTCGCGGTTCCGTGGACGGCGGCTTTGGATCTGTGGGCAAAAACCGCGGCGCCTGCCGCCCCGGCGGCTGGAGAGGATTTTTTTCAAAGTATCGTACGGCAAGGAAGGACCTTTCTGCGCCTAGGAGAGGAGTTCACCAAGCTGACACGCAACCTGGCCGAGGGCGCGCAAGCCGGGGCGAACTGGAAGGATCTGCTCGCGGCGAAGTTCAATGAACTGAAAGCGGGTTTCACTCACGGCAACGCTTCCGACGTAACCAGCGCGCTGCGCGGCCTGCTACCTTTTTTCGAACTGCCGATGGACACCTGGTCGCGCATGTTCTCGAGCAGCTCGTTGCTGCCCGGTGATTTCTTACGGTCGGTGAAGGGTTTGGGCGGCGTCGCGGGCCAGATCCACGAACGCATGGATCAGGCCTTGTCGGTCCCCGCGGTCGGCTATATGCGCGAATGGCAAGAGCAGACGCAGGGAGGCATGCGTCTAACCATGGATTACCAAAAGGCGCTGCAGGAATACTTGCATGCGCACGAACGGCTCGGGGTCGATGCACTCGAACGTCTGGCCGCCAAGCTCATCGAACGCGCGGAGCAAGGCCAGGAAATCAATACCCTGCGAGAGGTCTATGATCTGTGGGTCGATTGTGGCGAAGAGGCGTACAGCGCTCTTGTGTTCACGGGAGAATACGCGGACATTTACGCGCGGCTGGTCAACGCGCTAATGGCGTTGAAGCATCACAACCAAACCGCCGTTGATGAAGTCGCGGGATCATTGAATCTGCCGACCCATCAAGGGATCACGACGGTGCAGCGGCGGCAGCAGGAGCTCCGGCGCGAGATCGCGGGGTTCCGATCGCTACTCGATCCGAGCGTGATGGAAGGAATGCAAGCGCGGTTAAAAGCCCAGGCAGAGGCGCTGAACGGCCGCACGTATAAGGACTTGCGCACCCAAGGCGAGAGCATTGAGGGCATGAGAGAGAAGGTCACGGTGCTGGAACGCGACGTCGCCCGGTTGCGGAAGGAGCTGGCGGCGCTCCGCAACGGTACCGGGCGCGAAGGCCGCGGCGAGCGAATCCCGGCGAAGAAGACGGCGCCCGCTGTGAGCGTGGTTGCCGCGGCCGGGCCTAGGCCCAAGCAGGCGGCGCGCGTCAGCACCGCACAAAAGCGCGGCAAGGGGGAATAGATCATGTTTCCATTTCAAATACGTCCGGATCAAGCCTTATCCGAAATTCAAGAGTTCGGGACGAAGCTCAGCCGAGGTTTACAGACGCTGAACGAAATCGGCGATATCGACGTCGGGTGTACGGAAAAAGAGTCCGTGTACACCGAAGACAAGCTCACGCTCTACCGGTTTAAGCCGCTGGTGGAGAAGCTGAACCCGGTGCCGGTGCTGATCGTATACGCACTTGTCAACCGCCCATACGTGGCGGATTTACAGAAGAACCGCTCGCTCGTGCGTGGACTTCTGGCGGGCGGCCTCGATGTGTATTTGATCGACTGGGGTTATCCCGACAGCGCCGATCGGTTTTTATCATTAAACGATTACATCAACGGTTATGTCGATCGCTGCGTGGATGTGCTCAGGAAACGGTATAGCCTGGACAAGATCAATCTCTTAGGGATCTGCCAGGGGGGAACTTTTAGCCTTTGCTATAGCGCGATGCATGCCGATAAAGTGAGGAATCTCATCACCACCGTGACACCGGTCGATTTCCACACGCCCCAGGATATGCTCAGCCTTTGGGTCCGGAAGGTGAACATCGATCTGCTGGCGGAGACCATGGGTAATATCCCGGGCGGGATGTTGAACTGGACCTTTCTATCGCTCAAACCGTTCCGGCTTTCGGGGCAAAAATACCTCGATATGGTCAACACGCTGGACGATCCAGTGCTGTGCAAGAATTTCATCCGCATGGAGAAGTGGATCTTCGATAGCCCCGATCAAGCGGGGGAAGCATTCCGGGAGTTCATCAAGCATTTTTATCAGAATAACGGGCTGATTAAAGGCGAGGTGATGATCGGTGAGAAGAACGTCGATCTCGAAAACATCACCATGCCAGTGCTCAACATCTTCGCCACCGACGACCACCTGGTCCCACCCGCTGCCTCGAAGGCGTTAAGGAAATACGTGGGCAGCGGGGATTATTCGGAGATCGAATTTCCCGGCGGACACATCGGGATCTATGTGAGCGGCAAAGCGCAGCAGATGATCCCTCCCTCGGTCACCTCCTGGCTCGCCACCAGGTAATACCACGCCAAGAACGCTTTTCGCGAAAAACCCGACCCACCTCGGGGTGGATCGGGTCTGTAGAGGAAGGGTGATCGAGAAGGGCTAAGCGGTCGCTTTCTTTACCGCGAGCGCAGCTTTCTTTACCGGCGCGGTCCCGTTCTCCAGGGTCTTCTCGAACCAAGCCGCCATCTCATCCTTGGAATCTGTCATGATCTCGGTAGTTTTACGCACGGCGTCAAGCATCTTTTCATTGTATTCGGTCATGAGCTTGGTTTGGCCCGCCATGAGATCCTGATAACCCTTCGATTCGGTCAGAAAGGTGACGGCCTTGATACCGGTATCAACATAGGTGCTTACCAAGCCGAGTTGCTGTTCGCCCATCTTCTCGAACGCCTTGGTGCTGATCTCGCCTAGTTCCTTTAGAGAAGCATAGCAGGTGCTGCCAAACTGAGCCCAGGGCTCCATAATTTCAGATTGCATAGTGTTACCTCACGAAGTTTACCGACGTTGTGCATCGCACATAGCAATGCTGCGCTGCACCATACTACGGCTAAACCTCACTGTCAAGTCGGTAACACAACAAAAAATTTCAAGCTACGAAACCCCTTGCTCCACGACCGTGAGCATGACATCCCGTAACGCAATGGCCGGACATCGCGGGTCTATTTGCCCTTCGAGGGTTTGGCCCCAAACGGCGCGACGGTTTTCTCCATGCCGCGTTCCGCCCAAGCGCTCAATTCATTCTTGCACTCGCTGAGTAGATCGTTAGTCCCGCGGACGATCTCGACGAACTTGGCGCCGTATTCGGAGGCCAGAGCGGCTTGATGCGCCAGTAAGTCCTTCGGATCCTTAGCGCCGCTAATCAAATTCACTTCCTTGGCGCTTGCCTCGAGACAGGTGCTGAGGATTGCTTCCTGCTGAGCCGTCATTTTCTCCACTAGCTTGGCATTGATTGCACCAAGCTCTTTCATGGACTCGAGGGCGCTTCTGCTCAAGGCGGCCCATTGGTCGATCATTTCTCGCTGCATACGCTTATCTCCTGGTATCGATCGTCATTGACGGTGGATTTAAGTAGAAAGCCGTGGGGGGATTAAAAGCAGCTTACTGTGACGTGGCGCGCCGGTCAACACGAGAAGACAAGGAAGCTCGTGACGTAGGCGATACCGGCGCGGGATGGTAAAATGCAAAAAATACGCACTGCGGTGACAGAATTATCTTTTACGTACTGAATATTAGAGGTTGCATTCATGACGATGACACACGACGGAGCAAAGAGGACAAGAAACAAACGGCTGTTGCAATGGGTGGAAGAGATTGCCGGCCTTTGCAATCCCGATCGCATCTATTGGTGTGATGGTTCCCAGGCGGAATACGATCGCTTATGCGAAGAGATGGTGCAAAAAGGAACCTTCATCCGCTTAAACCCGAAGAAGAGACCGAATAGCTTTCTGGCGCGTTCTCACCCGACCGATGTCGCGCGCGTCGAGGACCGAACCTACATCTGTAGCGAAAAGCAGGAAAACGCCGGCCCCACGAATAACTGGATGGACCCGCAAAAGATGCGGGGCATACTCCTTGAGTTGTTCGAGGGTTGTATGCGCGGCCGCACGCTGTATGTGATTCCCTTCAGCATGGGACCCATCGGATCGCACATCTCCCATATCGGGGTCGAGATCAGCGATTCCGCCTATGTCGCGGCGAATCAGCGCATCATGACCCGCATGGGTCAGGCCGCTCTCGAGGTGTTGGGGCCGGACGGCGACTTCGTCCCGTGCGTGCATTCGATCGGCGCACCCTTGCAGCCGCATCAGGAAGACGTGGTGTGGCCGTGTAATGACACCAAATACATCACGCACTTTCCCGAGACGCGTGAAATCTGGTCATTCGGGAGCGGCTACGGCGGGAATGCCTTGCTCGGTAAGAAGTGTTTCGCGCTGCGCATCGCATCGGTGATGGCGCGCGACCAAGGCTGGCTGGCCGAGCACATGCTGATCCTCGGCGTCGAATCCCCGGCCGGCGAGAAGACCTACGTGTCGGCGGCCTTTCCGAGCGCCTGCGGCAAGACAAACTTTGCGATGCTGATCCCGCCCAAGGCTTTGGATGGATGGAAAGTGACGACCATCGGGGATGATATCGCGTGGATCAAACCCGGGGCGGACGGCCGCTTTTATGCCATTAATCCCGAAGCGGGGTATTTCGGCGTGGCGCCCGGCACCAACATGGATTCGAATCCCAATGCCATGTTAACCCTGAAAGAGAACTGCATTTACAGTAACGTCGCGTTAACTGACGACGGCGACGTGTGGTGGGAAGGGATGACGAAGGAGCCGCCCGCGCATCTCATCGATTGGAAAGGAAATGACTGGACACCCGGTAGCGGCACGCCGGCGGCGCATCCGAACGCGCGCTTCACGGCACCGGCCCATCAGTGCCCATCGATCGATCCGAATTGGGAGGACCCGAACGGCGTACCCATCAGCGCCTTCATCTTCGGCGGGCGTATTAGTAAGAACTTCCCCCTGGTTCTGCAAGCATACGACTGGGAACATGGGGTCTATCTGGCGGCAACCATGGGGTCGGAAGCGACGGCCGCCGCGGTGGGCCAGGCCGGGATGCGGCGCGATCCGATGGCGATGCTCCCGTTCTGCGGTTACAACATGGCGGATTACTGGAAGCATTGGCTGCGTATTGGCCGTCAGCGCGTCGCGACTCCGCCCTTGGTGTTCCGTGTCAACTGGTTCCGTAAAGACGACAAGGGCAAGTTCATCTGGCCGGGCTACGGTGAAAACATGCGGGCGCTGAAATGGGTGGTTGACCGCTGCCGCGGGCGGGCGCGCGGTGTCGAGAGCCCCCTCGGTTGGGTGCCGCCGTTCGAGGAATTGGTCTTGGACGGTATCGAATTTTCAAAGGATCGCTTCTACGAGATCATGAACATCGACCGGGAACGGGCGCGGCAGGAAGCGAACGACCAAGAAGAGCTGTTCACGCGTTTCGGAGATCATCTCCCGCGCGAGATGGAGATCGAGAGAGAGTTGCTACTATCGCGTCTCTATCACTCACCTACCGTTTGGGACTTGAGCTCCGCTAGCGCTACGTAGCGGGACGTACATCAGCGGACAGGCGGCCTTAGGTTACCTTTGTCTACCTTTGTCTTCGGCGGGATCCTACGCGGTCAACCGCAGGCGGTTGACCGCGATGTCGGTTCCGGTGATGTACCCGCTCGTGTCCGCCGCGAGAAAGTCGACCGCGGCGGCGATCTCTTCAGACTCGCCCGAGCGGCCCACAGGTACCTTCGTTAGGATCGCCTTGCGGATTTCATCCGGGATTTCTGCCACCATGCCCGCGCCGTGTCCCGGTGATACGGTATTAACGGTGATCCCCTGATCCGCGAGCTCCCGAGCCAAGGATTTGGTAAAACCCAGCATACCCGCCTTGGCGGCCGCAACATCGGTTTGCCTGAATTGCCCTGGAGTCCCGTTAACCGAGGAGATATTGATTATCCGGCCGAAGTGCCGTTCCGCCATCGCCACGATCACGGTTCGCGTAACATTGAATACGCTGTCGAGGTTGGTGTCCAGAACTGTCTGCCAGTTTTCTTGTTTTCTGTCGTCGCGGGTGATGCCGACGCAGTTGACCAGGATATCGACGTGACCGTAGTGACCTTCGATCCAGCTCGCCATACTGGCGCAGTCATCGCATCGCGCGACATCACACGCGACGATACCAAGGTCATAGCCGGCCCGACGTCTCGCCGCTTGCCATTGGCGCGCGGCAGCCGATTCGTGGCGAGGATACGTGGCGATGACTAAAAAACCCGCGTCCGCAAGCCGCAGACAAATCGCCGTTCCGATGTCGCCGGTTCCGCCGGTGACTAAAGCCACTCGCCCGCCGTGCTGCAACCGGTGGTACGGGCGGAAATACGTCCAGGTGTAGCGTAGCTCCGCGGCGGCCGCGGAAACGCTCCGATTCCATTCCTCCCGCTGATGTGTTGCTAAAGCATCGAGCGATTGCCCGAACACCGTGGCGGCCTGGACGCTACAGGTGAAGCCCTTGGTCCAGGCACGGCTCCATACTTCGAAAACTTTGAGTGGCATCGTGTCGAGAAACATAGTGGTAACGCCTCCCGATTTTCGCTTGTACCCTGTGTCGAAAGAGTTTAGAAATAGGGCTGAGGTTGATTATTCTTGTTTCTTATCCGCTTCGCCTTCGCTCTGAGTGGGATTAGTCATGCCGGCGGCCCGGAACAAGCTGTCTTGCATTTTTTTGAAGGTTTCCAGGTTTCGTTGGGTGATTTCTGTCAAGGCCGTGAGGGGATTGTTTTTGACCGCGTCGCTAATCTGCTTGTGGAATAGCTTCTGCTGTTCGGTGAGCATGCCTAAGCTGCGTTCGATAAAATTTCCCGCCAAGCCTTGGACCGCGTCTCCGTAGAAACGGATAATTCGTAGGAGAGCATGGGTGGTGAACAGCGGCTCCCCATGATCCTCCTCTTCAGTGATAATTTGGAGCAAGATGCTCCGGGTTATGTCTTCGCCGGTTTTTTGGTCCGTGACATAAAATTCAATCCCGGCCAACACCAGCGTCCGCACGTCCGCGACTGTGATGTACTTGCTCTCGACGGTATCGTACAGGCGACGATTCGGGTACTTTTTGATGACACGCTTGTCACCCGTCGCGGCGCGACCAGTATCGCCGATGGAATTTTCGCGCTTAGCCATCACATCATGTGCTGCCCGCCGTTGATGGTGAGATCGGCGCCAGTAATAAAATTGGCGCGGTCGGACACCAGAAAATCGACTAAATAAGCCACTTCTTCGGAGGTTCCTAAACGTCCCACGGGGATCTGGGCGATAATTTGATCGCGAATGTTTTCAGGGACGGCCAACACCATCTCGGTGGCGATATACCCCGGCGAGACCGTGTTCACCGTGATCCCCTTGCGCGCGATTTCTTGCGCCAAGGACATGGTGAAACCATGCATGCCGGCCTTGGAAGCTGCGTAGTTGGTTTGCCCAATCTGACCCTTCTGTCCGTTGATGGACGAGATATTGATGATCCGCCCGTGGCCACGGTCGGTCATCCCCGAAATGACGTGCCGCGTAACATTGAAGACACTGTCGAGGTTGGTGCTTAGTACCGTGTCCCATTGCTCTTTGCTCATCTTGCGCAGCGTCACGTCCGCCGTGATGCCCGCATTGTTGACGAGGATGTCGATGGGGCCCGGGTCTTTTTCGATCTCGCCGATCATCCGGCCGCAGGCGTCGAAGTCCGTCGCATCGACACGGTAAATCTTGAAGTCGTAGCCTTCAGCGCGCATCCTCGCCAACCACTTCTGCGCCTTTTGTTCGTTGCGGTAATTGGTGGCGACCTTGGCGCCGGACGCCGCGAGTTGTTTGCAAATGGCCGCGCCGATCCCGCTCGTTCCCCCGGTGACCAGCGCTACGCGCCCGCTGAGATCTGTCTTCATTATTCTTTTCTTTCAACGCTCCACCGCTAGAGCCACGCCTTGGCCACCGCCGATGCATAAGGTCGCGAGGCCCTTGCGCACATCGCGGCGGATCATCTCGTGCACCAGCGACACCAAGACACGCGCCCCGGAGGCACCGATGGGGTGGCCGAGCGCGATCGCGCCGCCGTTGACATTCACCTTGGCCAGATCCCAACCGATATCCCGGTTCACCGAAATCGCCTGGGCGGCAAAGGCCTCGTTCGCCTCGATAAGATCGAGATCCTGAACCTTCCATCCGGCTTTCTGCAAGCACCGTTGCGTCGCGGGCGTCGGACCGGTCCCCATGATGGCGGGATCGACCCCGGCCGTGCCATAAGCAACGATTCGCGCCAGCGGTGACAGGCCCAGGGCCTTGGCCTTGCTTTCGGTGGTGACGATCACGATCGCCGCGCCGTCATTGATTCCGGAAGCATTGCCGGCCGTGACCGAGCCTTCCCGGTCGAAGGCGGGTTTCAGTTTGCCCAGGGCTTCGGCGGTCGTGCCGTGACGGGGGAATTCATCGGTGTCAAAGATGATCGGGTTGCCTTTCTTTTGCGGAATTTCGATGGGGATGATTTCCTTCTCGAAATGCCCCGCCTTCTGAGCGGCCTCGACTTTTTGCTGCGAGAGCGCCGCGAACGCGTCCTGCTCCTCGCGCGAGATAGCGTACTTCTTGACGATGTTTTCGGCGGTCATGCCCATGTGATAATTATTAAAAACATCCCATAAGCCGTCGTTGATCATCGTATCTACTAACTTCCATTCGCCCATCTTCTGGCCGCTGCGTGAGGCGGGGAGCACGTGCGGCGTTAGACTCATATTTTCTTGGCCGCCGGCCACCACCAGCTCGGCGTCACCGGCGCGAATCGATTGCGCGGCCAAAGCCACCGCTTTGAGCCCGCTGCCGCATACCTTGTTGATGGTCATACACGGCACCGAGTGCGGCAGACCCGCGCCCAGCGCCGCCTGCCGCGCCGCGTTCATGCCGACCCCCGCAGTCAGGACCTGGCCCAAGATCACTTCCTCGATGTCCTCGGGTTTAATCCCGGTCTTGGACAGCAGCGCCGAGATCACCTTCGCGCCCAGCGCCGCCGCCGGAATAGTCGCGAGCGTTCCCCCAAAGGTTCCTATGGCCGTCCGGCCGGCGGCCACGATAACTACGTTTTCAGCCATTTAG
>JBIMKC010000002.1:6674-23604 GCA_043673925.1 Chromatiales bacterium | reverse complement strand
CTCGGAGAATCTAGTGGGAGCCTCTTTCAGACTCATTTTTGGATTAGAAAATACTGTACCTTACTCTGGCGCCTGGGCCCTTTAGTCAAGGTTCCCCGTCGCGTGCTACGGTTGACGTGAAGACGTAACCCGCTGCGCGCACGGATTTGATGAACACGGGCCGTTCCGGATCCGACTCGATCTTCCGGCGCAGCCGGCCGACCTGCGCGTCGATGCTGCGGTCGAACGGACCCGCCTCACGGTGGCGGGTAAGCTCCAGCAACTGGTCGCGGGAAAGTACGCGATTGGGATGCTGCACGAAAACCGCGAGCAAGTCGAACTCGCCCGTCGTGAGCGCCACTTCTTTTCCATCCGGCGCGACCAACCGGCGGCTCGCGAGATCGAGCTGCCATCCCGCGAAACGCGCTGTGGGACCCAACTCGCTCGCCTCCTGCCGCGCGGGGCCACGGGTGCGCCGGAGCACGCTGCGCACCCGCGCCAGTAGCTCCCGGAGATCGAAGGGCTTGGCCAGGTAGTCATCCGCGCCGATCTCAAGACCGATGATCCGATCGAGGGTCTGGCCTTTGCCGGTCACGATGATCACGCCCACATCGGAATGCTCGCGCAGGTAGCGCGCGAGGGAGAGCCCGTCCTCGCCCGGCAGGCCGAGATCTAGAATGACGAGGTCCACGGACTGCCCGGCCAGCACGCGGCGCAACCCCTGTCCGTCCCCGAGGGTGCTGACACGATAACCCTCTTGCGCCAGGTAGGTTCGTATCAATTCCCGGACGTCCGGTTCATCGTCGACGACCAGGATGTGCGGCGCAACGTTCATCATCGTTCACACGGCGTGCTATCGTTTCCGGTTTTCAATTGGTCCGGCTCTGTAGGATGGAGTTACACACTGTTACCCACCGTTACGCAATGGCGACGCCGGGACATCAAGCGATTGCACCCGTCGGTTAGCCTATTCTTTTAAGAGGGGGCGGCTAGAACCAGCGCGTCCCCGGTGAGTCGGGGGAAAGCCCGGCGTTTGAACGATCCCGCGCGTGCAACGCGGAGGCATTGTGCCGCAACGCCCGGTCCCTGTGAATACAAACGCGCGAGGTATACCACGATGGGAACTGTGATCCGGCTTCTCGAACAGGGCGCCCGCGGGCGGCATGCGGATGGGGGCGTGCCCGCCGGGCCTGGCGTGTCGTTGCCGTGGATGGTGGCGCTGACCCCGTGGTGGCCGGCCGTGCTGGCCTTTGAATTCTGGTCGCAGGTGCGCGCGGCTCACGCGGCTGCCTTGCACTGCTCGCAGGCCGGGGAAGTCTCACCCGGGCACGCGGAAATAGCCAGGGAGCGCCATGCTTTGGCAGCGGGAAAGGTGGTGCCGATGGCCGAATTCAAGGCCCGGCGCGTCTCGTGTTGACCGTTTCGACGGTTCATCCGGACCACCCCCGGGCGCGCGGCTGCCCCGTGTGCGTGGTCGATGATGAACCCGGGGTGCGCGAGTTGCTCTCTACGCTGTGCGAGTCGGCTGGGCTGGCCGCCGAGGCCTATGACTCCGCCGAGTCGTTCTTGAGCGCCTACCGCTGCGAGCCTATCCAGGCCCGTTGCCTGGTGCTGGACTTTTGTTTACCGGGAATGAGCGGTCTCGATCTTCTGAAGGAACTCAACGCGCAAGGGGTTCGCCTCCCGGTGCTGCTGATGAGCGGCCGCGCCGAGAGCACGACGGTGGTCCAGGGGCTCAAGCTCGGCATCGTCGATTTTTTCCCCAAACCGTTCGAGATCGAGGCGCTGTTGGGTCGCATCCTCGAGTTAACAGGGCGCCAGCATAAGCACCGGCCCAGCTTCCAGCCGCTGTATAACGATTAGTCACGGGCTGGCACGCGGCGGGGGCTTACCCCGGGTCCGGCCGTCCTGCATCAGCCCGGTGGGGCATCCAAGATCCCGCGCACGGCCCGCGCCAGGTCTTCGCGCCGGTAGGGTTTCATCAGCAGCCGCGCGCCCGCGTCGAGCTTACCTGCACCCATGATGGTAGTCCTGGGATAGCCCGAGGTGTAAAGCACCTGGAGAGCCGGCTGGCGCCTATTGGCTTCCAGCGCGAGCGCGTGCCCATCGAGGGTCCCCGGCAGCACCAGATCGACAAACAGCAGATCGATGGCCTGACCGTCCTCGAAGAGGGCCAGGGCCGCCTGGGCCTCGGCGGCCTCCAGCACGCGGTAGCCAAGCTCGGACAGGTAGGTGACCGCGAGCGCCCGCACGTCCGCATCATCCTCGACCACCAGGATGGCCTCCCGGCCCCGCAAGTCTTCCAGGGGCAGGGGGTCCTGGGCGACGGCAGCGGCCAGCGCGTCCTTGGCCCGCGGCAGGTAGAGCTTGACGCTAGTGCCACGGCCGGGCTCGCTGTAGACCTTGACGTGCCCACCCGATTGCTTGGCAAAGCCGTAGACCATGGAAAGCCCCAGCCCGCTCCCCCTTTCCGTCGTCTTGGTCGTGAAGAACGGTTCGAAGGCGTGTCTCTTGGTCTCCTCCGACATCCCCTCGCCGGTGTCGCTCACGCACAGCAGCACGTAGTCACCCGGCGTGATCTCGGCCTCCAGCGCCGTGGCGTCCTGAGCCAGGGTGCTGTTGGCGGTCTCGAGAACGAGCCGGCCGCCTTCGGCCATGGCGTCGCGCGCGTTCAAGGCGAGATTGAGGAGCGCCGCCTCGACCTGCCCGGGATCGGCGAGCGCCGCCCACAGGTCCGCGCCCGCCGCTAGCGCGATCTCGATGGGCTCCCCCAGGGTCTGGCGCAGGACCGGCATCATCCCGGCGACGATTTCATTCAAATCGACCGCTTGCGGTTGCAAGACCTGCCGGCGGGCAAAGGCCAGGAGCCCGTGCACCCGCTCCGCCCCGCGCTCGGCCGCCCGCGCCGCTGCATCCCGCAGCTTTTGCCCGGCCGCGTCGTCTTGGAGCCGCGCCTCGAGCAGCTGTAGATTACCCCCGATGACGGTGAGGAGGTTATTGAAATCGTGCGCAATACCGCCGGTCAGTTGGCCTACGGCCTCCATCTTCTGGGCCTGCGCCAGGGCTTCCTGCGCGTGCACCAGGTCGTCGATGTCGGAAGACACGCCAAACCACTTGATCACTCGGCCACTCGCATCGGCTATCGGGCGGCCACGGGTCAGGTGCCAGCGGTAGCCGCCGGCGGCGCTCTGAAGGCGGTATTTGATCTCGTAGGGCTGCTCCGCCGCAAGCACTTGCCGCCAGCGGGATCGATCCCGCTTCCAGTCCTCGGGGTGCAGGGACTGCTGCCAGCCGAAGCCGTCCGCCGCACCGGGCGGAAGGCCCGTGATCTCGTAGAACCTTGGATTGGTGTAATCACTGAAGCCGTCGGGGCGATGGGTGAAGATGATGTTCGGCACCGTCTCGGCCAGCGTTCGGAACCGCTCCTCGCTCTCGCGTAGCGCCTCCTCGCCACGCTTGAGCTCGGTGATCTCGGTGTAGATCACCACCACGCCCTCGATGCGGTCCTCGTGGGTCCGATAAGGCAGCACCCGCTGGATGTACCACTCGCCCCCCACGGTGCGCACCTCGCGCTCAATCGGGGTGAGGGTATCGAGGACCTGCTGGGCGTCGGATAATAGGTGACCATCGGAAAGCTTATTGGCGATGTCGGCCACCGGCCGGTTGACGTCCGAGGGGATCAGGTTGAACAAGCGGGTGGAGGCGGGCGTGTAGCGCTTGATGCGGAACTCCCGGTCGAAAAACAGGGTCGCGATGTGGGTGCTGGCGAGCAGGTTATCGAGGTCGTTGTTGGTGCGTTCCAGATCGGCGACCTTCTCCTCGAGTTGGGCGTTGACCGTGGTGAGCTCTTCATTGAGGGACTGCAGCTCCTCCTTCGAGGTCTCCAATTCCTCATTGGTGGATTGCAGCTCCTCGTTCATCGACATGGCCTCTTCGTTCGAGACCTTCAGCTCTTCGTTGGCGCTCTCCAGGTCCGCGACCACGCTTTCCAGCTCTTTCTTGACGCTGGCGAGCTCGTCTTCCAAGTGGCCCACCGCCGCCGACTCCTCGATGGCGCGGGGCGCCGGCTCGGCCTCGGCCGCCGGTGGTGCCGTAAAGGTCACGAGCCAGAGTCCCACGCCCTGCCTCTGGTCCTCCACGGGCGTCACCGTCACCTGTACCCGGAGGGAAGCGCCGCCCCGTTTCACCTGGGCCACCACCACCGCCGGCTGCTCCTCCCGCATGGCCCTATGCAGGGCGGCGCGCAGCTTGAGGCGCAGACCCTCGCGGGCCATGGCCAAGAGGTCGTCGGTCGGTTGCCCGGCTGGGTGTACCAAGTAGTCGTCGGTCTGGCCATGGAAATAGAGGGTCTGGCAGTCACGGTTGACCAGCACGGCGGCCGGGGCATAGCGCGCCAGCAGGAGCGCCCGGATCACCTCCCCATGGTCGCCGGGCCTGGGCGGGCGTGGCCGCGGCCCGCCCGGGCGCTCGCCGGGTAGGGCCTCCGGGATGAGCGGAAAGTCCGCCGGAACATGCCGGACCGGCCCGCTGCGCCGGTAGATCCGCCACTTCTTCGAGAGGGGCTCGAACAGGCTCAGTTGCTGGCCGACGGTCTCGGACTTGCCCAGGAATAGATAGCCGTTCCGGTTGAGGGCGAAATGAAACAGCGCGATGACCTTCTGCTGTAACTCGGGCTCGAGATAGATGAGCAGATTGCGGCAGATGATGAGGTCCAGGCGCGAGAAGGGGGCATCGGTGATCAGGTTCTGCGGTGCAAACACCACGGCTTCGCGCAGTTCCTTTTTGACCCGGTAGCTATTGTCGGACTTGGTGAAGAACCGGGTAAGACGCTCCGGAGCGAGGGACGAGGCCATGCCCTCCGGGTAGGTCCCCACGCGGGCGATCTCGAGCGCGTGGCTATCGATGTCGGTCGCGAAGATCTGGAGCTTGCCATTGCGCTCGCTGCTCGCCACCCGCTCGAGGAAGCACATGCCGATGGAGTACGCCTCCTCGCCGGTGGCGCAACCGGTGACCCACACGCGCAGGGGCGCCTCGGGGTGCTTGGCCGCCACGAGCTTTGGGATCACCTCCGCTTCGAGGACCGCCCAGGCCTCTGGCTCGCGGAAGAACTCGGTCACGCCGATCAGGAGGTCCTTGTCCAGGGCCCTGAGCTCGGCTGGGGTGTCCCGTAGATACTGGCCGTAGTCGCCGATCGCGGCGATATGATTGAGGCCCATGCGCCGCTGGATACGGCGCAGCAGCATGGCCTTCTTATAACAGCGAAAGTCATGCCCTTCCCGAGTGCACAACAGGGCCAATATGGGGTGCAGAGAGTCGTGCCGCGTGTCGGCGGGGACCGGGATCGAACCGCCACGCAGATGGGCATGCTCGACATACTCGAGCAGCGCCGCGGGCATCTGTTCCACGGGCAGCACGTAATCCACGAGCCCGGTGGCGATGGCGCTGCGGGGCATGCCGTCGTGCTCCGCGGTGTCCGGGCTCTGGACCATCACCAGGCCTCCCTCCGCCTTGATCGCCTTGAGCCCGAGCGTGCCGTCGCTGCCGGTGCCCGAGACTATGATGCAGATTGCCCGCTCCTGTTGGTACTCCGCCAGGCTCCGCAAGAAGCCGTCGATGGGCCGCGGTATGCCGGGACGAGCCACCGCCGCCCCGAGGTGCAGGAGCCCCCCCTTGATCGTCAGTAACGCGTTCGGCGGGATGATGTGGACGTGCTCGGCCTGGACCAGCGCCCCATCGTGCGCCTGTTCGACCGGCATGGGGGTATGCCGGCGCAGCAGCTCCGGCAGGTGGCTCACATGGGTGGGATCGAGATGCGGGATCACCACGAAACCGAGGCCGCTCTGGGCCGGCATGGCGCTGAAGAACCTCTTCAATGCCTCGAGCCCCCCGGCCGAGGCACCGATCGCGACCACCGGGAAGTCCCTTGGGTGGCCTTCCCCGGCCTCATCCGCATCGGTAGATGCGTCCGCCACAGGGCGTGCCTTATCCCCGCCGAGCCCCGATCGATCGGCCGGCGGTTTCTTTGTGCGCCCTTTTACCATGATGGACCCCGCTAAGAACGCTACACACCGCGAGCCTCTCCGAGCTAACGCACCGGGCCGATCACCACCGCTTGGACGAATAAGAAACGGATGGTAAACCGATCCGGACCTATTGCCGGCGCGGAGCGGTCAGTCCCTGATGTCCCGCCGGGATGGATCCACCGCGGTTCCCTACCCCCGGCTCATACTTTCATAGCGTCCGAGTCTACAGGTTTTGTGCAGTGTGTCAATGAACGGAGGGTGGGCCGCCGGGTTCAACCCGCGGTCCGGTGGGTTATAGGTTTATCGTGCGGTTATCCACGGCGAGCGCGGCTTCGTGCATGGCTTCCGCGAGCGTCGGATGGGCGTGGATCGCGCGCGCCAGATCTTCGGTGCTGGCGCCGAATTCCATCGCGATCACCGCCTCGCTGATTAATTCCGAGGCGTTCGGGCCGAAGATATGCACCCCAAGCAAGGCATCGCTTTCGGCATCGCCCAGGATTTTGACGAGTCCCGCGGTCTCGCCCATGGCACGGGCCCGTCCGCTCGCGAGGAACGGAAACACCCCGCGCCGAAACAGCGTGCCATTCGACTTTAACGACTGCTCTGTTTGACCCACCCAAGCCACCTCCGGCCAGGTATAAATGATCGATGGGACAGAAGCGTAATTCACCTCGGTGGTGTGACCCGCGATGGTTTCCGCCACCGCCATACCCTCCTCGGAGGCCTTATGGGCCAGCATCGGGCTACCAATGACATCGCCGATGGCGAACACGTCTCTCAGGTTTGTGCGGCACCGATCATCGACCTCGACGAAGCCGCGCCCATCGAGATTAATCCCGCATTCCACGAGACCGAGCCCGTCGGTATTCGGGCGCCGTCCGACCGCGACGATCAGTCTGTCCACGGCCAGATCGTGTTGCCCTTGGTCCTTTTGGTACTCAACGCGAAGGTCCGTCCCGTTTACGGTCACGCCGGTCACGGTGCAGCCTAACCGGATCGCCAGATCTTGCCGCGCCAGTTCTTTCGCGGCGGCCTGCGCGATCTCGAAATCCGTGCCCGGCAGAAACTCGCTCAATGCCTCCAAAATAACGACCTCCGAGCCAAGACGCCGCCACACGCTTCCAAGCTCAAGCCCGATCGCGCCGGCGCCGATGATGCCCAAGCGCCTCGGGACTTCCGCAAATGCTAGCGCTGCCGTCGAATCGCAAATCAACCCGTTATCGATCTCGATGCCGGGCAGCGCGGCGGGTACCGAACCGGTGGCGATGATGATATGCGAGGCCGTGATCACGGACGCTTCGGCGCGCGTGCGTTCGGTCACCGAGACGCGCATGTCGCCCAGCAGGCGCGCCCGTCCCGCGAGCCACGTCACGTTATTTTTCTTAAACAACGCGGCGATGCCCTGGGTCAAGGTGCGTACGACTTTATCCTTGCGGAGCATCATCGACGGGAGGTCGAGGCTAAGCCCGCTCATCGCGATCCCGTGATCCTTGGTATGGCGGCCAATCGTCTCGTAGAGGTGGGAGGAATCCAGCAGCGCCTTGGAAGGAATACAACCGACATTCAGGCATACCCCGCCCAAGGCGGGTTTACCGGCGGCATCGACCCACGCGTCGATGCAAGCGGTTGTAAAACCGAGTTGGGCGGCGCGGATAGCCGCGACATAACCGCCGGGCCCGCCGCCAACCACCACGACGTCGTAGCGGTCCATCCCCTAGACCTCGATCAGGATGCGCGCCGGATCTTCGATGTGCTGTTTTATCGTGACCAGAAACTGCACGGCCTCGCGTCCGTCGATGATACGGTGATCGTAGGACAATGCGACGTACATCATCGGACGGATCACTACTTGCCCCTCTTCCGCCACGGGCCGGTCTTGGATCCGGTGCATGCCGAGGATCGCGCTCTGGGGCGGGTTGATAACGGGCGTCGATAGGAGCGAACCGAACACGCCTCCGTTGGTGATGGTAAAGGTGCCGCCGGTAAGCTCGTCGATGCCGAGCTTCGCATCCCGCGCCTTGTCGCCGAATTCCTTCACCGCGATTTCTATTTGCGCGAAGCCAAGGCGGTCAACGTCGCGAAGCACGGGGACCACGAGTCCACGAGGCGAGCTGACCGCGATCCCGAGGTCGTAGTAGTCATGGTACACGACATCGGAACCGTCGATGGAAGCATTGACAATCGGAAACTTTTTCAACGCCGACACCGCGGCCTTGCAGAAAAAGCCCATGAACCCCAAGCGCGCGCCATGACGCGACTCGAACGCCGAGCGATAACGCTCCCGCAGCGCCATGACCGGCTGCATGTTGATTTCATTGAAGGTGGTCAGGATCGCGTTCTCGCGTTGCGCCGCCAAGAGGCGCTCGGCAACGCGCAAGCGCAAGCGGCTCATGGCGACGCGCTTCGTGGGACGCTGACCGGCGTCGGGGTCCGCGAGAGCATCTTTCTGCTGGACCGGCGGTGGAACCAGGCCGGTATCTTTGGCTTCAATATAAGTGAGCACGTCTTGCTTGGTGATCCGGCCGCTTTTCCCGCGCGCCGGAATGGTCTTAGGATCGAGGGCGTGCTCCGTGACCAGTCTGCGGACGGCCGGGCTGAGCGGAGTCACGTCCTCGGAAGGCGCCTCCTCGCTTACGCGCCTAGGCACGGCAGCCGGTTTGGGCGTGCTGAGCTCCTTATCCGCGGGCCGCTCGGCTTGGTGAGCGGTATCGATGACCGCCAAAACTTCTTGACTCAATGCCGTCTCACCTGCTTTTTTGTAGACCTCCTTGAGCATTCCCGCTTCCGGGGCGGTGATCTCCAATGTCACCTTGTCCGTCTCAAGATCGGTCAGGTGCTCGCCGCGGCCGATCCGATCGCCCGGTTGCTTGTGCCACTCGAGCACGCGCGCATCGGCGATCGATTCGGCCAGTACCGGAACCTTGATCTCTAGGAGCATGGGGGTTAATGCTTTACGCGGTCTTCTGGTGCGCGACGGCAAACTGATTCACTTTCAAGGCTTCGCTGACCAGGGTCTGCTGCTGCTCGAGGTGTTTGGAGATATACCCTACCGCCGGCGAGGCGGAGTACGGGCGCGCCACGAGCCTCAGTTGCTGCGGTTCGTGCAAGCGGCCGAAGAGATGCAGGCGTGACAGCAGATAGATCCAGGCCCCTTGGTTGCGCGGCTCTTCTTGCACCCAAACG
This sequence comes from Chromatiales bacterium, assembly GCA_043673925.1. Classification (GTDB taxonomy): domain Bacteria; phylum Pseudomonadota; class Gammaproteobacteria; order JACCXJ01; family JACCXJ01; genus USCg-Taylor. Next base: position 14,419 of record JBIMKC010000002.1, on the reverse strand, counting down.
ATGTCCAGCGCGTTCGGATAGCGCGCCAGCACGGCGTCCATTTCTTGGGTTGGAAACGGATACAATTGCTCTAGTCGGACGATGGCGATGTCTTTGATTTTGTTCGCGTGCCGGGCTTCCAAAAGATCAAAATAAATCTTTCCGCCGCATATCAGCACACGATCTACCGCCCGCCCATCGATGGGATCGATCTCGTCGATAACGACCTGAAAGCCACCTGCGGTGATATCCGCCAAGGTCGACGTCGAGAGCTTATGCCTGAGCAGGCTTTTCGGACTCATGACGACCAAGGGTTTTTTGTAGGGGCGGCGCGCCTGCCTTCTTAACATATGAAACATCTGCGCGGGCGTGCTCGGAACGCATACCTGTATATTTTCCTCGGCGCAGAGCTGCAAGTACCGTTCGAGGCGTGCCGAGGAATGCTCGGGGCCTTGTCCGTCGTATCCATGGGGCAACAACATGACCAACCCGCTGTAACGGCTCCATTTGGACTCGCAGGAGGTGATGAATTGATCGATGACGACTTGAGCGCCATTGGCGAAATCGCCGAATTGCGCCTCCCAGATCACCAAGGCATCAGGTTCCGAACTGCTATACCCGTATTCGAAGCCCAAGACCGCCTCCTCGGACAAGATCGAATTGATCACCATGAATCGCGCCTGATCCTCTTTGACATGGTGCAGAGGGACGTAGCCTTCACCGGTGTTTTGATCGTGCAAGACCGCATGCCGGTGAAAAAACGTCCCGCGCTCGCTGTCCTGCCCCGCGAGCCGGATGGGATAACCTTCATCGATTAAACTGGCATAGGCGAGGGTTTCCGCGTATCCCCAGTCGATCGGCGCATGCCCCTGCCCCATCTGGCGGCGTTGCTCGATGATGCGCTCTACACTGCGGTGCAACTGGATATCCTTGGGGATGCTCGTGAAGCGTTCGCTAAGCGCCTGAACGCGTTCCAGCGCGAGCGCGGTTTCACAAGGCGCATGCCAATGGGTACCGTGGTATGCGGTGAAACTGACCCTAAGTTCGTTCCTGATGTCGTATACGACCGGCCCCGCGACGATCTGATCGCCCTCAAGCGAATCGATGTAAGAGCGGGCCATCGACTCCGCTTCGTTTTCTTGGATGAGACCTTCCTGTTGCAGCTTTTCCGAATAGATCCTGACGACGCTAGGATGCTGCCGGATCTTTTGATACATGATGGGCTGAGTCGCCAGGGGCTCATCGGCTTCGCTATGGCCATGCCTGCGGTAGCAGACCAAATCGATGACAATGTCTTTGTTGAATTCCATTCGGTAATCGAGCGCCAGCCGCGCGAGCATTACGACGGCCTCGGGATCATCGCCGTTGACATGTAAGATCGGCGCTTGGACCATCTTCGCCACGTCGGTGCAATACAAGGTTGAGCGCGCATCCAGCGGATCGCTGGTGGTGAAGCCGATTTGGTTATTGATGATTATGTGAATGGTGCCGCCCGTGCCATATCCGCGCGTCTGCGATAGGTTGAGCGTCTCCATCACCACCCCTTGCCCGGCAAACGCCGCATCCCCGTGCATCAGGATGGGCAATACCGTGTCCCGGTTTCTATCGCGGCGCCGGTCTTGGCGTGCCCGTACCGATCCTTGAACGACCGGGTTAATGATTTCCAAGTGTGAGGGATTAAACGCCAGCGTCAGGTGAACCGGCCCCCCCGGAGTGGCGATATCGGAGGAGTAGCCCAGATGGTATTTAACATCACCCGAACCGGCGGCGTTCCCGCCCTTGCCGTCGAACTCCTCGAATAGTTCCGCGGGATGCTTGCCGACAATGTTGACCAGCACGTTTAATCGCCCACGATGCGCCATCCCGATGACGACTTCCTTGATCCCGCCCTCGCCGCCGCTCTGTACCAATTCGTCGAGTAAGGGGATCGCGCTTTCGCCGCCCTCAAGGGAGAAGCGCTTCTGCCCCACGTATTTTCGGTGCAGATATTCTTCCAGCGTGGTGGCGGCCACGAGCCGTTCCAGGATCCTCCGCTTTCTTGGCGGGTCGAAACCGGGCGTGGCACAGTCTAGTTCCAAGCGTTGCTGAAGCCAGCGTTTTTGATTGGTGGCGTTAATATGCATGTACTCGGCGCCGATCGTGCGGCAGTACGTTGTCCGGACCCGACGTAGGATCTCGCCAAAAGCGGCATACTCGGCGCCAAAAAGCGATCCCGTGCTATAACTAACGCCGAAGTCGCGTTCGCTCAGCCCATGAAAAGCGGGATCGAGCTCCGCGACGATCGGACGCTCGATTTGGCGCAAGGGGTCGAGATCGGCTTGCCGGTGGCCTCGAAACCGGTAAGCGTTAATGAGTTGTAAGACCGCGATTTGTTTTTGGATCCGGGCGTCGAGACCGGCGTCCGAGAGGGCTTCGGCCCGCTCCGGCGCCAGGGCGGACCCATCGCCTCCCGGCGCTGCTTGCTCGGCTCCGGGCGTTAGATCTTCGAATACCGACCGCCAATGCGCATCGACCGTTTCCGGACTGCGCATGAATTGCTCATATAACGAGTCGATAAACTCGGCGTTTCCGCTATGTAATGCTGTAGCTCTGCGCTGCTTCATGACTTCTCAAGATTAAACGCGATCCATATCGCGGCGGTTTCCTCATGCACGGGAATCGCCGTGCGCCCGCGTGAGACGATGATGACGGTAGCGGTCATGGGCGGTTCCCTTATCACGGCAGCCCAAATGTGCGCCGCAATAATACCCAATAGCTAAGGATGGGCCAAGAGTTTTAGCCGCTGCCATGATCCGGTCCGGCCACGGCGACGCCAAGACGCTACTTGCTGCGGCGCGAAAATTAACGTTATGCTTACCGTGCAGAGGGGCGTATTGAGGTATAAGGCTTATGTTGAAACCTGGAAACGCATACGCGAATCCGCGGCCCAAGGAGAGTTCGATGACACCCGATACGGTAACGATAACGGACAATAATACCGGTAAAACGCTCGAATGTCCGGTCTATCGCGGCACTTACGGGCCTGCCGTCATCGATACCAAGCGCCTTTACAGCGAGCTTGGGATGTTTACCTTGGATCCCGGGTTCGTCACGACCGCAAGCTGCCGTAGCGCGATTACCTTCCTTGACGGCGACAAGGGGATCTTGTTGTACCGTGGCTACCCGATTGAGCAATTGGCCGAGCACAGCTACTTCCTAGAAGTAGCGTACCTGCTGATTTACGGCGAACTGCCGACTGCCCGGCAAATGGCGGAGTTCGATTCGTCCATTAAAGAGCACAGCATGGTGCACGAGCACCTGATCAAGTTCTACGGCGGTTACCGCTACGACGCGCATCCGATGTCCATCGTGATCGGCGTGATCGGCGCGATGGCTTCGTATTACCACGAATCGATTGACATTTACGACCAGGGTGACCGCGATGCGACCGCTCGCCGTATCCTGGCGAAGATGCCGAACATCGCTTCCAAGTGTTACAAGTATGGCGTCGGCCAGCCTTTCGTGTATCCCAACAACGCCCTGGGGTACATCGATAACTTCATGCACATGATGTTCGCGCGGCCCTCGGAACCTTTTATCACCAATCCGGTCGCGCTATACGCCTTGGATCTGCTCTTCATCCTGCACGCCGATCATGAGCAAAACGCCAGCACCTCCGCCGTGCGGCTCGCGGGGAGCACCGAGAGCAACCCCTATACCTGTATCGCGGCGGGCATGGCGACCTTGTGGGGGCGCGCACATGGAGGCGCGAACGAAGCGGTCGTGCAGATGCTCGAAGAGATCCAGGATATTAGAAACGTACGAAAGTATGTCGATCGCGCCAAGGACAAGAACGGATCGTATCGATTGATGGGATTCGGGCATCGCGTGTATAAAAACTACGACCCGCGCGCGGCGATCATCCGCAAGGCGTGTCACGCCGTCCTCGACGCCATGGGCGCGGCCGCGCAGCGGCCTATGCTCGAAATCGCCATGGAGCTGGAGCGCATCGCGCTCGAAGATGACTATTTTATCGAGCGGAAACTCTACCCGAACGTGGATTTTTATTCCGGGATCATTCTCAAGGCGCTCGAAATACCGACGCGTATGTACACGGTGTTGTTTGCAATGGCGCGGACCGCCGGATGGCTGGCGCAATGGATAGAGATGATCACGGATGCGGATTTCCGCATCGGACGTCCCCGCCAGATCTATATCGGTTCCGAATCCAGGGACTATGTGCCGGTCGCAAAAAGAAACTAAGGAGCGAGAGAGCCAATGACACAACCCGTCCAAATCACGGTCACTGGGGCCGCCGGCCAGATCGGTTACGCATTGCTGTTTCGCATCGCCGCCGGAGAGATGCTGGGAACGGCGCAGCGGATAAGCTTGCGGTTACTGGAGATCACGCCCGCCTTGAAGGTGCTGGAAGGCGTCGCGATGGAGCTGATGGACTGCGCGTTTCCGCTCCTCGATGACGTCGTCATTACCGACGATCCCAAGATCGCGTTTCGGGGAACCGCCTATGCCTTGCTCGTGGGCGCCAGACCCCGTGGTCCCGGCATGGAGCGCAGCGATCTGCTCGCCGCGAACGGTGGGATATTCCAGATCCAAGGCCGGGCCCTCAATGAGCACGCGCAGCGAGAGGTCAAGGTACTGGTGGTCGGTAATCCAGCGAACACCAACGCGTTAACGGCAATGCGCAGCGCTCCGGACATCAATGCGAAGAACTTCTCGGCGATGACGCGCTTGGATCACAATCGGGCCATCGCCCAGTTGGCGCAACAGGCCGGCTGCAAGGTCACGGATATCAAGAAACTGATTATTTGGGGGAATCACTCGACCACCCAATATCCCGACATCAGCCACGCCTTGATTCGCGGCCGGCCGGCCAAGGACTCGATAGAGCAGCGCTGGTTTGCGGATGAATTCATTCCTCGGGTCGCGAAACGGGGAGCGGAGATTATCGCCGCGCGCGGCGCCTCGAGCGCGGCATCGGCCGCGAACGCGGCCATCGAGCACATGCGCGATTGGGTGATGGGAACCCCGGCGGATGATTGGACCAGCATGGCGGTTGCGAGTGACGGGAGCTATGGCATTGCGCCCGGTTTTGTCTATTCCTTCCCGGTGACCACCCGGGACGGCGGCTACAGCATTGTCCAGGGTCTCGGGATCGATGAGTTTAGCCGCGCGCGCATGGAGATCACCCGCAAGGAACTGGAAGAAGAACGGGACGCGGTCGAGAAGCTCTTGGCTCGTTAACGCAAGCTAATCACCGGCCAGCGATTGATGCTTGCGGCCTGCGCCAATGTCGCGTCCGGATCCACCGCGACGGGATGTGTAACTGCATGCAGCAGCGGCAAATCATTGTGCGAATCGCTGTAGAACCAGGTCTCGGCATAGCTTTTCCCCTGTTTAACCAGCCAGTCGGATAAGCGCGCCACCTTGCCGGCGGCAAACGCGGGCGTTCCGCACACACGGCCGGAGTAGTGTCCGTCGATGATCTCCGGCTCGGTCGCGATGAGATGCTCGACGTCCAGCAATGCGGCGATGGGCTCGGTGAGAAATCGATTGGTGGCGGTGACGATTAGCAGCGTGTCACCCTTGGCGCGGTGAGTATGCAATAACGCTCGCGCCTTCGGAAGCATAATCGGCTTGATTTTTCGTTCGATATATTTTTCGCGCCACTCGCGCAGCGTATCGGCATCATGCTGGGCCAAAACTTCCAACTGAAAACCCAGAAACGCGAAGATATCCAGCGCGCCGTTCAAGTAATCTCGGTAATAGCGTTCATGGCGACGCTCATAGTCGTCTTTTTGAACGATACCTTCCTCGGTCAAGAACTCTCCCCAGAGTGTGTCGCTGTCGCCGCCGATGAGCGTGTTATCGAGATCGAAAATTGCTAAAGTCATTCCCTGCGACTAAGGAATTAAGTGTGTTAGAATTTCAAGCAAAGTGTAAGCTTGCGAATTTACGGAAGAATTCAATCGGATGCTGGCGGTGAGTCATGATAGACGCTCACGGTTTTAGGTTAAATGTCGGAATCATTCTAAGCAATCGCGACGCTCAGGTCTTTTGGGCGCGGCGCGTGGGCATGGACGCCTGGCAGTTTCCCCAAGGTGGCATTAAGCGCCACGAAACCCCCCAGATGGCGATGTTTCGAGAGCTCAAGGAAGAGGTGGGCCTGGAGCCCGAGCATGTGGAACTCGTCGGATGTACCCGCGCGTGGTTGCGCTACCGGCTCCCTAAACGCTATGTTCGCTACGATAAGAGGCCTGTGTGCATCGGGCAAAAACAGATCTGGTTCATGTTACGGCTCATTGGCACGGAGACGGACGTGCGCCTGGATGCGGCTCCACGGCCGGAATTCGATCGCTGGCAATGGGTGCATTATTGGCATCCCCTACAAGAGGTCGTATTTTTTAAACGCTCCGTCTATGAAAAAGCATTGAAGGAACTGGCGCCTTTAGTCTTCGCCGGCAACGATTAATAGGTTCGGCACGCGACCGTCATGCACGACCCGGACCGCGGCGGGTGGCGCGGGCGCGACAGGCGGGCGGCGAAGCTATTTAATATTTGTTCTAAAAACATTACACTAACTTTATGCTTATAAAAAAGATTCTCGTTCATTAAACCTGCCAGCGAGAGCTCGAACTCGGGTTCGAGGGGATAACATTATGAGTATTCGGAGAATAGTCGCCCTCACCGGCCTCGCGGGCCTCATGGCTTGCAGCGCCCTCGTCCCGCCGCCTCCGGTCCCGTCGGTCGGCCACCTGCGCGTGGAGGACAACCGCCAACCGCAAGACATTCCGCCGGTCGTGGACAAAGTCCCGTTGCTGCCTCGGCCCGAGCCCGCTCCGGATCTTGAGAAATACACGGTCGTGGTCAATGAAGTTCCGGTCAAGGAGTTGTTGTTCGCGCTGGCGCGGGACGCGCAAGTGAATGTCGATATCGATCCCGGGATCGAGGGGATCGTGACCCTGAACGCGATCGACCAGACCCTGCCGCAGATCCTCGACCGCATCGCGCGCCAGGCCGACGTGCGGTTTGAAATCCAGGGTAAGAACATTATCGTGACCCCGGATCGCCCCTACCTCCGCACCTACCGGGTGGATTACGTCAATCTCACCCGCGAAAGCAAGGGCACCATCGATGTCGCCACTCAGATCGCGACCACCGGGATGGGTGACATCGGAGGCGGGGGCGGGGGCGGCGGAGGCAGTAATAACTCCACGAGCTCGATCACCAATACCGCGAACAACCGGTTTTGGCTGACCCTGACGCGCAATATTCAAGCCCTGGTCGGCGAAACCGCCGCCGGGAGCGGCGCGGGGCAGGGCGATCTACCGGTGACTGACTCGGTCATCCCCAACCCGGAGAGCGGGATCATCAGCGTGCGCGCGACATCGAAGCAGCATGCCGCCGTGCAAGCGTTCTTGGACAAGGTGCTCGCCAATGCCCAGCGCCAAGTCCTCGTCGAGGCCACGGTGGTGGAGGTAACGTTGAACGATCAGTACCAGCAGGGGATCGATTGGCGGATATTACAGAACGACGGAGAGGGCTTCAAGTTTTCTCAAAACTTATTAGGAGCCGCGAGCACTGTCTTGTCCGCGGGTGCTACTGAGGCAATACCGAATTCGTTCATATTAAACTATGTTAACAAGGATGCCGACGGGAAAGATATCAATGTCGTCGTTCAATTATTGAGAACCTTCGGCGACATCAAGGTGCTTTCGAGCCCCAAGATCATGACGCTCAACAACCAGACAGCCGTGCTCAAGGTGGTG
>JBIMKC010000002.1:0-6574 GCA_043673925.1 Chromatiales bacterium | reverse complement strand
ATGGATGCCTTAAAAAAGGCCGAACAGGACAAGAAGAAAGCGGCGGAGGATTTAAAAGCGAACCTCGCTGCCGGCGGGGTAGCCGAAGCCGGCACGCACGATGAGCCAGGCCTCGAGTTTCCCGTTGCCCGAGCAGATGCCGAGCCGGCCGGCGACACGAGTCAGAGTGAGCGGATACCGGCAGGCGAGGCGCCCGATTTAACGCTAGTGGGCGACCCGATGGACCTTTCGCTAGATAGTAGCTTGCGTCTTTCCGGATCATCGCCAAGCATCTCCGGGAGCGTCCCTCCTCCCGGCTCCGATAAAGAAGCCACCCTGCCGTCGCGACGGGCTATCAATGCGTCGCTCAAGGACTATTTTGACTCCTCGCAGAGTCTCGACCGTTCGCGTCCGGAACCGGGCTTATCTACGAGCGGCTCGTTCCGGACGGGTGACACGATCGCCCGGGTTTCCGCGGATACCGTATTCACAGCGACTCGGCGTACGCCGATTACGGGCAGGGTCGGCCTAGGTCTTGGGGTGATTTTAGTGCTCAGCGCGGCACTGGGTGCGCTCTGGTTCTGGGGTCAGATCGAGCAGGGAAGCGCGGGTCCCGCCGACATTAACCCGCCCCAAACCGCGATGAGCGCGTCCGGACCCGAGCAGCAGGCTCCGCCCGCAGCGGCGGTATCTATCCCGACCGGCGTGAGCGACAGTGCCAACGATACGCCCCCGATCTCATCTACTCCGACCGAGGAGCCGAGCGGCGGGTTGGCCGAGCCGGCGCAGGAACGAGGCCCCCCGGGGCCTCAAGAAGCCCCAGCAGGCTCAAAGGCACTACTGGCTCGTTCCGCAAAGGCACCACCGGAGCAGCAGCCTGAACCGCCACCAATACGAGCAGGCTTACCGGCCAGCGTGGCGGGAATGGTGGCCGAATCGAGTGCCATCAAGATCACCAAGAGCCGCCGCCGTGATCTGGTCGATCCCGATATCACCGATGCCTATCGGGCCTACCGGCGCGGAGACTACCGCCGCGCCGAACGCATCTATCGGACCGTGCTGAGCCGTCAGCCCGACCAACGGGATGCGTTGCTAGGAATAGCCGCGGTCGCGGCGCGTCATGGCCAAACCGAGCAAGCCCAGCGCTATTACGGAAGGCTACTTCAGATCAACCCGCGCGATAGCGTGGCGCATGCCGCGCTGTCCGGAATGCAAGGCGCGGCCGGCCGCGATCTCAGCGAATCGAAGCTCAAACTCTTGCTCGACGAGACCCCGCAGGCGGGGCAAATCCATTTCAGCCTGGGCAACCTTTATGCGCGGCAGGGACGCTGGGCCGAAGCCCAGGAAGCCTACTTCAAGGCCTTCGGCGCCGAATCCCAGAATCCCGATTACGTATTCAATCTCGCGGTCAGCCTGGACCGGATGGGCCAGGCCAAGACGGCCGTCGGTTATTACCGCCAGGCGCTGGTTCTGGCGGATAGCCGATCGGTTAACTTCAATACCTCCCAAGTCCTGTCTAGAATTCAGACTCTGTCTCATCCGCCAAGCAGTGACTGAATGTGAACCTCACCAAGGAGCAGCTACGCATCGGGGAACTGCTGGTACTTAAGGGAGTTGTCAGTGCGGATCAAGTACGGATTGCGCTGACGGAGCAGAAAAAGCGCAAGGAGAACCTCGGCAAAATTCTGGTTCGTCTCGGTTTCGCCACCGAGGCCGTCATCCGCGATGTCATGGGCGGCGCGCTAGGTCAACAGAGCGCCGATCTCACCCATGTGGTCGTTGACAGCGAAGCCATCAAGCTCCTTCCCAAGGAAATGGCGCGGCGTTACCGCGTCCTTCCCCTCACCTATGATATCCACCGAAACCGTTTGACCGTGGCGATGGCCGACACCTTTAACGTCGTCGCCCTGGACCAATTGAACGCACTGCTGGGCGGCGATGTCGAGATCGTCCCGCTGTTGGCGGGCGAAAACGAAGTCGACAAGGCCATCGATCAGTTCTATGGTTTCGAGCTATCCGTCGATGGCATCATACAGGAGATCGAAACCGGGGAAATCGACTACGACAGCCTCGACCCGGAAAGCGAGGCTTACAGTCAACCCATCGTGCGCTTGGTCAACGCGCTGCTCTCAGATGCGGTCAGGCGCGGCGCTTCCGACATCCACTTCGAGCCCGAGCAAGGGTTTTTACGCTTCCGTTACCGTATCGACGGGGTATTACGCCAGGTGAGAAGCCTGCACAAAAACTATTGGTCCGCCATCGCCGTACGCCTCAAGGTAATGGCGGACCTCGATATCGCCGAAACGCGCGCCCCCCAAGACGGGCGCATTTCCTTGACCTTATCCGGCCGGCCCATCGATTTTCGGGTCTCCTCGATGCCCACGGTCCACGGCGAGAACATCGTGTTGCGAGTCCTCGACCGTCAGAAGGGCATCGTTCCCTTGGAGGAGCTCGGACTGGAGCCCGACCTGTTGAACGTCCTGCGTATGATGGTGGCGCGCCCTGAAGGCATTATACTCATCACGGGACCGACCGGGAGCGGGAAAACCACAACGCTCTATTCGTTGTTGAATCACCTCAATACCGAATCCTCCAATATCATGACCTTGGAGGACCCGGTGGAATACCCCATGGTTTTGATTCGCCAAACCTCGGTGAATGAATCGGTGCGGCTCGATTTCGCGACCGGGGTACGGTCGATGCTGCGGCAAGACCCGGATATTATTCTGGTCGGCGAGATCCGCGACGAGGATACGGCCTCCATGACCTTTCGCGCGGCCATGACCGGCCACCAAGTGTATTCGACCTTGCACACGAACTCATCGATCGGGGCCGTACCGAGGCTCCTCGACCTTGGGATCCGGCCCGATATCATGGCCGGTAACATCATTGGTATCATGGCCCAGCGCCTGGTGCGAAAACTTTGCGCCAAATGTAAGCAGCCTTACGCCCCCACCGATGTCGAGCGCCGCTTGCTCGGATTGGAAGCCGCGGGGCATCTACTCTACCGCGCAAGCGGTTGCGGCTACTGCGAACAGCAGGGGTATAAAGGCAGAACAGCTATCATGGAGGTCCTGAAATTCGACGCGGACTTGGATGAGCTGGTGGCCCGGGGAGCGACCATGCGTGACATCGCCCGGTGTGCGTTGGACCGCGGCTTCAAGCGGCTGGCCGATGCGGGGATCGCTCGCATCGTCGATGGTACGACGAGCCTGGACGAGGTGTCGCGCGTGGTTGACCTGACCGAACGCGTTTAATCATGGATCTCTACCAGTATAAAGCCGTCGATACCAACGGCCGGGTAAAAAAAGGGCGGCTCGACGCGCTTAACCCGATCGATCTGGAAGTGCGCCTTGGCCGCCTGGGATTGGAACTGGTCAATTGCAAGGAGGTTCAAGCCACTCGACTGTCAGCGCGCACGGGTATCAAGCGCAAGGACTTGATTACCTTCTGCCTCCACCTCGAACAGCTCCTGGAGGCGGGTGTACCGATGCTCGATGCGTTAACGGATTTGCGCGATTCGCTCGATCACCGCCGGTTCCAGGAAATCACCTCGGCCATGATCGAGTCCATACACGGAGGCAAGAATCTCTCGGAAGCCATGCGGGATTTTCCTTACGTGTTTAGCGCGGTGTTTGTTAATCTCATCAAGGCCGGCGAGACCACGGGCCAGATCACCCAGGTGCTAAGAAACGTCATCGAAAACCTGAAGTGGCAGGATGAACAGGCGGCCTATACCAAGCGACTTTTCATGTACCCGGCGTTTGTCGCCGTGATCACGCTGGGGGCTTTGGTATTTTTGATGATTCTGGTCGTCCCCGAACTACTAAAATTTGTCCAGACAATGGGGCAAGAACTCCCGCTGCACACGCGGGTGCTAATCTTCACCTCCAATGCCGTGGTCGAGTTTTGGTATGTGTTCGTCTCAGTACCTGTACTTATTATCAGCTTTATCCTGATCGCGATTAAGCGTAGCCCGACGTTTCATGTAGCCTTCGATGCCGCCGTACTGCGCATCCCGTTATTCGGGCAAATCATCAAGAAACTTATACTGACGCGTATAGCCAGTTACTTTGCCCTAATGTATGCTGCTGGAATCACGGTGTTGGAGTGCCTGAAAGTGGCCGAGGGGATCGCCGGCAACAAAGCCATCGAAGAGGCGCTTAGGAGCGCCGCCCGTCACATCAGCGACGGCGCCGGCCTAAGCAACAGTTTTGCGGCCACCGGCTTGTTTCCGGCTTTGGTATTGCGGATGCTCCGGGTGGGCGAGAATACCGGGGGGCTCGAGACCGCGTTGCAAAACGTAAGCTATTTTTATACGCGCGACGTACGGGAGTCGATCGAACGCCTGCAGACCATCATACAACCGGCGATGACCCTGGTGCTCGGAGTGCTTCTCGGCTGGGTGGCCTTATCGGTGCTGGGCCCGATCTATGATCTCATCACTAAGATCAAGTTTTAGCTCCGCGCGCCGCCGCGCCCTCTGCATCGCCTCCGATGGCGTGTCGGTGTATCAATGGGAAAAGGGAGGTATTACCGACGCCTTCGTGTTCGACGTCGATGATGTCGGCCTGGCCAATTTTGAACGCTATCTGAAGGAAACGCCGAAGGTCCCCATCTATCTGATGGTCGACGTCGTCGAAGAAGAATACCGTCACGAAAACATACCTCATCTCTACGGGTCCGACCGCCAAGCGGTCATTGAGCGCAAGCAGGCCTGGTTCTTTCGCGGCACGCCTTATTGCCACGTCATGATGCAAGGGCGGGAAGCGGAGGGCCGCCGCGACGACAAGCTGATGTTCACCGCCATCATCAACCCGGACATCGTGACCCCCTGGGTCCGGCTTTGCACCCAAAACAAGGTTGCGTTGGCGGGCATCTACTCCTTGCCGATTCTAAGCGCGTCCCTTCTTGCCAAGATGAAGGTCACTTCCCAGGATGTGCTGCTCGTAACCATGCAGGGGTCGAGCGGGCTGCGGCAGTCCTTTTTCAACGGCAGGGTACTCAAGATGAGCCGGCTCGCAAAGATGCCCAGGCTCGGCACGGTTCCCTTCGCCCCGTATATCCTCGGGGAGCTGGGGAAGTTCGAGCGCTACCTCACCAGCGTGCAGCTCCTACAAGCCGGGCCGCTCGAAACCTATATCCTTGCCCACGGCGAAACATTGGACCAGTTGGAGCAAGCGTGCCGCAACACGCAAACGGTACGATATCACTTGCTGGACGTGGCCGATGCCGCGAGACGTCTGGGGATCGACGGAGTGCTCACCACTCCGTTTAGCGATCATATCTTCGCGCACCTCTTGCTGCGCACCCAACCGAAGAACCATTACGCCTCGAACGAAGAACGCCGTTACTACACGCTGCACCAAACCCGCGCTGGCCTGTATGCGGCGAGCGTCATCGCCTTGCTCGGCAGCGCGTTATGGAGCTGGTTCAACCTGATAGATGGCGTGTCGGTCAGGCAACTGGCTCGGGATGCGGCACAAAAAGCCATGTTCTATCAGGCCCGCTACGATAGGGAAAAGGGACGCCTGGCTCCCACCGCGGTCAGCCCCGCCGATATCAAGACCGCCGTGGACATCGTCGATACGTTGACACAACACAAAGCGGCGCCGCTCAGCCGGATGGGGGTCCTCGGACAAGCGCTCGATGGTTTCCCCACCCTGCGGCTGGAAGAAATCCAATGGACCGTGAGCACCGACCCGCAAGCGGGCGCGGGCGCCGCCGCCCCGCAGGCGCTGCCCGTTCCAGATACGGGCCAAGCGCCCAGTTACTATGAAATCGCGGAGATCACCGCCAATGTCTATCCCTTCGACGGGAATTACCGGGCCGCTTTAGATCAGATCAATCGCTTCGGCGAGGTGTTGCGGTCGAAGTACCAAGCCCATTCGGTCACGGCCGTGACCCTTCCGCTCGATACGCGATCGAGCGCCCAAATTCGCGGTGATACGAAGGACGTGAACATACCCGAGAAAGCGGCGTTCTCGTTGCGGATCGTTTTCGGAGCGGAAGATGCGAACGGTTGACATCGAATGGCCGCTGTTGAGCGCGCCGCTCGCGGCGCTGGTGGGTGCGCTCATCATCAGCGCCTTGCTTATCATTGCCAGCGGTTATTTTCGCGACCAGATGGCGGAGGACTATCGGCTCAACAACCAGACGTTTCTGGAGGTAAGCCGCAAGTATCTATCCGTGGATCAGGACGAGCTTATCATCAAAGAGCAATATCCGCGGTTCGTCAATCTTTACCGGCGCGGGATTGTCGGGGAAGAAAAGCGCTTGGATTGGGTGGAGATCCTAAAAGACGCCGCGGCGACACTTAAGCTTCCCGGCCTGCGTTATGAGATCACCTCACGCGAACCTTATAGCCCGGCGTTTCCTACAGGGCCTTATCAAGTCAGTACGAGCACGATGAAGCTGGACCTCGGGTTGTTACACGAGAACGATCTCGCATCCTTGCTGCAAGACCTCGATGAGAAGGCGCCGGGGATCTATACCGTCAAGGAATGTAGGCTCAAACGGGCGCAAAATGTAGTCGCCGAGAAACCCGATGAGGAAAACGTCAAGGCGGAATGTGACTTGCTTTGGTTTACCTTGA
>JBIMKC010000001.1:3105-57442 GCA_043673925.1 Chromatiales bacterium | reverse complement strand
TGAGCCAATTCGATTTCACCCGGTAGGTGACAAATGCGAAACGAATTTACGGCAATTTTTGAGCGAGATGGCGAGTGGTTTATTGCCTACTGTCCCGAGATCCCGGGCGCAAATGGTCAAGGCCGAACTAAGGAAGAAGCCCGAGCGAGCTTGGCTGGCGCAATTGCTCTCATTCTTGAGGATCGCCGTGAGGATTGCTTACGTGGAGTACCTTCGGAGGCGGAACGTGAAACAGTCGTGTTATCGTGAAGCGCAGCGCACTGCTCCTGCATTTGCGGCAACACGGCTGTTATCTCAAGCGTGAAGGTAGTTCTCACTCACTTTGGACCAATTCCGCCACCGGTGTAATTGCAGCCGTTCCACGCCATATCGAAATCTCCAACCAGTTAGCGCGAAAGATTTGTCGGAATCTTTCTGTACCTGAAGTTGGAGTTTAGGAAGCCCGGCAGGCACACCTGACCCACGGGGAGGTCCTGACGGCGCTGCCGCGCTGCCACGAACCGAAAGCGGCTATGGGGAAACCGGACGAATAATCTGCGTGCGCACTGCGCACCATACGCTTGCTGTGGATCGCTGTATACAGGCGCTCTACGAGGAGCTGCGCCGCAAAGGCCAGCGTCCCTATCCCATCCCCCGCGCGACGGCGCCGGTGCCCTCGGCGTCCTGGGGCATGCGCTGGCGGCGCAGAAGGCGATCGCGAACTCCGCTCAGCGCGAGCTTTATCCGAGAAGCGCCAGCATTTCATGCAGCCGGGTGAATTTTTCGCGCGGTTTTCCCTTGGGTTTACCCTGCTCGACTTCGGCGGCGTCGAGCTTTAGCCAACCCTCGTAGTTGACCGAGCGCAAACCGCGCTGCTCGATGAGCGCTCGGATACCGTCCCTCCCGCTTTTCGGGCCCGGTGTCGCGAGTGCGTCGAGATCCGCAAGCAGCGAACCGACGGTTTCCACGCTGCAGGCGCGATTGGTCCCGATGATCCCGGTTGGACCGCGTTTTATCCAGCCCGCGCAATAAAGACCGGGAACGACACTGCCGTCACTGTCGAGCACGCGTCCGGCGCGGTTTGGCATCACGCCCTTGCGCTCGTCGAAGGGCGCCTCGGAAACGGCCACCCCTTTATAGCCGATGCTGCGGAATAAGATCCCGCATTCGAGCGTGCTGATCTCCCCCGTGCCCCGCGCCGACTGCTGAAACGGCGCCCCTTGCAGCCGATTGCGTTCCAGCACCACGCGCGCAAGCCGCCCCTCGCCTTCGAGCCGCACGGGGCCGCGCAGGAACTGGAAAATACAGCGTCGGTGCTTGCTCGGCATGCGCCGGGCGAAATCACGGAAGATCTCGACATTCTTGGCGCTGACCACGTTGTTCTTGTCGGCGAGCTCGGCCTCGCTTTCCGGATTCAGAGTTAACTCCAGCGCATCGACGCGCGGATCGCAATCGCGGAGCTCCCCGAACTCGCGCAATTCGCGACTGGTGAATTTCGCTTGCGCCGGTCCGCGGCGTCCGATTGCATGGATTTCCCGCACTTTACTCTCGGCCAGCGTATCGAGCGCGTGCTCCGAGATATCGGTATGTTTTAACTCGCCCGCCGTTTTGGCCAGGATGCGGCAAACATCCGCGGCCACGTTGCCCTGGCCGATGATGACCGCGACCTCGTGCGATAGATCAAACACCCGGTCGCGATAATCGGGATGACCGTTGTACCAGCCGACGAATTCGGTGGCGGTATGGCTGCCGCGGAGATCTTCGCCCGGGATCCCGAGCCGCCGGTCCGTTTCCGCCCCGCAGGTGAACAGGACCGCGTGATAGTTCTGGCGCAGCTCGCCGAGCGTGATGTCCTTGCCCACATTGATATTGCCGCAAAATGAAAACTCGGGCGAGCGCGCGATCTTGTCGTAGACGAGGATGGCTTGTTTGAGCTTGGGGTGATCGGGCGCGACGCCGCTGCGTACGAGCCCGAAGGGCGAGGCGAGCCGCTCGAACATGTCCACGCGCACGGCGCGCCCGGACTTGATCAGGGCTTCGGCGGCGTAGAAGCCGCTCGGGCCGCTGCCGACGACGGCGATCTGCAATGGGTTTTCAGGGGTTCCTAAGGTATTCATCTACCGCACGCGCAACATACTTCTATCAATACCCTAACTCCGCTTGGCGCGCCTCGGCCGTGGGCAGCGGATCTTGTTTGCCATCGATCACGGGTAAGTTCGGGGCGCGGTCGGCGTTGATCTGTATCCAGTCTTTCAGGTTGTCGGGAATGTCTTCCCCCTCATGGATGGCATGTACCGGACACTCGGGTACGCAGGCGCTACAGTCGATGCAGACCTCGGGGTCGATATACAGCATTTCATCGTCCCCATGGAAGCAGTTCACCGGGCAGACGGTGACGCAGTCGGTGAAGCGGCACCGGAGGCAATTTTCGGTTACGATTGTGGTCATTTGGATCTCCTCGCGACGCAGTGACAGTGGTTTATGGTTCCGGCTTGGAGTGCTTTCTCAGGTGCGCATCGCCGATCTACGCGGCCTCGCCAATGAGCAGCAACACCTCGCCGCGGTTCATCTCGAGCGCATCCCCGCTCCAGCGTTGGTAGCGGCCATTGAGATGAGCGGGCGTGACCGGTAGCCCCAGCCGCGACAAATGCATTAGGTACAGGCGCAGGAACTGCGGCTGATAGCTGCAAGCATAGCTGAAGGTCGGCAGCATCTGCGCGGGCCGCATCGAGACGATGGAACCGCGTTTCATTCCCGCCCCCGTGCGGTTGCCGAGATCGCCGATCACGATGATGGTCCCCGCGAGCATGCTGACCCCGGTAAAGTCGCCAGAGTCTCCGCCGATCGCGATCAGTCCTTTGCGCATGGCGTGACCGATCTCGTTGCCGGCATTGCCGTGGATGAGGATTTCCCCGCCGCGAATGCCGGCCGGACTCCCCCGATAGGCGCTGCCGATCATGTGTCCGGCATTGCCCATGATGACGATCCGGCCTCCGGACATCTCGGGCGCGACCCAATCGCCGGCGTCGCCTTCGACGAGGATCTCCCCGCCCGACATCCCGGCGCCGAGATGCATCCCGATGCGGCCATGTATCACGATCCGGCCTTCGCTCATCCCCGCGCCGACAAGCTTGACGCGCGCAAGATCACCCTCCACGCGGATTTCACCGCTATAGCTGCCCTCGACTCGAAAAAACTCGCCCAGCTCGACGCGTTCGTTCCCGTATTGCAGCGGAAGCTTCGTGATCTCACCGATACTCAAACCGTTGAGCTTCGGCGGCGTGATGACTTCGGCTTCTAGCGGGACTTCCGGTTCGTGCTTGAGTACGAGCTTTAGAATCATTGTAACGAAACTAGTCGCTCAGAGTTTGTGAAAGAACCGTCGCGAGCGAAGGGAAGTCGCGTTCCGCCGGAGCGCAGGAACCGGAGTGTATGTTGAAATACATGAGGATTCCGAGCACCGCCGGTACGCGAGATCCCGAGCGCAGTAGGTTTTTTCACAAACTCTCAGGTCGCCGCTTGAAGAAGCTCGTACAGACCGATCCGGTACTGGCCGAGATCCCCACCGTAATTTCCAGCAGAGATCCGCAAGGCGCCGTTCCCGGAAGCCGCGTTGATGCCAACGCGCATAGCGTCTTGGACCCCCCGCAGTTCGAGCCCATCGATCACGATTTCCAACACGCAAGCGGCATCAAGGGGGACCTCGGTCGCCGCGGAAAACGCGCGCAGCGTTGGACAGTAAGCATCGTTGGTGGAGGCCGGCAGGCCCTTGTAACGCGATCCGGGCTTGCTGCCACTGCGCACGATACCGTTTGGAAACGGCAGAATCACGCCGGGAACGGCGCGCATTGCGCCGGCCGCGGCCTCGGCTGCTTCCAGGGTCCGGGTTTGATCCAGGCCGTGGATCAAAAGATTGCCGCCGCCCACCGCGGGCTGGATATTGAAGCGGTCTTCGACCACAAATTCGCCATCCATCACCGGAATGCGCCAATAGCGGCGCCCGTCCAGGGACTTACCGATCTGATAGCCGTCGCCGAAGAAGCGAAGCTTGCCGCCGACGCTCACGCCCTCGCCCGAGGCGAGCCCGTTGAAACATGAGGTGCTCGGGCAGGTCATCACGCACTGACCGATCCGCTCGAGCAGCCGTTTGCCGGCCCCCTCCAAACTGGTCGAAAACAGCAACACGCTGATCCCGGGGCGCGCGTCGGGCGTCTCCTCGGCGGACAGCTCCCGCTCGATCCCGGCCTCGCACTTACAGCCGATCACCGAGGTCGCGAATCCGGTCATCGACCGTGCGGCGGCGAGGGCCCACGCGGGGGTCGCCGCGGTGATGGTCACCCGCGCCCCCCACATGGCGAAAGCCTCCGCGAAGGTGTCGATAACCTCGGTGGATTGAATATTCATGGAGAAGGATTTTATTCGAATTCTTATCGTTCTAGGACTGTCGGTATCACCTGGTGGTGGTGCAGATACCGGTCCGTGACCGCGTAATTCTCAAAAACAATACTATAGTTATCCTCGAAGAAGGGTTTAATGCTGTTCTCGATCCCGGCGTCGTACGCGGGGGCCGTATGCAGGATACGCCCCTCGTGGTCACAACGGAATTCGTGGTTTTCGATGACCGCGACGCCGTCCTTGATCAGGTAGCGCGGCGTGCTGAACATGCGTTCCTTGTCGTCGTGCTCGTCGTAAATGGTGATGTCGGCGTCTGCGCCGACGCCGAGGTGCCCCTTGTCCTTCAGCCCGAGCGCGCGCGCGGGGCCGGCCCGGGTGATGATCGCGATCTCCTCCAGGGTGTACTCGCGGTCGAGTGTGTCCGCAAGCACGGTGTTGCGGATCGCCTTTTGATTCACCTTCCGGATCTCTTGGTTGCGAAATTCCCGATCCATGAGCAAGCGGATCAAACGCGGGTACTTCATGAAGGAACCGCCATTGGGATGGTCGGTCGATAAGACCAACCGCCACGGGTCCTCGGATAACAGGAACAACTCCAGTCCGATCGCCCACTGCAGCGCGTGTATGTAGACTTTTTCTTGATAGGTAAAGGGCACAATCCCGCAACCGCTTTCGCACTCGGTATCGGCGTTCACCCATTTGTTGCCGCTGATGCCGCGCAACAGGTAGGCGAGCGGCGCGTCGGCGGTCATCGCCGTGGCCTTACCGAACATGACCTGGCCGACGTCGGCGGTAATATTCGGATGGCGATTGATGTAGTCCGCGATCTCGGGACCTTTCGAGGTCGGGTTCTTGCCCGGTTCCCCGCCGTAGCTATGGAACTGCACGTGCGCGATATGCGCCCGCCGTCCCTCGGCGGCCCGCATGGTTTCGAGGGTGGTGGTGTAGTTGCCGCTGTGGCCGAGGTTGTTGCAATGAATGTGCGGGGGGTGGGGAAGACCGAGATCGTTGACGGTTTCGATAAACGCCTTGATCACTTCGCGCGGCGTGAGATCGAAGTTGTCGATATTCTCGTTGATATCGGTAATGTTCGCGTTGCGGCGTCCCTTCCAAAGCTCATCGCTCCCCGGGTTGACCAACTTAACCGCATACGCCTTGGTCGCGTTGACCCACCAGGCCACCGCTTGGCGAAAGTCCTCGCGCCGGCCTGCTTTAAGCAAATCGTACAAGAAAACGTTGTTCCCGAGGAGCACATAGAACCCCTTGTCGATCACCGGGAGGTCGTGAAATTCCTCCAGTACGTGACGGGCGCCGATGGGGGTGACCGCAGCTTCCATCGCCGTCGTGTACCCGAGCGCCGCGTAACGGTAGCCGGTGGCAAAAGTAGAAGGCACCACGCCCCCGGTCCCGGAACGGGTAATCGCGGTGCCGGGATGCACGTCGAGTCGGTGGTCCTCGGGCTGGAGCTTGCGGGCGAGATTGACCTTGGGTCCGGCGATATGACAATGGATGTCGATGCCCCCCGGCATGATCACCATGCCTTGCGCGTCGATGCGTTTCGCCGCCGCGGGAACGTCCGCGACGACCTTTCCCTCATTGACGCAGAGATCCCGGACTGCGCCGTTCACTCCGTTGGCGGGGTCGTAGATCCGGCCATTCGATATCCGTAGCATCGGTACTTGTTTACCTAAGCCACCTTCCGGTTGGGGAACCGCGTGCGTTTCTGAGTCAGCAGCTCGCGCACCCGGTTCTTGATCGCGATGAGCACCTCTTCGTCGCTCGGATACGGCGACTCGAAGGCAGGGCGCAACGTGATCGGAACATCGTCCATGCGATACACCGTCCCCGACGTATTGATGCCATAGGTCGAAGTGGTGAAGGCGACCTTCGCTAACTGCGTGGTGTCGGTCGGTTTGGTGTCCAAGGCGATCACGGGGATGCGCTTCATGTGCTCGATGGCCTGGCGCGGGAAATTGGACGCCGGATCGCTCGCGATGATCATGGCCGCATCCGCTTCGCCACGGGCGAGCAGATCGACTGTCGTGTACTCGCCGGGATTGAAACGCGGATAGCCGCGGCTGAAATTGACCCCGAACGGGTATCCCGTCTGCCAGGAGACGACGTTGTCGGCTCCGGTAACGTTGCCGTGACCGCGGACGGGCTTGGCCACGAAATGGGTAAATTCATTGAGGTCCGTGGCGAGCGCCAGCAAGGCGCCGGAATTGAAATGGCGCCCGCGGGTCATCGTCAGCCCCATGCCGAAGAACAAGACCCCGTAGCGGCAGTTTTTCATCCGCTGCGCGAGATCCTCCATGGTCGCCAGGGGCACGCCCGTGCGCTCGGCCACGTTCGGATCGACCTTGCGGCCTTTGACGAAGGCACGCAGGGCCCACAAAAGCTCAAAGTCATGTCCGGGCTTGACCTGGATGAAGAGGTCCGCCACCGGCGCACTCGGCGTGCGCCGCACGTCGACCAAGACCACGAAGCGGTCTTTTCTCCCATTGGGGACATACCGTCCTTTCGCGGTGACCGCGTAGCGGGTGAAGTGGCGCGGATGCGATTCCGCGGGGTTACCACCCCAGTACATCACGAGGTCCGCGCGGTTCTTGATTTCACCCAGCGTGGCCGTGCTTTCGCCGACGCCTTGGAACGCGATGCCGGAGGGACCGTGGCAAACCGAGGTGGTGGTGTCGATATTGCCGTGCATGAGATCGCATATCGCCACCGCTTGACGCTGGGCCTCGCAGGTGGTGTCGCTCAAGCCGTAGATGATCGGCAGCCGCGCGGCGGCGAGGATCTGCGCGGCGGCCTCGACCGCCTCCTCGGTGGTGGCGGCCTTGCCGTCGATTAAGGCGAAAGGGCGATCTTCGATAGTATGCTCCGCGAACCAGGCGCGCCCGAGCACACACGCGTTCTTGGCCTTGGTGATGCGCTTCGCATCGAGATCGACCGTCAGGTCCATATCGTCGCACACGCAACCGCAAAAGGTGCAGGTGGCATGTTCCACTGTCCGAATATTTTCAGTCATATCGTCACCTCGGAAACCCTACGTTGTGTGATGGTTTAAGCCGGCGCCGGAATACGGCGGAATAAAAAGGCCGGATCGGATCAAGGGACGCGGCCTTCGACGCGCTCCACGGTGACCTCGAAATTCTTGGACAAGGGCATACCGCTCGCCGCGGTATCGCCGTCCATAAGCTGAGAGCTCGGCGGGCCATAGGGAATAAACAACATGCCTGCGGGCAGGTCGGTGGGTTTGCGTCCCTTGCAGCGTACGACGGTCTCGCCGATGACCGTGGCTAAGCGCACCGCATCGCCCTCCTTGATGCCGAGTCGCGTCATGTCATCGGTGTTCATTTCCACTGTGGAGGTCACTTCCCGGTACTCTTTCTTGAGCTTCCCCGCGTTTAATGACGTGCCCTGCTTGCTAGTCCGCCCCGGGATGAGGATCATCTTTTCGGCCATAGTCAATAGTTAATTATTACGCCTCGAGAGGGTCGTCTCTCCGGCGCTGGGAGGGCCTTCGCAAGGACTACGTTTCATGACCACATTTCTAACATTTCCCTGGTAAACCGTCAACGTTTCGCCGCGCCGATCAGGCGAGTCGGTGTTAGGTATGGGAGTCATGGGTGTTATATCATTAACCGATCGAATGAATTTCCCGCGCTATGCCTGACCCTTCCGCAACGCCGCTACCGGAGCAAGCGCTCGGCGCTCAGCACGATGGCCTGACCGTCACCGTCACCGCGCCGGCGCGCTTACACCTGGGCTTTATTGACATGAGCGGCGATCTCGGACGGCGGTTCGGCGGGCTCGGGTTGACCTTGAGCGGGATCCAGACGCGCCTGAGCGTCACGCGCTCGCCGGGCATCCATGCTAAGGGTCCATCGAGCGGGCGCGCGGAGCAGTGCGCGCGGATGCTGCTGCGGACACTGGGCTTGAAGGGCGGGGTGTCGATTGCGATCGAGGAGGCGATCCCGGAACACGTGGGGCTCGGTTCGGGAACCCAATCGGCGTTGGCGATCTGCGCCGCGTTCGTACGCCTGTTCGATCTTGATAGCGATTTGTGTCAGCTTGCGAAACTCACCGAGCGGGGAGCTCGCTCGGGGATTGGTCTCGCGGCGTTCGAGAGCGGTGGATTTCTTGTCGATGGCGGTCGCGGACGCGCGACAGTGGTGCCGCCGGTGCTGTGTCAGGTCGCGTTTCCGCCGCCATGGCGGATCCTGCTCATTTCCGATCAAGCCCGGACCGGGTTGAACGGCAGCGAGGAGGCCGCGGCGTTTAAACAGATGCCGCCGATGGCCACGCAGGTATCGGCGCATCTTTGCCGGGTGCTGTTGATGCAAGTTCTACCGGCCTTGGCCGAACATGACTTCGACGCCTTCGGCGCCGGGATTACCGCGATTCAGGAGGCGGTCGGTGACTATTTCGCCCCCTACCAGGGGGGCCGTTATAGCAGTCCGCGAGTCGGGGAGGTGCTGCGCTGGTTGCAAGACGAGGGCCTGCGAGGGGTGGGACAAAGTTCCTGGGGCCCGACAGGATTCGCGCTCGTCGACAGCGCTTCGCGCGCGCACGGCCTATGGCAACGGGCCACCCGGCAATGGGGCGCGCCCTTAAGCTTCTCGGTCTGCGGCGGGCGCAATAGCGGCGCCGAGATCGGCGTGCGTAGAAAGGCCGCGTAATTTCAAGAGCGAAGTGGCGCTGGCCGCGACCGCACGCCCGCAGCGGAATTTATTGAGAAATAAACGGACGGTAAAATGAAAGACCCCTATTTACTACACATGTTCAACCCGACGAAGAACGTGAGCCCGTTCGACGTCAATATGGCCTATGAGGCAGAGTTCAACGGCGTGATCCCCTATACCAACGTTACCCTGGACGATATCCACGCGTTGACCCAAGACACCATCTTTTCCCGTAGCCCCACCGGCGTGAAGCGGACCGGTATCTTTATCGGGGGCCGCGACTTCGGGCTCGCGATCGATATGTTGGAGGCGGCGAAAAAGGCCATGGTGCCGCCTTTCGAGGTTTCCGTATTCGCCGATCCGAGCGGGGCGATCACCACGGCCGCGGCGCTCATGGCCTGTGTGGAAACGGCGCTTAGAAAGAACGGCCGCGCGCAGGGATTGTCCGGCGCCAATGTCTATATCTTCGGCGGGACGGGACCCGTCGGTGTGTGCGCGGGAATATTGGGATCGAACAGTGGCGCGAATATGTTTCTCGCGAGCCAGCGGGGCGCCGAGGCCGCCATGAAGGCCGCGGCGCCCTACAACGAACGTTACGGTGTCAAACTTCAGGGCGCCGACAGCAGCAATGACGCGGCCATACGCGCGTTCCTTCCGCGGGCCCATGTGGTCGTCGGCGCCGCCAAGGCGGGATTTCAAGTGCTGTCGCGCGATCCACTCGGGGCCGCGGCTGAACTTCTGGTGGCGGCCGACGTGAACGCGGTGCCCCCGGCCGGAATTGAGGGCGTCGGCGTCAATGACAAGGGCAGGGCGCTTGAATCGACTCCGGCCAAGGCCCTCGGCATCGGCGCCTTGGCGATCGGCAATGTCAAATACCAGGTTCATTATCGCCTGTTTCAACTCATGATTCAGGCGGCTAAACCCGTGTATCTCGATCACATCAAGGCATTTGAAGTGGCCCGGGAGATCGCCGCTGGCTGAGTCCGCTTATCTCATCATCGGCCAATCGGGCCGGGCCCTCGCCCAGTCCGCGCAGCGGAGCCGTGCCGCGGTGCATGTGGTCGATCTTTTCGCCGACCGCGATACGCATGCGTGCGCGCGGAGCGCAGCGCGCGTTCGTCCGGGGCCGCAAGGTTTCGATCGAGAGTCCTTATGCGGCGCGATCGAAAGGGTGGGCGCACGCGATCGGATCGCAGGCGTGGTCGCCGGCAGCGGTTTCGAACATGACCCAACGCTGTTGGACGCTCTGCCGGCGGGCGCGGAGTTACTCGGTAACGCGGCGGAGATTGTGCGTTCTGTTAAAGAACCGGCAAGTTTTTTCGGCGCCCTGTCGCGGTTGGGGGTCCCGTATCCGGAAACACGTTCGAGCCCCGCTGGCGACTCGCGCGGGTGGTTACGGAAGCGCATCGGCGGCTCGGGCGGCATGCACGTCCTGCCTCTGGGAGCGGACGGCCAATGTCCGTCGGGGTATTTTTTACAGCGCGCCGTCGCCGGGCGGGTCCATTCGGTGGTCTTCGCGGCGAACGGGCGCAGAGCGGCGATCGTCGGCTATAACGCGATCTGGCAGGAGCCTGGCAGGTTCACGTATCGTGGCGCGATCGCGGATCGAAGTTTACCGGCACGTGTGCGTACGGATCTGGCGGAGGTCATCCCGGAGCTTAGCGCAGCGTTTGGGTTGCGCGGTCTTTGCGGCGCGGATTTCATTGTCGATGATGACGGGCGCTGGACTCTCCTCGAGATCAACCCGCGTCCGACCGCGAGCTTTGAATTGCACGAGAGGGATGGCGGATTATTCACTGTTCATGTCGATGCCTGCCGCGGACGACTGCCGGTCCGGACCAGCGCACAAGAAATCGCCGCGGTGCGGGTTCTCTACGCGCCGCATGCGCTGCGGATCCCACAGCCATGGCCCCGCTGGAGCCGTGATCGGCCGGCTCCGGGTACGCGGGTGCGCGCCGGGGAGCCGATCTGCACGGTGCACGCAGCGGGGTGTGAGCCGGGCGCTGTGACTCGCCTCCTGGATACCCGTTGTCAAAAGTTGCTGGCGGTGCTTACAGCGGGCTAGAAACGGGGCGGTGGCATGAAATTAATAAAGATGAACAACCAACCCAGTGTGAATGCTTTAGCGCAGCCTTTGGTGCAAGCTCTGATCGCCAATGCCGCGGCGCTGAGATTGGCGGTGGATACCTTAACGAACGGGACTGTCGTTGTGGACGCCGGAATCGCGGTTTTGGGCGGGATCGAGGCCGGGCGGCGCATCGCCGAGATCTGTCTGGGGGGCCTCGGGCGGGTCAGTATCCGCGCCGGGGGGGACTTTTCCCATTCGCCGTGGCAGCTTGATGTGTATACCTCGAACCCGGTGCTGGCCTGCTTGGCGAGCCAATACGCGGGGTGGAGCCTCGAATACGGGGAGGGCAAGAGCGCCTTTAATGCGTTGGGATCGGGTCCGGCCCGGGCCATCGGCAGCCACGAGCCTCTGTTTCAAGAACTCGGGTATCGAGACGCTTTCGACAAGGCCTGTTTGGTCTTGGAGGTCAAGGATCGGCCTCCGGTCGAAATCGCCGAGAAAGTCGCGAACTCCTGCGCCATCAAGCCCCAGGACCTGACCTTTATCCTCACGCCGACCACGAGCCTATGCGGGGCGGTGCAAGTCGTGGCGCGCTCCCTCGAGGTGTCGTTGCATCGGGTGCACACGCTTGGCTTCCCGCTGTCCGCGATCGTCGATGGCATGGCGACGGCGCCGATCTGTCCACCGTCCAACGACTTTATTGTCGCGATGGGCCGAACCAACGATGCGATCATGTATGGGGGCTACGTCAAGCTCTATGTTGACTGCGGTGATAGCGATGCGGAGGATCTGGCTCGCAAGCTGCCGAGCAGTTCTTCGCGTGACTACGGGAAACCTTTTGCCGAGATATTTAAGAATTACAAGTATAATTTCTACGCGATCGATCCGGGGCTGTTCAGCCCGGCGCGGATCACGATATGCTCGGTCCGGACCGGAAAGGCCTACCACGGCGGCAAATTCAACGAAGCCTTGCTCGATCGGTCCTTCTCTTAATTTCTATGCCTTGCGTGGCTATCGTCACGGATGATCCCGGTTGGCACGGGGCGGTATTGAAACGCGCCCTCGCAGCGCGGGGTTTCGAGTGCCGCACCGTGTCCTTGACGGCATGCCGGTTCGATCTCAAACGTCCGAACCCGGTCGTCATCCCGGGATTCGAACGTGAGCCGCCCGCGGGGGTGTTCATACGCGGTGTCCCCGGGGGCACCTTGGAACAGGTCATCCTGCGGCTCGATCTCCTCCATGCCCTGCGGACGCTCGGGGTCGTGGTTTACAACGATGGGCGCGCCATTGAGCGTACGGTCGACAAAGCGATGACCAGTTTTTTGCTCAAACAAGCCGGGATCCCGACGCCGGACACCTGGGTGCTCGAAGCCGAGTCGGAAGCGCGCGAGCTGGTCGAACGCGAGCTGGCGAGAAAGACGCCGCTGGTGATGAAACCCTTGTTCGGCTCCCAAGGAGCCGGCGTCACCTTGGTCGATCGCCCCGAGGCCTTACCGGATCCGGAAGCCTTCGGCCAGGTTTATTACCTCCAGAGATATATCGACAGCCGCGACAGCGCATGGCGCGATTGGCGGGTGTTGGTGATTGATGGCCACGCCGTGGCGGTGATGCAGCGCCGCAGCGCGCACTGGATCACCAATCGGGCGCGCGGGGGCCGTTGCTTTGCCGTCCCTCTCGATGCGCCGCTGGCCATGCTGGCCGAGGAAGCCGCGCGGGCGATGGTCATCGATTACGCCGGCGTCGATTTGATGCAGGACCAGGACGGGCGTTTCTTGGTCACCGAGGTCAACAGCGTTCCGGCCTGGCAGGGCCTGCAGGGCGTCACGAGCTTCGATATTGCCGAGCGGCTCGTGGACCATTTTCTGTCGTGCATGGACGCGGTCCGGACCCGCCATGGTGTAGATTCATCATGATCCGGATCGCAGCGCCCGCGGTCGCCGAGGTTCTGCTCTGGAGCTGCCGGCTGGATCTCGAGGCGTTGAAGCCCGGCAACGTCAGCGTGCAGGCGCCCGGTCACGGAATGAGCGCCGCCGATTTTATTCGCAGCGCCGAAGCGGCGGCGCCGCTGCTCTGCGCGCCGGATCTGAGCGTCGGCGAACGCATCCTGCGTAGCATTGAAGCAACGCAGCGGGCCGTCGGATGTAACACCAATCTCGGCATCGTGCTGCTATGCGCGCCGCTGGTGCATTCTGTCCTCATGGGATCGCCGGAAGGGCGGCTGCGGCCGCGGCTCAAAGCAGTACTTCGCTCGCTGACACACGATGACACAAGTCGGGTCTTTGCCGCGATCGCGCTGGCCGCGCCCTCGGGGCTTGGCCGGCGTGAGCGTTACGATGTGCACAGCG
This sequence comes from Chromatiales bacterium, assembly GCA_043673925.1. Classification (GTDB taxonomy): domain Bacteria; phylum Pseudomonadota; class Gammaproteobacteria; order JACCXJ01; family JACCXJ01; genus USCg-Taylor. The sequence goes on along the minus strand of JBIMKC010000001.1, from coordinate 43,970 downwards.
ATCCCACCGTTAGCTTGTGCAGAGCGATGGCCGAAGCTCAGACCTGGGATAGGATCGCCTTCCAATACGCCAACGATTTTATTGATATTTTTGGCATCGGCGTGCCCTGTATCGAACGCTACATCAAGCCGGGGTGCAACGATGCGATGGCGCTCCGGTGGGCGACCGTGGCCTGTTACTTACACTTTCTGGCCGCGTTCCGGGACAGCCATATTGAGCGGAAATACGGACCGGCACGGGCCGAAGGAGTGCGCCGAAATGCAAAAGAAGTGGAATCCCAGTTCAAGGCGTGCGAAAATTTAATCAATGCAATGCCTTTGTTGCAGGAATTCGATAATAATTTAAAACGGGAGGGGCTCAATCCCGGGACCAGCGCGGATCTGACGGTGGCGAGCCTGCTAGCGTTCCATTTAGAATACCTCCTGGCGGGGCTCAATCGCGATCAGGCTGTTGCGGCTGCAGTAGCTCGGTAATGGGGGAGATCCTTTTCCGTAATAATATTAAGGTGGCAAGCGATGTCTATCTTCAGAACACTTGTCGGACAAACTTCAACTGGAGAAGTAATAGGAGCTAAAACTATGGCAGTCGTTGACAGAGTATTAGTCGGGGAATCCTTAGTTGGGGATGGCAACGAGATCGCGCACGTCGATCTCATCATGGGACCGCGGGGCAGCGCCGTCGAGGCCGCGTTCTGCAATGCCTTGACCAACCAGAAGGACGGGTGCAGCACCTTGATGGCGATCGTAGCGCCAAACTTGCCGTGTAAACCCAACACCATTCTCTTTAACAAGGTTACCATCAAGGGTGCCAAGCAAGCCGTACAGATGTTCGGTCCCGCGCAACGTGCGGTCGCCATGGCGGTCGTTGATTCGGTCGAAAACGGCATTATTCCCCCCAGCGAAGCGGAGGATATCTTCATCTGCGTGGGCGTGTTCATTCACTGGGAAGCCGAGGACAACAAGAAAATCCAAGATTTCAACTACCAGGCGACCAAGGAGTCGATCGAACGCGCGATCAAGCGTTTGCCGAAGGCCATGGACGTCGTCGCCAAGAAGAAATCGGCACACCCCTACGCCGACCACGTCTAACGGGCAGCCGTGGTCTTCCCGACACGGCGTTGATTGTGACATGCCCCGGTAGCCAATACCGGGGCATGTTTTTTCCGAGATGCCGCGCATCTTCGTGTGCGAGTATATTACCGGCGGCGGGCTCGCGGGCGAGGCGCTCCCGGTCGCGCTCGCCGCGGCGGGTGATGCAATGTTACGGGCACTCCTCCACGATCTCCGCGCGATCCCCACGGTCAAGACGGCGACCACACGTGACGCACGTCTCGCATCTTTGGATCCTGACATCGAGACGCGGGTCATTTTGCCTACGGGATCGGTTTGGGAGCGCTGGGAGCGATGTATCGAGGCTGCCGATGCCGTATGGCCGATCGCACCCGAGACCGGGGGTGTTTTAGAGCGTTTGAACCGCTGCGTGCTCGATAAAAACCGGATCTTGATCGGTTGCCATCCCCAAGCGGTCCAGGTTACGGCGAGCAAGTTTCGCACGGCGCGCGAGCTTAAAAGGCATCATATCCCGGTGGCGGACACCACGTACCTGAACACGGAATTACCCGCAAGCGATAGCGGTTGGGTAATCAAACCGGACGATGGCGCTGGGTGTGAAGAAACCTATTATTTCCGGCGCGCGGAGGATGTCATCAGTTCCGGAAAGTGGACCAATGGCTCTATTGTTCAGCCGTATATACCCGGGATCCCGGCCAGTCTGAGCGTGCTGTGCTATGATGGATCGCACAGCTTACTCGCATGCAATGCGCAGCGAATACAGATAACCAACCACCGGCTCGTATATTCCGGCGTGGCGGTGAATGCGCTCGGGCATCGCCGGCATGAGTTCGAGGAATTGGTAAGCCGAATTCTGGAGGCGGTGCCGGGGCTGCGGGGCTATATAGGGATCGACCTCGTGATCACGGAGTTGGGTCCCATCGTGATAGAGATCAATCCGCGCCTCACAGAGGCGTACGTAGGTTTGCGGCAGTCTCTGCGGTTTAATCCAGCCGCACCGGTAGTGGATGCCTGTATGCGGATCCCGGTGCGGTAAGCGCGTATTCGTCTCGTGGCGCAAAATCAGGTGCAGTACCCGATGGAAGCAAACGCGTACCTGGGGTGGGACCTTGGCGGAGCCCACCTCAAGGTGGCTAAGGTGGGACGCGATGGACGCCTCCTCGGGGTCAAACAAATTCCATGCCCCCTATGGCAGGGCTTGGATGTTTTCGATCAGGCTCTGGCGACGGTGGTCAACGAGATCCACGGGGACGCACATGCGGTGACCATGACCGGCGAGCTCGCAGACATCTTCCCTGATCGCTGCGAGGGTGTGCGGCGCTTGTTGGAACGGTCGATGGCGGTCCTCGGCGATGTCCCGTTGAGCGTGTACGCGGGGAAGGCCGGTTTCGTCGCCGCGGCGGACTCTGCGCGCTATTGTTACGAGATCGCATCGGCCAATTGGCATGCAAGCGCGCACCTCGCGGCAAGGTATTGTGATTGCGGGATTTTGGTGGATATCGGCAGCACGACCACCGATATCGTCGAATTCAGCCGGGGCAACGTTTGTTTTCGCGGTTACACAGATGCTGAAAGGCTCGGCAGCGAGGAGCTTGTGTACACCGGGGTCATACGAACTCCGGTTTTTGCCGTGGTGTCGCGGGCGCCGTTCCGGGGCGAATGGCAGTCCGTCACCGCGGAGCGTTTCGCGACCATGGCCGATGTCTACACGCTTACCGGAGAGCTGCATGAACCCGCACTGGGGTTTCTAGCACCGCGTGAGACCGCCGACGGCGCGGGTAGCGACATTGAGGCGTGTGCGCGGCGCCTAGCGCGGATGCTAGGGCGCGATGCCGCTGCAGGTGAACCGGATAAATGGCGTGGGCTGGCACGTTATATTGCCGGGGTGCAGCGGCATCGGATCCGGCAGGCCCTGGAGCGCATGTTTTCCAGACGGCCCACCGCGCAGGCCCTACCCTTGATCGGCGCCGGGGTCGGCCGCTTTATCGCCCGTGATCTCGCGCGGCAATTAGGCCATCCATACATCGATTTCTCCGACTTGCTGCCCGAGGCCGGCGCCTACGCGGAGGGGGCGGCCCTATGCGCACCGGCCGTTGCCGTCGCGTATCTGATCCAGGCTCACCCATGGGTGCGAGCGTAGAGGAGCTTAATTATACGCAGGATACCGGAGCGGTGTTTGCTGCCTTCGCCGACCGGCCGTGGTCGATATTTCTCGATAGCGGCGCTTACGGCGGTGAGCGCGCCCGGTACGATATTTTTTCGGCTGAACCCTCGGTGACCCTGACGACTCGGGGTCTTCGGACTGAAATCAAGACTCCGCGCGCGTTGGCGATCTCGGAAGAGTGTCCCTTCGAGTTGGTCAAGCGATCGCTGGGAGATCCGCGTCCGGCGCCGATGGGTCTCCCGTTCGCCGGCGGGGCCATGGGCTATTTCGGCTACGACCTGGCGCGGCGGCTAGAACGCCTGCCGGTCATGGCGGCAGCCGATTTCGATGTGCCCGATATGGCCGTCGGTATCTATGACTGGGCGGTGGTGGTCGATCATGTCGAGCGGCGAACCTTTTTGGTCGCCTCCGATCACGGTTCCCGCGCTGCGTTGCTCGAGATACGAGCGACATTAGGGCGCTCGGTGAGCGACACCGGCAGACGGTCGTTTGGGGTCGTCTCGCCGGTGCGCTTCAATATGACCCGGCACGAGTACGGCCGCGGCTTTCAGCGTATCAAGCGCTACCTCCGCGACGGGCATTGTTATCAAATCAATTTTGCTCAGCGCTTTTCCGCCTGCGTAGAGGGCGATCCCTGGCTTGCCTATCGTGCGCTCCAGTACCTCAATCCCGCGCCGTTTTCGGCCTACCTGCGCCTGCCCGAACTCGTGGTGTTGAGCTCTTCGCCAGAACGCTTCTTGCACGTGCGCCACGGCGTAATCGAGACGCGGCCCGTCAAGGGCACGCGAGCGCGCTCGGCGAGCAAGCTTCGCGACCAAGCGCTGGCGGAGGAGCTCCGCGTGAGTGCGAAGGATCGCGCCGAGAATATAATGATCGTCGATTTGCTGCGTAACGATTTAGGCAAGAACTCGGCGCTAGGATCTGTCAAGACCCCGGCGCTGTTCGAGGTGGAAAGCTTCGCCACCGTGCACCATCTCGTCAGCACGGTGACCGGGCGCCTAGAGCCCGGACGGCATGCGCTCGATTTACTCGCCGGCTGCTTTCCGGGCGGCTCGATCACCGGGGCGCCAAAACTACGCGCGATGGAGATCATCGAGGAGCTGGAGCCGCATCGCCGCAACGTTTACTGCGGCGCCATCGGGTACATTGGCTTTGACGGCGGCATGGACACCAACATCGCTATCAGAACACTGGTGATAAAAGATGACTGGATCTACGGCTGGGCCGGCGGAGGCATCGTCAGCGATTCCGAGCCGAGCGCCGAATACCAGGAAACCTTGGACAAAGCCGAGGCCATGCTCAAGCTGCTGAGCGCCGCGCCCGCGACCCATGTGGGTGGTTAAGTTAGGCGGCAGCCTGGCATACGCGAGCGAGCTGCCGCGGTGGCTCAGCGCTCTGGCCGAAGGCGCCGGGGGGCGGGCGATCATCGTGCCGGGGGGCGGGCCGTTCGCCGACCAGGTGCGCCATGCCCAATCCGAGTGGAAGTTTTCGGATGAGGCCGCGCACGCAATGGCGGTGCTTGCGATGGAACAGTTCGGTCTGATGATGACCGGGATCGAACCCCGTCTTGCGCCGGTGCGGGATCGGGCGCAAATCGAGAATGCGCTCGCCTCGGGGCGCGTCGCGGTGTGGCTGCCGTGCGATATGATGCGGGGGCACGATGGAATTCCGCGCGGCTGGGGTGTGACCTCCGATAGTCTTGCCGCCTGGTTAGCCCATACGCTCGCCGCTCGGCACCTGCTGTTGGTTAAATCGGTACCGGCGCCGCCGGGAGATAGGGTCGTGTCGGAGCTGGTGCGCGAGGGAATCGTGGACGCGGCTTTGCCTGGGTTTATCAGGGATGCGTCGTACACGACGTGGTGGGTCGATCGCTCACACTACTCGGAGATTGGCGCCATCATGGAGGAACGGTACGCGCCGGGAAGCCGCGTCGTTTACGCGCTGTGACGGCGCCAGCGCAGCCGAATCCGAGGGCGCGCGCGGCTTAGTATGTTTTCGCGCCCGATCGAGATTAACATACGGGGGGGGTTCACCGGCTGTACCGATGGCGATGCATAAGATCTCATGACCACGCTGTTTCCGATCATACTTGCCGGGGGCGGCGGGACGCGCCTTTGGCCGCTATCCCGCGAGCAGTACCCGAAACAGTTTTTGAAGCTTGGGAGGGCGGCGACTTTATTGCAGCAGACACTGCGGCGGCTGGATGGACTGGCTTCGATGTCGGAGAGCGCCGCTTATTCCCTGACATTACCGCCACCGATCGTCGTATGTAACGAGGACCACAGGTTTCTGGTGACCGAACAGGCTCGTCAGGTGGGGGTCGAGGCAAGCAGCATTATGCTCGAGCCGGTGGGCCGCAACACGGCGCCCGCGCTCACCTGTGCCGCACTGGTGTGCCAAGCGCGCAGCCCCGAGTGTGTCGTCCTCGTGATGCCGGCCGATCACGTCATTCAAAACCCCGAGGCGTTTTGCCGGGCCGTTCTCAGAGGCATCGGATTGGCCCAGGATGACTACTTAGTCACCTTCGGTGTGGTGCCCACCAAACCCGAAACCGGGTACGGATACATCGAGCGCGGCGCGGAGATCGATAGGGGTCGCGATGCAATCGCTCCGCACAAAGCCTATCAAGTAAAGGCCTTTGCCGAAAAGCCCGACGCGGAGCGCGCGCAATTTTATATCAGCGCCGGGAATAGTCTCTGGAACAGCGGGATCTTCATGATGAAGGCGTCGCAATGGCTCCAAGCCATCGGGCATTTCCGGCCGGACATTTTGGCCGCGTGCGAGCGCGCCTGTGGCGAGGCGCAACCCAACGGCGGGTTTTACCGTATGCAGCGCCAGGCTTTCGAGGCCTGTCCCAGCGATTCGATCGATTACGCGGTGATGGAAAAAGTTGCCGCTGGCTTCCGCACGGCGATGGTGCCACTCGATGCAGGGTGGTCGGATGTCGGGGCCTGGTCGAGTCTGTGGGACATCGCCGAGCGTGATAGCGACGGTAATGCCGTTCTTGGCGATGTCTGCGCGCTCGATGCGCGGAACAACTTGTTGCTGTCGGAATCGCGTCTCCTCGCCGTGCTCGGGTGTGATGATCTGGTCGTCGTGGAAACCGCGGATGCCGTGCTCGTGCTCCCCAAAGACAAAGCCCAGGGGGTGAAGCAGGTGATCGCGTGGATGCGGGAACACGCACGGGAAGAGCGCGTGAATCACCGCCGCGTCTACCGCCCTTGGGGAAGCTATGAAAGCATTGACCAGGGGGAGCGATTTCAGGTCAAGCGCATCGTCGTGCAACCCGGCGCGAAGCTGTCACTGCAGATGCACCATCATCGGGCGGAGCACTGGATCGTCGTCAAAGGCACGGCGCGCGTGACGCGCGGGGAGGAGGAATTCCTGCTGACGGAGAATCAATCGACGTATATTCCCCTCGGCGTCCAACACAGACTGGAAAACCCCGGGACGATCCCGCTCGAGATCATCGAGGTGCAATCGGGCGCGTACCTGGGCGAAGACGATATCGTGCGCTTCGCGGACGCATACCATCGCGTGTAGCGGTCAGCGCCACGCCGATTTTTCTCAAATATGGAGCCAACTACATGAGTAGGCCGGTAAAAAAAGCAGTCTTCCCCGTAGCCGGTCTAGGGACACGTTTCCTCCCGGCGACGAAAGCCAATCCGAAAGAGATGCTGCCCATCGTGGACAAACCGCTCATTCAATATGCCGTCGAAGAAGCGGTAGCGGCGGGCGTGACGGAGCTCGTATTCATTACCGGCCGCAATAAACGCGCGATAGAGGATCATTTCGACAAGGCTTATGAACTGGAAGCCGAGCTAAAGAAACACAATAAGACCAAGATGCTGGATCTCGCCACCAACATACTCCCGCCAGGCGTGTCCTGTATCTATATTCGCCAACCCGAAGCCTTAGGGCTCGGTCACGCCGTCCTTTGCGCGAGACCCGTGATTGGCAAAGAACCGTTTGCCGTCGTGCTCGCCGATGACCTGATTGACGGTAATCATGCCGGCTGCCTCTCGCAGATGGTCGATCTGTATTCGCGCTATAACTGCGGGGTGCTCGCTGTCGAACCCGTACCGCAAGAGGAGACCGGCCGATACGGCATTGTGGTCTCGCAAGCCATTGAACCACGGGTTGGAAAGGTACACAGCATCGTCGAAAAACCCCGGCCCGAGGACGCCCCCTCGAACCTCGCGGTGGTCGGCCGTTACATTCTTACGCCCGACATCATGCCGGTCCTCGAACACACGGCAGAGGACGCTCGCGGCGAGATTCAACTCACAGACGCCATCGCGAAGCTTCTCGCCAAGAAAACCGTCCTGTCGCTAGAATTCGAAGGGCAACGCTACGATTGCGGGTCAAAACTCGGTTTTCTGCAAGCGACGGTGGAATATGCGCTGAAACACCCGGAGGTGAGATCGGATTTCAGGAAATACCTGGACTCGCTGTACGGCCCGATGCGCGCTCCCGAACGCGCCTCGGAAGCAATTGGGATGGCACATAATCCAACCAGAAAATTGCGCGACGGAGGTTAATGCAATAGAATTCGCGGCGCTGAAAACAGCGCGCGGCCGCGTGCGGGCCGCGCTTATAACAACTCTCCTTGTCTCACCGCGAAGCGCCGAGAGCGTCAGCCGGGAGGCGATAACCCATGAGGAGCGACTAATGCGACACTACGAGATTGTATTTCTTGTTCACCCCGATCAGAGTGAGCAAGTCCCCGCTATGATCAACCGCTACCGTTCGATGATCGAAGCGCGGGGCGGGGCTATCCACCGGCTCGAGGATTGGGGCCGCAGGCAATTGACTTACCTCATCGAAAAGGTCCACAAGGCGCATTACGTATTGATGAATGTGGAGTGCGACGGGGAGACCTTAAGCGAGCTGAACAACGCTTTCCGATTCAATGACGCGGTCATCCGCAATCTGGTAATGCGCCGGGATGAAGCGGTGACCGAGCCTTCGCTGTTGGCGAGACGCGCCGACGACGAAGAGCCGGTCGAGGCGGCACGATCCGCACCGGAACCGAGCGCGGTTGAAAGTCCGGATCCCGCGGATTCGACTGCCGGAGAGGAAATAGCAGATGTTGTCCAGGTGAGGTGAAAGTATGTCACGATTTTTTCGTCGTAAGCGGTTTTGCCGGTTCACGGCCGAAGGCGTCAAGGAGATCGATTACAAGGATCTAAACACGCTCAAGGGTTATCTTACGGAGACCGGAAAGATCATGCCGAGCCGCATCTCCGGCACGAAGGCGCGTTATCAACGCCAACTGGCAACGGCCATCAAGCGGGCGAGGTTCCTCGCGCTGCTTCCCTATTGTGACTCTCATTAAAAGCGCCACGGCCGGCCGCCGCTTGCTCGGTCCGGCGTGATGGCGTGAAGATCCTCGCCGAATATGTGATGCGCGGGCGCTTGCAGGCCGCGGGGGTCGCGGGTCTATGCGGTGTTTTGAGCTGGCTCATGCCCCCGGTTTCCTACCTGAGCGGTGCTGCTGTCGGTCTGGTCGCGCTCCGGCACGGTGCGCGCGAAGGAACATTTGTCATTGCCGGCGCCGCTTGTCTAAGCGGCGCGGTGGCGTTCGGCGGTTTTCGTAACCTCCTGCCGGTGGCGTCGCTCCTCGTGGCGCTGTGGCTGCCGGTATGGCTCGCGGCCCTGGTGTTGCGCGTCTCGCGCGAGCAGGGCGTGATGCTTTCAGCGGTCGGCGTGATGGCGGGGCTTTTCGTCGTTGCGATGCGCATTACGCTGAGCGACGTCGATGCCTGGTGGGAGGAGATATTGAAGCGCGTGTTTCGGCAGGCAGAGTCCGATCGCGATGTTCTCGTCCCGGAGGAAATGCTCGTGGAGCTTGCCGCGGTGATGAATCCGCTTATCGCCGCAGCCATAGAATTCAGCATCGTCGTTACACTGCTCCTTGCACGCTGGTGGCAGGCGGTGCTCTATAACCCGGGAGGCTTCCGCCCGGAGTTCGAGGTGCTGCGCTTGCCCGGGGTGCTGGCGTTTCCGACCGTGGCGATGATCATCTACTTGGTATTCGAAATCATGAGCCGGGCGCGTCCCTATGGCATGATCGTGGATCTGGTGGTCGTGGCCTGTGTGCTTTATTGCTTTCAGGGGCTCGCGGTCGTGCACCACCAGCATCGGGCCCGGGGATATTCCAAGGCTTGGCTCGTGATTCTCTATGTGGTGCTGTTTATCACCCCGCACTACACCGTGTTCGGTCTCGCCGCTTGCGGCCTGCTGGACCGGGCGGTCAATTTCAGAGGACTACCGCCGCCAAGTTTTCGCGGGGGCGCTGCGGCCTAAGAGCTTGTGAATAAATCGTTGCGAGCAGCCCGGAGCGCCAGGAGCCGCGGAGCGAGCGAAGTGACATATCACACGATAGGCGAGCATGGTATTGTGTGGTGTCTCAGCGCATCCAGCGATCAAAAAGCGTTTAGCGAAAGCAATGAGGTGAGGTAATGGAAGTAATCCTAATCGAGAGAGTGCACCGGCTCGGTGATCTCGGCGACCGCGTGAAGGTGAAACCAGGGTATGCGCGTAACTATCTAATTCCAACCAGGAAAGCAGTGCCGGCAACGGCCGCCAGCTTAGCCAAGTTTGAAGCCGCCCGCGGCGAGTTGATTAAGTCCCAGGCGCTGGCGCTAGCGGAGGCGCGGTTGCTGGCTAAGGCGCTGGAAAACCTGTCCGTAACCATTCGGGCCCGGGCCGGATCCGAGGGGAAGCTGTTTGGGTCGGTCGGTACGCTGGACATCGCGACCGCGGTGACGGAAGCGGGGGTGGCAATGGAAAAGAAACGTATCAGACTACCGCAAGGGCCTCTGCGCGAGATCGGCGCGCACGAAGTCCGAGTGCATCTGCACCCGGACGTGGATGTGGCCGTCAAAGTCGTCATCGCGGCGGAGGACGAAGGAACCTCCTAAGCGCTTAAACACGGATAAGCGCATGTCAGTCACACTGCGGCGGCGAGCCCTCGGCCCTGCAGCGCTACGCCTTGGAGCGGCCGGTCTACGAGCCCGGGCCGGCTAGCGTGGAGTATCGCGCTTCCAATCCCCGGGGCGCCGTTCGAGAAGGTCCTAAGGTCCCGCCGCACTCCGTCGAGGCCGAACAGTCCGTATTGGGGGGTATGCTGCTCGACAACGAAAGCTGGACCCAGGTCGTCGAGCGCCTCACCGAGCATGACTTCTATCGTTTAGAGCACCGGCTGATCTTCCGCGCGATCGAGCGGCTTGCTGCGGAGAGCAAGCCTTACGATGTGATCACGCTGTCGGAATGGCTCGCGAGCGCGGCGGAGCTCGAAAAGGCCGGCGGACTCGCCTATCTTGTCGCGCTGGTCGAGAATACGCCCAGCGCCGCCAACATCGCCGCCTACGCGGACATTGTCCGGGAACGCGCGGTGCTGCGGCAACTCATCCATGCCGCCACGGAGATCGCTAACGGCGCCTTCAATACCGAAGGACGCAGCTCCGATGAGTTGCTCGATGCCGCGGAACGCGTGGTCTTCGAGATTGCCGACCACCAACAACGCGGCCGCCGCGGCTACCTGAAGGTTCAGGAGCTATTGGCCCATGCCCTGGACCGCATCGACACGCTGTTTCGCAAGGGCAGCGCGATCACGGGCATTGCAACCGGCTTTACCGATTTCGATGAGCTAACGGCGGGGCTCCAGCCCTCGGATTTAGTCATCATCGCCGGGCGGCCGTCGATGGGCAAGACCGCTTTTGCCATCAACATCGCGGAACACGCGGCGATCAAGGATGACCTGTCGGTCGCGATTTTTTCCATGGAAATGTCGGGCGAGCAACTGGCGATGCGCATGATCGCCTCGCTCGGGCGCATCGACCAGAGAAAGGTGCGGACCGGGAAGCTGAGCGATGATGATTGGCCCCGCGTCACCTCGACTGTGGCGATCTTGGACAAAGCCAAGATGTTTATCGACGACACGCCAGCATTGGCGCCGGGCGAGCTTTGCGGCAAGTGCCGGCGCATTGCCCGCGAGCATGGGCTGGGCCTCGTGATCGTCGATTACCTACAGCTCATGCAGGTCCCGGGAATCAAGGAAAACCGGGCGACCGAGATCTCGGAAATATCGCGTACGCTCAAGGCCCTCGCCAAAGAGCTGCATGTTCCGGTCTTGGCTTTGTCGCAGTTAAATCGCGGCCTGGAGCAGCGGCCGGATAAGCGCCCGCGCATGGCGGATCTGCGCGAATCCGGCGCCATCGAACAAGACGCCGATCTCATCGTGTTCATTTACCGCGACGAGGTCTACGACGAAAATAGCGCCGACAAAGGGATCGCCGAGATCATCGTAGCGAAACAACGCAACGGTCCCATCGGCACGGTGCGTATGACGTTCTTGGGGCAATTCACGCGCTTCGAGAGCTTTACCGCAGAGAGCTACCGGGGGCCGGCGAGGGATTATGGATGAGCCGTCCCGCGCGCGTCGACTACGACCTAGGGGCCGCCAAGGCTAACCTCGAGCGCGTGCGCGTCCTGGCGCCGCGGCGAAAGATTATGGCCATCATCAAGGCCGATGCCTATGGGCACGGACTCCAGCGCATGGCGGCGGCGTTTTCCGCGGCGGACGCATTCGGAGTGGCCTGTCTCGAAGAGGCACAAGGCTTGCGCGACCGCGGGGTGAAACATCCCATCGTCCTGCTCGAAGGCCCGTTCTCGCCGGGGGAGTTGCGGGAAATGCAGCGCTTGGCATTGGATATCGTCATTCACCACGATGAACAGATTGCGATGTTAGGGGATCTCCCGGAAGGGCATCGCCTCGGCGTATGGCTCAAGGTGGACTCGGGCATGCACCGCTTGGGATTCGCACCGGAACGGGTCCGCGGCGTGTGGGAAGAGTTACATCGGTGCGGCACCGTCGCCCCGCCCGTGCGCTTGATGACGCATCTCGGGTGCGCCCATGAGCGAGGCCATCCCTCGGTGCCTGTACAACTTGCGTGCTTCGCGCAAGCCAGCGCCGATATCCGTGCCGAACGCTGTATCGCCAATTCCGCGGCGCTGCTCGCCTGGCCGGCGGCCTACGCCGATTGGGTCCGGCCGGGGATCATGCTCTACGGGGTTTCGCCGTTCGCCGATAGCAGCGCCGCCTCGGAAGGTCTACGGCCGGTAATGTCCTTGAGATCACAACTCATTGCGGTCAAGACCGTGCGGGCGGGGGAGGGGGTCGGTTATGGCGGTGACTGGCGTTGCCCGGAGGACATGCCGATCGGCATCGTCGCCCTGGGCTACGGAGACGGTTATCCTCGGCACGCCCGCTCCGGAACCCCCGTGCTCGTGAACGGGAAAAGAGCCGCCTTGATCGGCAAAGCCTCGATGGACATGCTGAGCGTGGATTTACGCCCCGTTCCGGCCGCGCGCGTCGGGGATCCGGTGCTGCTCTGGGGCGCGGGATTGCCCGTGGAGGAAGTCGCGCGTTGGGCCGACACCATTCCTTACGAGCTGCTGTGCGGCGTGCGCGGCCGGGCGCGGTTTCTCGACCCAAGTGCGGGCTAAATTCACGTATCAATGCCAGGGCTGCGGCGCGCTTGCGCCCAAGTGGTCGGGTCAGTGCGGCGATTGCGGCGCCTGGAATACGCTGGTTGAAATAGCCTATTCAGAGCGTCCGGGCGCGGCGGAAAACCGCCCCGGAGGCGTCAGTGCAGAGCCGCCCCGAGCCTGCATGCTCGAGGCGATTTCTCCCGCCGAGGAAGCGGGGATCCCGAGCGGTGTGGGGGAGTTGGACCGGGTCTTGGGCGGCGGCATCGTGGCTGGCGCGGTGGTATTGATCGGAGGCGATCCGGGCATCGGGAAATCCACCTTGTTGCTGCAGATGCTGGCCGCGGCGACTGGCGAGGCCAAGTGTTCCGGCCTGTATGTGAGCGGCGAGGAGTCGGCCCAGCAAGTCGCTCTGCGGAGCCGGCGGCTTGGGATCGATGGCGCGCGTATCAAGCTCCTAACCGAAACCTGCCTGGAGTCGATCCTCGGCGTGGCCGCGCAAGAAGTGCCGAGGGTGATGATCATCGACTCGATTCAGACGGTTTTTACGGAGGCCTTGGCCTCGGCGCCGGGAAGCGTCGCTCAAGTGCGGGAAAGCGCGGCCCAACTCATCCGCTTCGCGAAGAATTCCGGCGCCTCCGTGTTCCTGGTCGGGCACGTGACCAAGGAAGGCATGATCGCCGGACCGCGTGTGCTCGAGCACATGGTCGATACGGTGCTCTATTTCGAGGGCGATGATAGCAGCCGCTTCAGGATCTTGCGCTCGACCAAGAATCGCTATGGGCCGGTCCACGAGCTGGGTATTTTCGCCATGACCGAGGGCGGTTTGCGGCCCGTGACCAATCCCTCGGCGATCTTTCTGCAACGGCATGCCCAAGGCGCCACCGGGAGCGTGGTGATGGTGTGCCGCCAGGGGACGCGTCCGCTATTGATCGAGGTGCAGGCCCTGGTCGATCGGTCCTTCCTCGCGAATCCACGCCGGGTTGCCGTCGGTTTAGACCCCAACCGCCTCGCCATGCTGCTCGCCGTTTTACACCGTCACGGCGGAATCGTGACCCATGACCAAGATGTTTTCGTCAATGTGGTCGGCGGGATACGAGTCACCGAAACGGGCGCCGATCTGGCGGTCACCCTGGCGGTGTTGTCGAGCCTGCGGGGCCGTCCGCTCCCGGCGGATATGGTGGTCTTCGGCGAGGTGGGCTTGTCCGGCGAGTTGCGGCCAGTCCCGAACGGAAGCGAGCGGTTACGCGAAGCGGCGAAACACGGTTTCCGGCGCGCGCTGGTCCCGAAGGCGAATGCCCCACGGGGCGAAATGGCCGGCCTCGAGATCACCGCGCCCGAGCGGTTGGAGGCGGCCCTGGCGTCGATTTAAGCCGCGTGCCGTTAGATAAATGAGATAAATGGGAGATAGCTTCATGACACGAATGACCATTCTGTGCTCGGCGATTGCAATCGGGTTGATCCCCGGGTCCCCCGCCCGCTGCGAAGACAGCGATAGCCTCCGCTATTACCTGAATCTCAGAATGCAGGACACCAATCCGCTGACGGGTGTGCATGACGCCTGGGGCATAGGGCTCGGCGCCAACCTGAACAGATACGTGGGTATTGAGGTAGCCGTTGATTCCTATGAACTATTCGTCGAACCGTCCGGCTTTGGCAAGATTGGAGAATACAGCGTTTGGAGCGTCGTGCCGCAGGTTCGGCTGCGCTATCCGCTGCTACGTGACCGGCTCGTTCCTTACCTGCTCGTGGGCGGCGGCATCGGATTCACACAGTTCAACGACCAGGTGTCTTCGGCGCACGGCGTGACGATAGACACGGAGTCCAGCACCCCCGTCGCTTCAATCGGCGCCGGCATCGAGTATTTCCTGACTGATAACATCGCGCTCGGGGCCGAAGTCAAGCAGCTTTTTGCTGGCGATCAGGCGTTCGAGATCGACGGCACTCCGCACGGGATCACGCCAAACGCTTTGCTGGCAATGCTCACCTGGCGGCTCTTCTACCCTGAACTGCGGCCGGCAATCCTGGCCGAGTCACGGGAGAAGGTTCCGACGCGCTTCTACTTCGGTGTGCGTGCCGGCGGAGCCTTACCAGTGAACGACGAGGTCTTTTCCGGTATCGAAGGCGCCGCGGAGCCGCCAGCGTATTTTGACACCCTCGACCAGCTTTTCGGCCTCGCGGTGGGTATGAACTTCGGACGAAACTTCGGCGCCGAGATTTCTCTCGAGACGTATGAGCTGGTGCTCCATCGTCCCGGTTTTGGCGACATCACTGAACAGGCAATCTATACCGTCCTCCCTCAATTTCGGATGCGGCACCCGCTACTGGGCGGACGGCTGGTCCCTTACGCGCTTGCCGGAGTGGGTATCGGCATCACTGAGCGCAACGACGGCAGGCCTGCGGGGATGGATCTGGTGGTGGACGGGAATGACCTTGGCATTGCGGCGTCGCTGGGTGGCGGTATCGAGTACTTTGTCACAAGTAACATCGCCTTCAACCTCGAGGCGCGATACCTTTTCTTGCGCGGCCAGACGCTTCAGATCGACGGTGGCCCCGAGTTGCAGGGCAATCTTGACTCGGCTCTCTTTTCCTTCGGTCTTCGCATCTATCTGGGCGATATCTAGCAAGCGTGGGGTGCGCTGTGCGCACGCGGCTTATTCGCCCGGTTCCCCATAGCCGGCGATTTAATCGCGTGCCCTTATTTCGCGTCAGCTAATCGGCTCTCCGCGGGTGGCGTCACGCGCGCCGTCTTGACCGCATGATCGGTGGTTTGCATGATCTCGATCGTATAGCCGCCGATCCGCAAGGCCGTCCCCGCTTCAGGGATGCTTTCCAAGGCCTCTAGAATCAAGCCGTTGAGCGTTTTCGGTCCGCTAGTCGGCAAGCGCCAGCGCAGCTTGCGGTTGAGCTCGCGGACATTGGCCCCGCCCTCGATGAGATAGCCGCCCTCCACATCGGCCAATACCCCGCGTCCTAACTGTTGCGGATCGGTGGTAAATTTCCCGACGATCTCTTCCAGAATATCCTCGAGCGTCACCAGTCCCTGGACATCACCGTACTCATCGACGATGACCGCCAGCCGTTGCCGCTGGCGCTGGAAATTCGCAAGCTGCGTATGTAACGGTGTGCCGAACGGGACGTAGTACGCCGGCAGCAGGAGCTTCTCGATAACCTCCTTATCGGCGCCCTGGCCGGGGCCGATGATGCGCGGGATCTGGCGCGCGTGTACTAACCCCAGCACGTTGTCGATCGTTGCACGGTAGACCGGCGTGCGAGTGTGCCGGCAGTTCCTGAGATGCTCCGTCACGATTGTGACGTCCTCGTCCAGGTCAATCGCCACGATCTCGTTGCGCGGCACCATGACATCTTGCACCGAGACCTTCTCGAGATCGAGGATCCCGACCAACATCTGCTGATGGCGCTTCGGGATCAAGGCGCCCGCTTCCTTAACGACGGTGCGCAGTTCCTCACGGCTCAGCGGCATGGCCGTGCCCTCGTCGAGCCGGACTCCCAGGAGCCGCAAGAGCCCGTTGGCGAACAGGTTCACGATCCAGACGACCGGGTACAACAGCCGCAGAAGCGGTACCAGGATCGTACTGGCCGGGAAGGCCACCTTTTCCGGGTACAAGACCGCGAGGGTCTTCGGAGCGACCTCGGAGAAGATGAGCATGACCAGGGTCAGGAGGGCCGCGGCGAGCGCGATCCCCGCTCGCCCCATGAGGCTGAGCGCGATGACCGTCGCCAGGGATGAGGCGAGGTTATTGACGAAATTGTTACCGAGCAGGATCAGCCCGATCAAGCGGTCGGGCTGCTCCAGAAGCGCGCTGACGCGCACGGCGCCGCGATGGTGTTGATCCGCGAGGTGCCGTAACCGATAGCGGTTGAGGGTCATCAACGCGGTCTCGGACCCCGAGAAAAAGGCCGAGAATAGAATGAGAACGATCAGACCGGCGAACAATGCGCCGATCGGGACATCAGGCAACGAATGAGCGCCTCGCGATTTCCACCCTTTTTTATTCTTTATTCAAGCAGCGATACCGTGTCAAGTGAAGCAGTGATCTTGGTTAGCCCCGCTTTCTTTATACGGCCGGTTGCGGTCAAATAGGTCACCTGACAAACGATGATGGGGGAAACAAAGCTCCATGACGGAGCTTACCGGCTCCATGAGTATCGATCTAGGCGCTCAAATTGACGATATGGTGAGGCTGGGGGGCGGGGCGGCCGGCCGGTATGCGCCGGCAAGCGAGCTTCGACCGCCGATCACGGCGCCGCAACGGATTACGCTGCCCGATGCGGAGTTGATGCTGTGGCGCGAATTGTTTACCGCCTCCGAGAGTGCGGGCTATTTTCAAAGCTTGTCGGACGGCGTGGACTGGCGACAGGATCGCATCACGCTCTTCGGCCGCACGGTTAACTCACCACGCCTGACGGCCTGGTACGGCGAGGCGGGCGTGACCTACGCGTACTCGGGCCTAAGCTTGGTCGCGGGGGGCTGGTTGGCGGCGCTCTTGAGCATTCGGGAGCGGGTAGGGCAGGCGGCGGGGACGAACTTCAATAGCGTGTTGCTGAACCTCTATCGCAATGAGGCGGATTCCATGGGCTGGCATAGCGACGACGAGCCGAGTTTAGGCCCGAACCCGGTCATTGGCTCGGTGAACTTCGGGAACACTCGGACCTTCCAGCTACAGCACAAGCGCTGCAAGGCCTACCGTTCGGTGATTGATCTGACCCACGGCAGTCTCCTCCTCATGTCGGGGGCGACGCAGCACCACTGGCGCCACCGCGTGCCCAAATCGAACGTGCCTTGTGGCCCGAGGATTAATCTCACGTTCAGAACGATTAGGTAACATACTTTCAGCGAGTCATCACTCCGGCCGAAACCATGTATCCGCAACGCGAATCCCCGTTCGTCTTCCCGTGTTCGTTCCCGATCAAGGCCATGGGACATGCGGCGGAGGACTTCGACGTGCTGGTCGTCGGGATCGTGCGCAAGCACGTGCGCGATCTCAGGGAGACGGCGGTGACGACGCGCCGGAGCCGCGGCGGTCGCTATCTGGCCGTGACGGTGACCGTAGAGGCCGAGAGCCAGGCCCAGCTCGATGCCATCTACCACGAGTTGAGCCGTCACCGGCGCGTGGTTCTGGTGCTGTAATCGCGAGCAATGCAGCCTCTCGTCCAGGATTTCGGATTAACGGAATACACCGCCGCATGGGAGGCGATGCGCCGATTCACGGACCGGCGCACCGAGGCGACGGCGGATGAGATCTGGCTGCTCGAACATCCTCCGGTGTTCACGCTCGGATTAGGCGGTAAAGAGGAGCATCTTATGGATCCGGGCGCGATCCCAGTGGTCCCTTGTGATCGCGGCGGCCAGGTGACCTACCATGGGCCGGGACAATTGGTCGTTTATGTGCTTGCCGATTTGCGGCGCATAGGTTGGGGAGTCAAGCGCTTCGTTAACGCGCTGGAACAAGCGGTGATCGACCTGTGCGAGACTTGGCGGATCCTCGCGCGGAGACGTTCCGGTGCGCCGGGGGTCTATCTCGACGGCGCGAAGGTGGCGGCGGTGGGTTTGCGGGTGCGGCGGGGTTGTACGTTCCACGGGCTCGCGCTCAACGTGAACATGGACCTCAGCCCGTTTCTGAAAATTAACCCCTGCGGTTACGCGGGGCTGCGGGTGACCCAGCTCCACGATCATGGCGTCGCGGAAAGCATGAGCGTGGTCACGGAATGCCTGGTTGCGCGCCTCCTCAATAATCTCGGTTATGATATTGGCGCGTTCACTGGGACGCGAGGACCGTTAATCGATGTCACTCAACGAGACCCACCCAGCACTCACCGGCCGGCGTAAGATCGCGCCTGCTACCAGCCCGCCCTTGGCGCGCAAGCCGCCGTGGATCCGCGCCCGGTTACCGGTAGCGCCCTCGGTTCTGCGGCTGAAGGAATTGCTCAGGGAACAGCGCCTCCACACGGTATGTGAAGAAGCCGCCTGCCCGAATCTCGGCGAGTGTTTCGCGCACGGAACCGCCACCTTCATGATCCTCGGGGACATCTGCACCCGGCGCTGTCCGTTTTGCGATGTCGCCCACGGGCGGCCGGGCGCGGTCGATCCGCTCGAACCGCACCGGCTGGCGAAGGCGGTGGCGGTTATGGGGCTTTCCTATGTGGTCATCACCTCGGTCGATCGCGACGATCTGGAAGATCGCGGCGCCGGCCATTTCGCCGCGTGCATCGCGGCGCTGCGCCAACGGCTTCCCGGGCTCACCATTGAAATCCTGGTGCCCGATTTCCGCAGGCGTATGGAGCTGGCATTGGAGCGGCTTTATGCGGCGCTCCCTGATGTCTTCAACCATAATCTTGAGACGGTTCCGCGCTTGTACCGCCGCGTCCGCCCCGGCGCTGACTATGCGGGCTCGCTGCATCTCCTCCAGCGCTTCAAGCAGGCACACGCCTTGATCCCGACCAAATCCGGTCTAATGCTAGGCTTGGGAGAAACACTGCACGAAGTGAAGCAGACCCTTCAAGACTTGCGCGCGCATGCGTGCGACATGCTGACGCTCGGTCAATACCTGCAACCGAGCCGTTATCATTTGCCCGTCGAGCGGTTCGTCACGCCGGAGGAGTTTCGAGCGCTCGGCGATTATGCTAAAGCGCTCGGGTTTAGCCGGGTCGCGAGCGGGCCGATGGTGCGTTCGTCTTACCACGCTGACAGGCAAGCACGGGGCGATGTGGTAGGGGCGCCCGGTAGCGATTAAGCGGAACGCTACAGGGATTTGCGAAATTCTATGATGGGCGGCATTTGGGACCTGCCTTGGTGGGGTTACATTGCTTATACGCTCCTCCTCACACATATCACGATCGTCGCCATCACCATTTACCTACATCGCCATCAGGCTCACAGAGCCATCGATCTGCATCCTATCATCTCCCATTTCTTTCGTTTTTGGTTGTGGCTAACGACAGCGATGGTCACAAGACAATGGGTCGCGGTCCATCGCAAACATCATGCGCGGGTCGAAACGGCCGAGGACCCGCACAGCCCAGTGGTGTTCGGCATCAGGAAGGTGCTTTTAGAGGGAGCCGAGCTTTATCGGGCCGAAGCCAGGGATCCTGCGATCGCGGAAAAATACGGGCATGGCACACCCGACGATTGGCTGGAACGGAATATTTATAGCACGCGTTTCGAGTACGGTACCCCCCTCATGCTCATGATCGACCTCATCTTATTCGGCCCGCTTGGGCTGTCCATTTGGGCGATCCAAATGGCTTGGATCCCCTTCTTCGCCGCGGGTGTGGTTAACGGGCTCGGCCATTATTGGGGATATAGGAATTACGAACTTCCCGACGCCTCCACCAATTTTATGCCCTGGGGGATCTTGATCGGGGGCGAGGAGTTGCATAATAACCACCACGCGTTTCCGAGCTCCGCAAAGTTTTCATCGAGATGGTGGGAGTTCGATCTAGGCTGGTTGCATATACGAACTCTCTGCGCGCTCGGTCTCGCCCGTGTTAAAAAGATAGCGCCGATGCCGATGCGGGATTCCGCTAAGGTCGGGATCGATCACCGCGACGGTCGTTAACGGGGTCGCCGTCGCTCGCGGTACCGCTGCCGGTAACCCGCCGGGAACCGAACCTACCCCCGCTTGAAGCGCGCCGCTTCGTCGGACCCGCCCGTGGCGTTGCCGGCGCTGTAGGAATGGGCGCCGACACCGGCGAGCTTGCCGGCATCGACGACCAGGTACTCGTTGCGGATGGGGCGGCCTTCGAACCAGCACTCCAGGATCTCACGCACGCCGGCCGCGTAGCGCGCCTGCGCCGAGAGGCTGGTGCCCGAGATGTGCGGCGTCATGCCGTGGTGGGGCATGGTGCGCCACGGGTGGTCCTTGGGCGGCGGCTGCGGAAACCACACATCCCCGGCGTAACCGGCGAGCCGGCCGCTCTCGAGCGCGCGGGCGATCGCCTCGCGGTCGCAGATCTTGCCGCGCGCGGTGTTGACGATATAGGCGCCGCGTTTCATCTTGCCGAGCAGCGCCTCGTTGAAGAGATGCTCGGTCTCCGGGTGCAGCGGGCAGTTGATGGTGACCACGTCGCAGACCCGCACCAGCGATTCGACATTCGCATGGAAGGTGAGGTCCAATTCCCGCTCGATGTCCGGGGAGAGACGATGCCGATCGGTGT
This sequence comes from Chromatiales bacterium, assembly GCA_043673925.1. Taxonomy (GTDB): domain Bacteria; phylum Pseudomonadota; class Gammaproteobacteria; order JACCXJ01; family JACCXJ01; genus USCg-Taylor. Next base: position 23,063 of record JBIMKC010000001.1, on the reverse strand, counting down.
AGTGGAGCTTGACATCGAAGGGTTTGAGCCTGCGGAGCACGCCAAGCCCGATGCGGCCGGCGGCCACGGTCCCGACCGTCATGCCTTCGAGATCATACGAACGCGCGACGCAGTCGGCGATGTTCCAGCCCTTGTCGATAACCCACTGATGAGACGGGATGTAGTTGCGCACCAGCGAGAGGATCATCATCACCACGTGCTCGGCGACACTGATGCTGTTGCAATACGTGACCTCGGCCACCGTGATCCCGCGTTCGATCGCCGCCTGCAGATCGGTATGGTCCGAACCGATGCCGGCGGTGACGATGAGCTTGAGCTTCGGTGACTTGGCGATGCGAGCCGCGGTCATGTAGGCCGGCCAGAAGGGCTGCGAGATCACGATGTCCGCATCGGGCAACTCCCGCTCCAGGACCGAGTCGGGACCGTCCTTGTCCGAGGTGACGACGAGCTTGTGACCGTTGCTTTCTAGGAACTGACGCAGGCCGAGGGCGCCCGAGACGCTGCCCAGCAACTGTCCGGGCTGAAAATCGATACCCTTCGGAGAGGGCAGGCTTTGCCCGTCGGGGTAGCGTTCGAGCTTGGGGACATCATCGCGGGCATAGGATTTCGGGTAGCCGGTGACGGGATCGTCGTAGAGCACGCAAACAACCTTGGCCATGGTAGGACCTCCTGGGGTTCTTGGGATCGTTGAAGATTGCAGGGCTTAGAGTTTGTGAAAAAACCTACTACGCTCGGGATCTCGCGTTCCGGCGGTACTCGGAATCCTCATGTATTTCAATATACACTCCGGTTCCTGCGCTCCGGCGGAACGCGACCTCCCTTCGCTCGCGACCGTTTTTTCACAAACTCTTAGGCCCGTCGTCCGTCCCGGCGCGGCCGGGAGCGCGAGATCCTCGGGCATAAGAGGCCGGTCAGTCCAATCGTTTGTTTGGATGGGTCAATTTGCGGGGCTTATCAGCGTGTCGAAGCGGCTCTGGAGATCGAGGCCCGCGAACACCTCCCAGGCCGCGGCGATGAGCGGGGGCGGCGGGTCGTGGCTGAGCGCGATAAGCCCGATAGGCCGCGACAGCTCCGGGGACAGGGGGATGGCGGTGACCTCCTCGCGCATGTCGAGGAGGAACAGGATGCTGTGGGGCACGATGGTGTGGAGCCCGGCGCAGCGGACGTGGGCATAGAGCGCAAAGGCGGAGTCGGTCTCAACCGCAACATTCGGTGCGGTCCCCGCCTGCCGGAAGGCCGCGTCGATGATGCGGCGGTTCTGCATATTGGGGGTGAGCAGGCAAAGAGGCAGCTCGGCGGCCTCGGACCAACTCATCGCCGCCCGCCCGCGGAACGCCCCTCGGTTCGGTGCCAGCAACAGGTAGCGCTCCCGGTACAAGGCGAGGACGCGGAAACCGCCCAGCCGTTGGTCTTCGAGGTAGGTGAGACCGAGGTCCAACTCGAAGCCGTCGAGCCGGCGGATGATCTCTTCGGCGGAGAGCGAAAAGACCGCTTGGTGGATATCGGGATAAGCCGCCCGGCTCTGTGAGGTGAGCAATGGGACGACCGGCATCGTGGTGGGGATGGCGCCGATGCGCAAGGTTCCGGTGATCTCACCGCGCGAACGCGCCGCTTCCTGCCGCAGCCCCTCCCAGTCGGCCAGGACGCGCTGTGCCCAGCCGAGGAGCCGCTCGCCTTCGGGGGTGAGGCCCTGGAAGCGCTGATCACGGCGAACGATGGCGATGCCTAGCTCTTCCTCGAGGTGCTGAATGGCCGCCGACAAGGCCGGCTGCGAGACGTGGCATAGCTCGGCCGCGCGCGCGAAGTGGCGCGTCCGGGCAAGCGCCACAAGATACTGCAGTTGGCGGACGAACATAGCTCTATGCGATGCCCTGGGCTTGTTTAGGCTTGAGTTCCTGGGGTTCCTCGTTGTTCTACGGCAACCGTCGCCGGCATGGTCAGCCGCGTGCCGAGTGATATTTTGGAAAGAAAGGGGGCCGAAAGAAAGGGGGGCCGGTAACAACTGAGAATGATTTTCCCATGCCTAGGACCCCTTTATCTGCCTGCTCGACGATATTCGTCGGTCAAAGCCGTCCGGGGCCGCGCTTGTCGGATACCAGATCTTTTGCATAAAGTATGCAGTTAAGAGTAAGCGACGCTTGAAGTGGCAACAGTATCGGAACCTCTAAAAGATGGCCGGCACCCGATTCGATCTCGAAATACAACCCGTACTCCCTACGGTCCTCGCCAGACTGGAAGAACTGGCTAATGATCTAGTCTATAGCTGGAACCGCCCGATCCGAACGCTGTTCGCGCATCTGGACCGCGATCTTTGGCATGCCTGTGGCCATAACCTGAAGATATTCTTGCGCCGGGTGGCGCAGGATAAACTCGAAGCGGCGGCCAAAAATCTCGTCTACCTGCAGGATTATCGCAGTGTGCTTTCGGATTATGACACCTATCTGGCGAAGGAGGTCAACCCGGAAGTCAGGACATTGATCGATCCCGGCCGCAATCTGATCGCGTACTTCTGTGCCGAGTTCGGGCTTCACGAGAGCCTGCCGATCTATTCGGGAGGGCTCGGGATCCTCGCCGGGGATCACTGCAAGGCGGCGAGTGATCTCGGCTTGCCCTTTGTCGCTGTCGGTCTTCTTTATCGCGTGGGGTCCTTTGAGCAAACGCTCGACGGGGCCGGTAATCAGCAGTTAAAGCCATCGCGCCTCGAGTTCAACGATCTGCCGATCAGCCCCGTACTCGATGCGCGGCAGTCTCCGCTTACCGTCGTAGTGGAGCTTCCCGGCCGCGAGGTCGTCATCCAACTCTGGCAGGTCCGTGTGGGCCATATCCGGCTTTTTCTTCTCGATACCGACGTCAGCGCCAACAGCAGCGACGATCGTCACATCACCCACCAGCTTTACGGCGGCGACAAGCACACGCGCATTCAACAGGAGATGGTGCTGGGCATCGGAGGCGCGCGGGCGCTGCGCGCTCTGGGGATCGCGCCGACGGTCTGGCATATCAACGAAGGGCACGCCGCGTTCTTGGTCCTGGAGAGATGCCGTGCACTGGTGGAAAGCGGAATCGGTTTCGGGGCCGCCCTCGAACAGGTCGCCGCGGGGACTGTATTTACTACGCATACGCCGGTCCCGGCCGGTCACGACATCTTCGACGCAAGCATGGTCGGGCACTATTTCAATTGCTTCCCGGAGCGGCTCGGGCTGAGCGAAGAGGAGTTTCTAAGACTCGGGATCAGCACCAATCACGGGGGCAATTTTAATCAAACCGCGCTCGCATTCCGCGGTTCGCGCTTTCACAACGGCGTGAGCCGCACCCACGCCGAGACCGCCGCGCGGATGGAGGCCGCTTTCTGGCCCGAGATCCCGGCGCATGAAAACCCCATCGAGTGCATCGCCAACGGCGTGCATGTGCAAACCTTTCTGGCCGCGGCCTGGGTGCATCTATTCGATTTCCGCTTCGGAATTCAATGGCGCAATGAGCTGCTCAACGAAGCGTTCTGGGAGCGCATCGACGATCTCCCCAATGCAGCTTTTTGGAGCACGCGCCAGCTATTAAAATCGGACTTGGTGAAGGAACTCCGTGAGCGCGCCGGCGCGCAGTTTAGAAGGAACGGTTACAGTCAATCTCTTATAAATCGCCTTACCCGCCATCTCGGAGCCGACGACGATATCCTCATCATCGGCTGCGCGCGCCGTTTCGCCACCTACAAGCGCGCGACCTTGGTGTTTTCCGATCCGGCGCGGCTCGCGCGCCTGATGAACAACCCGGATCGGCCATTTCTGATCATATTTTCAGGCAAGGCCCATCCGCATGACGGACCCGGTCAAGAGTTGATCCGCGCCGTGCACGAGTTGTCGCGGCAACCGCAGTTCGAGGGCAAGGTATTGCTGATCGAGGGCTATGATCTGGCGCTCGCGCGCCGCTTGGTTACGGGCGTCGATGTCTGGCTCAATACCCCGCGCTACCCGTTAGAGGCGAGCGGTACCTCCGGCATGAAGGCCGGCATCAATGGCGTGCCGCATCTCAGCATTCTGGATGGCTGGTGGCCGGAGGGTTATGACGGGCGGAACGGTTGGGGTATTGCGCCGCAAAGCGCCTCGGCGCCCGCCGAGCCCCATGCCCACGCGGAGGCGCAGGAACTCTTGGATATCCTCGAATATGAAGTCATCCCGCTCTATTACGATCGCAACCGGCAAGGATACTCGCCAGGCTGGATCAACAAGGTCAAGGCGTCGATAAAATCCCTGATCCCCCGCTATGGCGCGGACCGGATGGTCATGGACTATGTGAGAAAGTTTTACAGCCGAGCGGCGCTGCAACAGGAACGGCTCGCCGCCGATAACTTCGCCGCGGCGATAGAGCTGGCGCGATGGAAGCAACGGGTCGGCGAGTGCTGGCCCAAGGTGCGGTTGCAGCGCCTCGACCAACCCAAACCGAGCGTCCGGACGGGAGAGCAACTCACGTTCCGCGCCGCTGTTCATTTAGGGGGCCTTGCGGTCGAGGATGTGGTGATGGAATGTCTCGTCGGAAGCGAGCGCGACAACCGATATGTCGCCATAGAAACGCACCGCTTTACCGCGAATGACACAAACGCCGAGGGCGAAACGCGATTCGAGCTCGAATTGACCCCCGGCTTTTCCGGTCTGCAAACCTACAAGCTGCGCCTGTACCCCTACCACCAGCTCTTGACCCATCGCTTCGAGACGGGCTTGATGAAGTGGATTTGACGAAACCGTCCGCTCCCGCATAGCGGCCTTGCTCCCAAACCGCTGTCGCGCTATGAGCCGAGCGCAACGCGTGGTGAGGCGCTGTCAGTCAGGCGTCCGGGGATGCCTGGGACCACGGGCTTTCCGCAGGGCTGCGGCGAATGTCTGAAAGCGCGGATCACTTGCCCAGTCTTCTAGGTTCAGAGACAGCTTGCGCCGCCAGTTGGGATGCTCGTTTATCGTCCCGGGCAGGTTGGCCTGCTCGGGCTGACACAAGATGTCCTCGGGCTGAACGATCATGACCACGGCAGGCGTACGCGCCAGGTAGATGTGTAGGGCACAGGCAAGTTCCGGCGTCATCGTCGGCGGTTGCACGCTGCACTCGACGGGTAGCAGCCCTTCTTGATCGAGGGCCGCGAGCAGCCGCGCCCGATCCTCGGCACGCGCCGTCACTTGTTCTTCCTTTAGCTCATCGGAAGGGAACAAGCCAAGCTCTCTGCGAAGCTCCAAATCTCTTCCGCGCCAGTAGCCGCTCAAGCTTGGTAGATCATGGGTGTTCACGGCCACGGCGGCCTGACGCGGATACTCGGCGGGCGGCTTGAAGCCGCCTTCGGACGATTTTTCAAAATAAAGCACGCGGTAAGCGAGGATGCCCGCGGGTTGCAGTGCCGCTCGCACCTCATCGGGCACGGTACCGAGGTCTTCGCCGATCACGAGACAGCGGTGATGCTGGCTCTCCAAGGCCAAAATCCCGAGCAGTTCCTCGAAGGGGTAGTGGACATAAGCGCCGTCCTCCGGCGTACCGCCCGCCGGGATCCAGAACAAGCGCTGCAAGCCCATGACATGGTCGAGACGCAGCGCCCCCGCGTGGCGTATGTTCGCGCGCAAGGCGGCCACGAACGGCGCGTGGGCAGCCGCGCGCAGCCGCCCTGGACTGAGCGGCGCGAGCCCCCAATCTTGTCCCTTGAGGTTGAAATCGTCCGGGGGTGCGCCGATGCCCGCTTCCAATGCGTACAAGGGCTGATTGGCCCAGGTCTCCGCGCCGCCGCGCTCGACGCCGAGGGCCAGGTCCTGGTAAATCCCGATCGCCAAGCCGCGTTCGCAGGCGCGCCGGGCCGCTGTCGCGAGCTGCACGTCTGCCTGCCACTGCAGGTATTCAAAGAACTCGACGCGGGCCTCGTTTCGGTCCGCAAACGCTAATACGGCCTCGGAATTCGGATCGCGGTAAGCCGCGGGCCAGACGGGCCAGCCCCAGATCCCTCGGTCTTGACGATTAAACGATTCCTGTAAGGCGTCGAAAAGCGCGTGCGTCCGCAATGCCTGACCCCGCTCGGCCTGATACGTTCTGAAGGCGGTTCCACGTTGACTACTCGCGTCGCGATGATGCTCGTGAAAATGGCGATAGAGCCGATCGAGAATTTCCATCTTGGCTGCGGCGACACCCTGATATTCGACCAGCTCTGCCGCGCGCGATGCGCGCAGTTGCGCTTGAAACCGCGGCGCGCTGACACACGCTTGCGCGGCCTCGCATTCCAAAAAATCGGGCATGGCTTCAATATCCAGATAAAAGATATTGAGAAATGAGCGGCTCGAGGGACTGTACGGGCTGGCATGCGTGGGAGCGTGCGGAAAGAGAGCATGCAAGGGATTGAGACCGATGATACCCGCGCCAAAGCCATCCGCCACTTCGATGACCCGACCGAGATCGGTGAAGTCCCCGATCCCCCAATTCCGCTCCGAACGCACGCTATAAAGCTGAAGCGCCAAACCCCAAACGCGCTTACCACCCTCAAGTGCGGCCGGTTGATAGCAGCGCTCGGGCGCAATGATGAGGGCCATGCTGGCAGCGGTTTGATGACCCTCGACCTCGACGCGATGATAGCCGGGAACCAATCTCGCCGATAGGTGCAGGACCAAGCGGATAAAGCTGACTCCTGCGACCTCCTTGCGCTCGATCACATCCAATGTACCGGGGAAAAAACTGCCGCCCAAGCACTCGCCATCCTCAGCCGTCAACACCCAACGCATCGGCTTGTCTATCTGAGGGCTAGGAACGGTGATATCAAATTCGATCGGTGCTTGGGTCTCCCACACTACCCGGACCGGTGGTAGAAGTCGATTCCATGCTTCCATCGTATGAGCTTCGAGCACCTCGCGCAGTTCAGCATCACTGCCCGCGGCCACGCCCATCGAGGCCAACAGCGCCCGCTTCGTCTCTAGCGAGGCAGTGTGCCGCCTGCCCCGGATGTCGCTGTATTCGTGAGCGATCCCGAAGTACTGACAGGTCTGGTCGAGTGGCGTGCAGTCACTCATGTGGCCGAACCGTGTGTGATCCTTGCGGTCACCATCTCTCTATTTAGGGCGTCGCCGAGTTCCGCCTCTACCGTCCTAGCTCTGGCTGGCATAGGGTCTCACACCGTGGTATCATTGACCCGGATCTAAGGGTGTCCCGGGGGACATTTGGTGGCTTTCCCTTGTGGAAAGAACCCGAGGGTATTGTCACATCTCACCTGAAATACTCGCCCGATAGCGTGCGCGTGATCCGTCCTGCGATGGGCGGCTGTGCCGACACTGGACCGCCGAGCGATCATTAATCAATGTATCCGCTTTTTTTGCGGATACGGAGCCAATTAGCAATGCCTACGAAAATCTATGTTGGAAATCTGTCGCCCCCGGGCACCCAAGAGGATATCCGATTAGGTCAGCATGGTTAGCTGGCGACCGATTGCACTTACCATCGTTTCGCAGAGCGATCGTGATCCTGTGATGCTAGGCGACCGGGTATGAGTAACACAATGACGGAAACAACCGCTGCGTTCTCTCCCAGCAGCGAGTTTCGGCAAACCTGCGGCTTTTGTGGCTGTGTCTTCCGGGTCGAGGTTGAAAGAGCACGGTCTCATAAGGACGTCCAGGAGTATCGTTGCCCGGAATGTCACGACCATGTATGTCTAGCTAAAACGTCGACTCCACCTCGAGTAACTTTGATCTCAAACCGGACCGACGGCCGCGAAGTAATCCCGTGCGCTTTGCGGGGTCTGACCCTGAAGTATCCCTAGATTTGCCGGCCCTCGGCACTCGCTCGAGTTCAGAGATCGCAAGGTAGAGTAGAGGGTAGGTAAGGGCCTGCTTTCTACTCTAGCCTACTCTTCGTCTTGATCGCGTTGTAGGCCTTTCTCCAACGCCGACGCTATTCTTGACTATTTGTTCCATAACAGCTAGGCTTACCTCCATAAAACCTTAGTTCGCGCTCAAGTAGTTTTTTTGTGGTTCATTCTAGAACGAACAGTCATGTATTGTTGATAGGTCCGTTTCCCGTCCCTGGAAACCTTGGGAGCGTGCGCACAGTCCGAGGGCGGCAAGGCAACCATCGCCATGCGGTTAAGATCTCCGCTGGTGGCGCCTTTCCTTGTCGCCGAACAGCAACGTTCATTTTCGGCGGTAAGTCCGTTTGGGCGCGGCTAGCGCGCGCGTTCCCCTGATATGCCGTTTCGTACCGTAATAGCGAAGAGCATGTTAGTGCCTCTGCTTCTCGCCTCGGGACTCGCGCTGATGGGGTGTACGGAGCGTGGGAAGATCGACCTTGGTGTGTACGCGTATCCTCGGGGCAGCACGACTGTCGTTTGCGAGCCCCACTCGAGGATCGGTCTCGCGGGGGTCATTGACAGCGAACGTACCCCAAAGGGTATTCGTTTCAACGTAAGAACTCCCGAGAACTATCGACCAAACATCGCCCATCCCTTCCTCGTCGTTTTTGCTCCAGCGGGTCTCTCCGCCGCGGCTAGCGAACGTATTACGGGTTTAACAAAAATCGCCACGGGTAAAGGATTTCTGATCACCTACGCAGATCACGTCCGAACCTCCATTTCCGCGATCGAGGATCTGAGTGCAATTACGAGTCTCGCCGCGAAAAAATGGTGCATCGATACGACACGCGTCTATTTGACCGGGCACTCGGATGGTGGAACCGTTGCGTTGGCTATGGCGATACTCGATCGAACGAAACATATTCCCGCGGCGATCGCAGCGAGTGCCGCGGGTTTCACCAAGGCAGACCTCGCCGGTTTCGAGTGCCCAAAACCGCTCCCGGTAATGATTATGCACAGCGCAAACGATGGGCTATTTCCGGGGTACGGGAAGGACGCGGCGGGTTGGTGGGCCACATGTAATCAGTGCGAGCTAAGTGCTCGCAAGCGACCGCACAGTGGTTGCGAAACCTACCCGAAATGTGCTCATGGCGTGGCCACCCGATACTGCGAGGGAACCCAGCCCCATGCGCAGTGGCCAGCCTCGAATCAGTCGATCATTGACTTCTTCATCGACGCGGGCCGGCCGCGACGCGACGCCGCCCGAGAACCGGCCGTAGAATGAGAACTGTGCCGCGCGGCCTTCTCCATCTCGGTGTCGGGGCTATTCTCCTATGGTTGCTGTGGCCCGAGCGTTTCACGGTGAACATGCCTAGCGCAATCGGCGGATGGTTTCGGAGCGCGCCAACGACCGACTCGCTTCGAAATCGAATTCGCTTGCCGGATGGCTTTTCTATTGCCCTTTACGCGAGCGGACTGACCGATGCGCGCATGCTGCGGTTTACCGAGGCAGGTGATCTTCTCGTGAGCCTACCTCGCTCAGGACGCATCGTCCTACTTGAGCGCGACAGCGATGCGGACGGGCGGCCGGATGGCCGTCAAGATTTGCTCACGGGGCTCAATCGACCTCATGGTCTAGACCTCCATGAAGGCTGGCTGTACGTCGCCGAGACCAGCGCGCTGGGGCGCGTCCGCTTTGACGCGAAGGTCCGCAACGTGAGCGGCAGTTTCGAGCGCCTGGCGGTGCTTCCCGTCGGCGGCCAACACTGGACACGCAGCGTGCGCCTGGGTCCGGATGGGTGGGTGTACGTGTCGGTGGGGTCGAGCTGCAATGCCTGTAGGGAAGAAGATCCCCGGCGCGCCGCCTTGCTGCGCTTTCGACCCGATGGTACGGCGGGGCAGATCTATGCCACCGGGCTTCGTAATACCGTGGGCTTTGATTGGCGTCCGGTACAAAATGAACTGTACGGCGCCGACAACGGGCGCGATTTCCTGGGCGATGACTTTCCCCCCTGTGAGCTTAATCGCATCGAGCACGGTAAGTTCTACGGCTGGCCTTATGCCAACGGCGATAAGGCGCCCGATCCCGGCCTCGGCGCCGGAAACGAAGATGAGGTGCGCGAGAGCGTGCCTCCCGTCCACAACTTCGGCGCCCACACCGCGCCCTTAGGCTTGTCGTTCATTCGCGGCAACGGTCTGCCGCCAGGCTACCAGGGTGCGGCGCTGGCCGCTCTTCATGGATCCTGGAATCGTACCGAGAAAGCCGGGTACGAGGTGGTGTCGCTGCATTTCGATGCTACCGGGAAGATCACCGAGCGCAAACTTGCTACAGGCTTCGAGCAAGATGAAGAGGTCATCGGTCGCCCCGTGGACGTCGCCGAGGGGCCCGACGGGGCTATCTACATCTCCGACGATTACGGCGGGAACATCTACCGCGTGAGCTATCGCAAGACTCTCAAACCGGAGGCATTATCAATATCACAACGCTGCGTTTATTTAGTGTGTTAATAACGATCTTGGGTCAGTCCTTCGTGTACGCACACGGGGGCGCGGCCATCGAGGAGGGAGGCTTTGCTTCGATCGTCCGCACGGTAGCGCATCTCGATCCCAAGACCTATCCGACCGGCACTATTGATCTGAACGGCAACTTCGAGGAGGGAAAGCGCTATGCAGCGGTGGTGACCCTACGCGATGCAAGACCCCTGGTGTCAAGGCTGCCGATTCAGGTCGGTGAATCGGCAGGGATTCGAATCACGTTCATCGCCGGCGCTATGTTCCTGATCGCCGTGGTTCTCGGAGGACTGCAATGGCGCCACCTGCCGTTCACAGGCGGAACCTAGTGGTCTGCCCGACGCGCTTTGCGACGTACAAGTGCGACGCCCGCTACAACGGCCCATGTACCCTCTAAAACTACAAACGGCATGAAGTCGATCAGGTACGAAGAGTAGCAAGCTAACGAGGCACCAACGAGGTTGAGAACTATGTACGGGTAGCCCTCCACACGCAGAAGACGAAACACGTTCAAAAGAAAGGCGAGCAGCAGAAGGGCTACGCCGAGGGACCCGATGAGTGTCGCTTGGCTTGAATACTCCATACTCCATGCAACACACTACATCGGTGGCATGTTGGGAAACTTCGGTAGGTTTGGGTTCATAAAATCCCACGGCTGTGCACTGGCCGTGTAAATGTCCATTGTGGGTTGAAACCAACTTGGGTCATCAAGACTCCCCGCCATGATGCCCATGAGGTCGGGCATCGTTTCTGCCTTTAGAAACAGCCGCGCCCCACACGCCGGACAAAAGCCACGGCTGACAATTTGCCCACTATCACCTTTTATATCGCGGTATTTCACATCGCCGGTGATTGTGCCTGAACTACATGGCACGAAGACCAGGGGGGCAAACGTACCTCCAGTTGCCCGTTGGCAATCACGGCAATGGCAATTCCCAGCCAAAACCGGCTCAGCCGACCACTCATAGCGAATGGTGCCGCAGGCACAGCCACCAGTAAAGTGTATAGCCATGAGAAAAGTCCTCCTTCCAGTATAAGCTTCGGCCTAACGATTTTATCCGGCGTGCGACAGCATAGCCGATAAAATTAGTTGAACGAAACCCCTGGATTGAATTCGGGCTCTAATGAAACTATTTCGCAGATCATTCTTGACTATTTGGTCTAGAATGTCTAGGCTTATACTATCGGCAATGAAGGTAGCAACGTAAGGCGCGTGTCGAGACCGAGAGAGTTCGACATAGAGGACGTGTTGGACAAGGCCGTGGAGACATTTTGGTCCAAAGGGTACGAAGCGACCTCGATCCAAGACCTGGTGGAGAGTATGGGGATCCATCGCGGTAGCCTGTACGCTGCCTTCGGGGACAAGCAACGCCTTTTTCTCACGGTCCTGGACCGCTATCGCAAGGTGGTGGTGAGGAAACTGCTCGATATTCTCGATACAAACGCCTCGGGCAAAGCGGCTATCCGTCAGTTCTTTGCAACCGTCATTGAGCATGTGATAACCGGCGGGCCGTTGCGCGGCTGCCTGGTTACCAACTCGGCCGTTGAGCGGGGACTGAGTGATCCTGACACGGCCAAGAAGGTGAGCCTGTGCATAAGGCAACTCGAGGACGGTTTCTATAAGACCTTACTGCGCGATCAGAGTACAGGCGAGTTCGATAACCAACGCGATCTGCACGCGCTAGCGCGCTATTTGACCTGCAACCTGCAAGGACTCTTGGTTATTGGAAAGATCCGAAGCGATCGTTCGGCCCTCGAAGATGTGGTCAAGGTGACGCTGCAGGCTTTGGAATGATTTTGTTCTTTTATTGTAGAACGAACAGTCTATAATTGGGCTGGGCACGGGTTTGAACGCGCTCATAGCGAGGACTGATTGGATCTGAAACAGGGATCCGCGAATTTCTCTCAACCGACGATAGGAGGGTGTTATGGCTGGCGTTAAGTTAATAGTGATTTATCCGCGTCCTCTGGATAGCGACGCATTCGAAAAGCTTTATCAAGAGGAACACGTACCGATGGCGGTGGCGAAGCTCTCCGGTAAAACGAAGATTGTAGCGACCAAAGTCGTGGCGACCCCGGACGGGACACCGCCCCCATTCTACCGGATCGCCGAGGTTCATTTCCCGTCCCTAGAGGCCCTGCAAGCGTGTGCGCAGTCCGAGGGCGGAAAAGAAACCGTTGCCCATGCGGTCGAAATCTCCAGTGGTGGTACGCCCGTATTTTTGATCGCGGAGGAACAAGTATTCGCGTTTGGCAGCAAATCGCTTTGGGACCGACTCCGAGCATGTGTGGCTCCACAAGAGAATTCCATGGCTCCTAGTACGGTGTCCCACAAATAACGTACAGGAATCGAAAGCGATGCATCGGCGTTCAGGTACTGTCTTTCTGGCCAGGGAATGGCCGGAATCCAGGTCTAGGGAGGGAATCGCTGCACTGGGTCCCGGCCAATCCATGGCCGGGATGACAGCTGATTTACACGCATTCCCTGTGGGACTTAGGTATTACGGATCGAGTCGCGCTAATGAGTTCAGGAAAACATTCTAATGATCGGCCGCTTTTTTATCTTTCCATCAAGACAATGAGAGGAGGGTGCTGTGGCTGATATTAAGTTAATGGTGATGTATCCGTGCCCACATGATATTAGGGCGTTCGAGAAGCTTTACGAGGACGGGGACATGCCGATGCGCGATGGACTCTCCTCCGAATACGCCATGAGCTTCGAGGCATTTGAGAAGCTTTATCACGAAGATCATGTGCCGATGATCGTGGAAAAGCTCGTCGGCAAGACACGGTTTGTAGCGACTAAAGTTGTAGCAACTCCGGATGGGACACCGCCACCGTTTTATCGGATCGCCGAGATCCATTTCCCGTCCCTGGAGGCCTTGCAAACCTGTGCGCAATCCGCGGGTGGCAAAGAAACCCTTGCCCATGCCGGCGAAATCTCGAGTGGTGGCGCGCCGACTGTCCTGCTCGCGGAGGAACAAACGTTCTTTTTTGGCAGCAATCCAGTTTGGGACCGACTAAAGGCGTTCATCTCGCGCCATTAGGGGACTCGGTGCCATGATTACGAGCGGATCTTCAGTCTACACCACCGCGATAAGATTACTTGTAGGAAGCGGGGGGGCACCCACAATCTCAGCCCTTCCCAGAGGGCAGGCCATTCGGTCGTAGGTGCGATTCAAGTACTGTGTCTGCCGGATAGCCGCGTGATTACAAGCGTTAACCGGTCACGAATGATGCAACCTTGATGCTACTTAAGGAGTGAACATGAAACGAATTGAGGAGGTGAACGATGGCTACGGCGTCCAGTTCCATCCCTGCCTGCAATGGGTGCGCGATTCGCTCCGGCTCAGCTTAGCGAGCCATGGTATTGCTGTGCGGAACCGACCGAGGAGCAGTTCGCCCCTTGTTAATCGCCGCATGGCATAAACACGTCAAAAAACCTGCCTGATCACGAGCTCGGGCAAGAAGATCGCTTGCGATCTCGTCGCGGTGGGTATTGGCGTCGATCCCGATCTCGGGTTTATCCCAGGCAGCGGTATCAAGCTCGATCACGGAGTTTTGGTCAACCAATACTTGGAGACAAGCCATACCGGCATCTACGCCGCGGGCGACGTCGCCTGCTTCTTCGACCCCGTATTCCGCCGTTATCGGCGCGTCGAGCATTGCGAGGATCCTATCTTATCTCAGCCGATTTTCTGTCTAGACAATGGAGAGTACTTTACAGTACTTTACAGCTCATGAACAGAAGAAACTTTCTGCGCACCCTCGCCGGTGTCGGCGCCACGTTCGGATTGGGCATCGCTTCCGTGCAGGCCGCTGCCGCCGGGTCCAAACCTAAAGTCAGCAAGCTGATGAAGTCCAAAGACGAGTGGGAGAAACTCCTCAGCCGCGAGCAGTACCAGGTGCTGTTCGAGGAAGACACCGAGCGCCCCGGCACCAGCGCGCTCAACGGCGAGAAGCGTCCGGGCCTGTTCCTCTGCGCCGCCTGTTACCTGCCGCTGTTCGACGCCAAGCACAAGTTCGAGAGCGGCACCGGCTGGCCCAGCTTCTTCGACAGGCTGCCGGGCCGTGTCGCCACGCGGACCGATTACAAGCTGATCTGGCCGCGCACCGAGTACCACTGCGCCCGCTGCGAGGGCCACCAGGGTCATGTGTTCGACGACGGCCCCGCGCCTACCGGTCTGCGCTACTGTAACAACGGTATCGCGCTGCGCTTCGTGGCGGCAGGTGAGCCGCTGCCTGAGCTGAGGACCTGACATGAACCCGCTAATCAAGCGTGCCGCCTCTGCGGTCGTGCTGGCGCTGTGCGCCAGCTTCTCCGGCGCCGGTTCGGCGGCCACCGCCAAGGCCACGTTTGCCGGCGGTTGCTTCTGGTGCACCGAATCTGACTTCGAGAAAGTGCCTGGCGTTATCTCGGCCGTCTCCGGCTACATCGGCGGCAGCAAACCCGACCCCAGTTACGAGGAAGTTTCCGCCGGTGCCACCGGTCATGCCGAAGCCGCGGAGATCGTGTTCGATCCGGCTAGAGTCAGTTACCAGAGGCTGCTTTACGTGTACTGGCGCAGCGTCGATCCCACGGTCAAGGACCGCCAGTTCTGCGACGGCGGACCGCAGTACCGCACCGCGATCTTCACGCATGACGAGACGCAGAAGAAACTGGCCGATGCGAGCAAGGCAGAGCTGGAGAAGGTCGGCAAACTAAAGAGCCCGATCCAGACCCAGATCGTCGCCGCCGGAATCTTTTATCCGGCCGAGGCCTATCACCAAGACTACTATAAAAAGAATCCCCTGCGCTATCGCTACTACCGCCATACTTGCGGGCGAGATGCCGGGCTGCAAGAGATCTGGGGCAACGAGGCCGGCGCGTACTGATGGTGAGCAAGAGCAGCCCGTAGGCCCCCCCGCAGTTTCCGCGCACGTTTTTTGCCGGGAGAGTTTTTTTACCGCATGCAGATCGGTTCCATCCGTCTTAAGAACAATCTGATCGTTGCGCCCATGGCGGGCGTGACCGATCGGCCTTTCCGTCAGCTCTGCAAACTGATGGGTGCCGGTATGGCGGTCTCGGAGATGGTCGCGTCCAACTCCCTGTTATGGGGATCGGAGAAAACCATCCGCCGCGGTAACCATGAAGGCGAGGTCGAGCCCAAGGTGATCCAGATCGCCGGCGCCGATCCGGGCATGCTTGCCGAAGCCGCGCGGTACAACGTCGACAGCGGCGCCCAGATCATCGATATAAACATGGGCTGCCCGGCCAAGAAAATTTGTAATGTCTACGCCGGCTCTGCGCTGCTACAGAACGAAGCGCTGGTGGCGCGCATTCTCGAGGCCGTCGTCAAAGCGGTGAGTGTTCCCGTCACCTTGAAGATCCGTACCGGTTGGAACAAGGATAATAAGAATGCGCTCACTGTCGCCAGGATTGCCGAGCAATCGGGCATTCGGTCACTCGCAATCCATGGCCGCACGCGCACCTGCATGTACATGGGCGACGCCGAGTACGACACCATCAAGGCGGTTAAGCAATCGGTGAAAATTCCCGTGATCGCTAACGGCGACATCGCCACGCCGCAGAAAACGAAACACGTTCTCGAATACACCGGCGCCGATGCGGTGATGATCGGCCGCGCGGCGCAGGGCCGTCCATGGATTTTCCGCGAGATCGAGCACTACCTTAAGACCGGCATGGAGCTGCCGCCGCCGCAGGTTGAAGAAATCCATCGCGTACTGCTCGGTCACCTCGATGACCTGTATTCGTTTTACGGAACCTTCACCGGCGTGCGCGTGGCGCGCAAGCACATCTCCTGGTACACCAAGGGCTTGGTCGGCTCCGCCGCCTTCCGCGCTCACATGAACACACTGGAAACCGTCGCAGCACAGCTTGAAACCGTGCATCGCTTTTTCGACGAATTAAGCGCACGATGCAGACAGTTGCAGTACTCGGAAGACGATTTGGCGCGCTCGCCGCTTCTATAAGCATTTTGCAGTAACGTGTCCGATTATTCTGGCAACCTGGGATGCCGTGGGTGTCTGTGGATACCTCTCAGCATACGCCCGTGCTTTGCAGGTTCACGAGAACCATGTTCTATGGCATAGCACACGTCAGCTTCGGTAGCTCCTCGCTCAGCACATCGCTCCATGGCGTGCCGGCCCCCGGTACCCGAAAGCCCACATTCCTGTCCCTCGGTGCTGTGTCGATCGGACTTATGGGCCGATAGATCGCCACCCGGGAATTCCTATTCATCATTCGCGCGGCGTACTCCAAGGATCGTGACTTCATCCCCGACCCGGAGGGTCTTGCCGGCTTCAGAGGCCGGGATCCGGGTATTGACAGCGAGGCGGTAGTAGTGATTGAACCGCGAGCGGGCCGCCCAGGCGGGTAAGGTCTGTTCGCGTCTCAAGGCCAGGATTTTCTGGAAGCCCGCCTCCTCGATCCCGCTCCGCGGGTGGCGCGCCGGTACGACACAGCGCTGGCAGGGATTGACGCCCTCGAAAGCGACCCCCCCGACGTTAAAATCCACCAGCGTGCCGGGCTCCCCGAACAGACGGTCTTCCCAGAATGCGGGGACACCGCTAATCTCAAGATTGGTCCGGAAACGAAGCCGCGTATCTTGCGGTGTGGCGTCGGGGAACCAAGCGCTGACTGCCGCCAGCGTAGCCGCGCTGATCACGGTCGGTCCCGAGGCGTCCGTGTCGTCTGGGAAGCCGGCCCGCGGGTCCTGCCGGATCGCGACCGGAAAGCCGAAAAATCCGCCCAGCCACGCCGCCATCGATTCGAGATCCCGGTCGAGCCGGAAGCGCTGCGGCGCGCGCGTCCCTGAATCCGCAAGCGTGACCGTGTGTGTGTCCAGATCGAAGTGCGCGCGCAGGCGATGCACCTCGGCGAAGCGCTTGCCGTTTACAAACTTGCCTTGGGCATCCACGACGGCAAAGGCGCGATCATGTTCAAGGCTCCCACCCTGGGCGACGCGCGTCTGAGCCACGGAGACGCCGTCGAGCGACTTTATCGGGTAGAGGGTGATACGTTGAATGCATGCCATTTCGGCAATTTTCATGACGTTCACTGGTGTATTCACCCCGCCGCTTGTAGCGGGCACTCTCTCAAATCCCGATATTGCTGAGCGCAACCATGATGTCGTTCAAAATCGCCGTCGCCCGAGGATGCTCGACCTCGAAATGCCGGATCGCCCCTTGTACATTGGCGATGAGGTCCTCATGCCGGGTCTGGTCACCTCGATTTTCCAATTGACCTTCGATGTCCGCAATAAGCTGGTTTAGCCGCTCTATCGATTCCGGTTTCCCCGCACCGAGATCGTTCACTTGTTCCCTCAACCTTTCGAGATGTTGCCGCAATCTTGTTTCAGACATGTTAGTTAACCCCTAGCATCACTACCCGGCCACCGGCGGAAATTCGTACGCGCCCTAGTTTAACCCATCCACCGTGAGCTTCGATCTGTCCGGTGCGATGCGAGCCATCATAGCGGCTGGGGGAGAACTCCATCGAGAAGCGCCGCGAAACATCCAAAAATGCCGTACGTCACGTACTGAGGATAGTGAACGCAACAGACGAACACCGGGCGTCGCGGAGCAACGGTCAGTCTGGCCGCTTGCCTTCTCAGGCCGCATCCGGCGCGCAGATTGGGTTCGGGTGTTATAATGCAACTGTGAACGCTGGTACGGAGACGACCGAGTTTGATGCGCAGGAGATCGCCTTGCGCGGCCTGATTTCGGGTATCGCCGGCAAAGAAGAAGCGGCGCTGTCCGCGCTCTACGATGCGACGACAAGCCGCGTTTTCGCCTTGGCCTTGCGGATAACGGGACAACGGAACGATGCCGAAGAGGTTACAGAAGACGTGTACATGCAGGTTTGGCAACGAGCCGGCGCCTACGATCCCAACCGCGGAAAGATCATGACCTGGCTGTACACGATCTGCCGCAGCCGCGCGATTGATTTGCTACGCCGGCGTAATCCGGCGGAGATCTGCCTGTCGTCCGAGATGCCGTGCGAGGACGCGGATATAGCCGCCGATCCGTTGGATGCCCTCTGCGGACTTGAGGAACATAGCCTCGTGCGCGCGGCGCTCGAGGCGCTTAGCGTGAATGAGCGGCAAATGTTGGTCCTGAGCTATTTTAAGGGGTTCAGCCAGCAGGAAATCGCGGATTACACCGCGACGCCGCTCGGTACCGTGAAGACGGTCTTGCGGCGGGCAATGCAACTTATGAAAGAGCAGCTAATGGCCGTAGAGGCGCGTGGAATGTGGCCCCGGCGGGTACATTGCAGTGCGGCTCAAGTAAGCGCCCCGGTGGTGTAAGTAATGAACGAAGAAAATTTATTCGATACCGAGCTACTCACGCAATGGGCCGATGCGCTGGCCCCCGTGCAGCCGCCGGCCGGCTTGCGCGAGAGGATCATGGCGCGCGTGCGCGCCGAGCATCCGCTCACGCAGCTACGCACGATACGCTCGGCCGAAGGTTGGATGGACTTCGCGCCCGGGATCCGATTCAAGATCCTGCACCGGGATGAAAACGGACGCGCGAATTCCTTGCTGGCCCGCCTTGACGCTGGCGCTATCGTTCCACCGCACCTTCACGCGGCCAACGAGGAATGCCTGGTGTTGGAAGGGGAGATCACGTACGGCGATCTCACCGTCGGCGCAGGGGACTACCACTTTGCGCCCAAGGGCGCCGCCCACCCTGCACTCACCACACGGGCCGGCGCGCTGATCTTCCTGCGATCCGGAATGGGCGAGCCCGTGCCGGAGTTTTCAGCAGCACGCTGATTTACGCCGGCCAGGCGCAGATGTCGCGCTGGCGGATCGTGGCTGTCATCGCCCCCGGCGCCTTGGCGTCACTCGCCGCCTTATTTCTTGGCCCGATCCCGCAGGATCCCAACTACCACAATTTCGCCGACCAGCGTGTCATCTTTGCAATTCCGCATTTCGGTGATGTGATCACCAACATTGGCTTCATGCTGGCCGGTTCAATCGGATTGGCGCGGTTGCTCTCTCCAGGCCGCTTGAGCGATGCGTTTGCAACGGACCGCGAACGCCGCGCTTGGATCGTATTTTTCCTTGGGACCATGCTCACCGGCCTGGGATCGGCCTGGTACCACCTGCAACCGGATAACGCGCGGCTGTTCTGGGATCGGCTGCCGATGACCCTGACGTTCATGGCGCTCGTGAGCGTCATGGTCAGCGAGCGTATCGACGCGCGTGTGGGCGCGACGCTGCTCGGGCCGTTGGTTCTAGCGGGGCTCTCGAGCGTCGTGTGGTGGGATTACACCGAGCAACAAGGCCGGGGGGATTTACGCTGGTATGGCGTGGTTCAATTCTATCCCATGGTTGCCAGCGTGCTGATGCTGCTGCTGTTGCGGAGCCGCTATACCCGCGATGACTGCTATTGGGGCCTGATCGCCGCCTACGCGGCGGCCAAGATTGCGGAGCATTTCGATGTCGAGATGTATCATCTGAGCGGTTGGCTGAGCGGCCACAACCTCAAGCATGTCCTGGCCGCCCTTGGGGCGTGGCCGTTGTTGATCATGCTCCGGCGGCGCTCCGTGGTAGCGAAAGCCAGGCACAAGGACGTTGCCTGCTTGGCGCCCCGAGGACGGAACGCTTGAACGCAATCACTATGAGAAAACACCAGCTCGACGGCTTGCGTTTTG
>JBIMKC010000001.1:0-3005 GCA_043673925.1 Chromatiales bacterium | reverse complement strand
GAACGCTTGAACGCAATCACTATGAGAAAACACCAGCTCGACGGCTTGCGTTTTGTATTATTCCTGATGGTCTTTGCCACCCATTACGCGCCGAACCCTTTTCGCGTGGGTTACCTGGGCTATGCATTACCCGTTTTCTTCGTGATGAGCGGTTTTCTCATCACCAACGTGCTTTTGTCCGCCGATCACCCGAGCTTGCTCACCAATCTCAAGGTTTTCTATACCCGAAGAATTTTGAGGATATGCCCAGCCTATTACCTCGTGGTATTGCTATTGATCGGCATGGAAGCACTCACCTACCCGGCGTACTATCTCGCCTACCTTTTCAATATCAAACTCTTTACCGTGAGCCTGAGCCCGAGCGCGGCATTCGACGAATGGTTCTTACAGGGTTGGCGCAATGAATCGATGCATCTCTGGTCCTTGAGCGTCGAGGAGCAATTTTATATCGTCTATCCTCTGCTCCTCTACATCACGCCCCCGCGCTATCGGACCACGATGTTATTTTCCGTGCTGATCATGAGCATCGCGGCGCGTTTCTGGTTCATGTCTCGTTATCCGAAATCGTTCTACGGGACACTCTTGCCCGTGTGCGCGGAATATTTCGTCTGGGGATGTATTTTCTCGTGGCTCGAGTATCAACAAAGCCTGCCGCGGTTCTCCCCGCCCTGGACGCTGAGCCTCTCGGTGATTGCGATACTGAGTTTGATCGGCGTCGAGTTTTCTCTGGGCCAAAGTGGCTTTCTACAATTCTCGACCTCTCACTACCAGACGCCGATTGCATTGAGCATGGGATTCTTTGTTTGGGGCTTGTGGTCGCTGCCTGAGTCCCACCTCGTGGTGCGCGTGCTAAGCTTCGGACCCTTCGTGTACTTCGGCACCATGAGCTATACGCTGTATCTCGTGCATCTGATCGCCATGAATCTGTTCAACTCCCTTGACCTCGAGCTTCCGCTGCCCCAGCACATCGGCGTTGTCACCGGGGGCTTTGCGATTTCACTCCTCATGGCGACTGCGATCTGGCATTGCTATGAGAAACCGATCTACGCCCTGCGGCGTTACTTGCCATATCGTTGAGGCGTCGAGGATAATCATCGCGCTCACGGGTATACATGAGGTAGCCGACGAGCATTTCATCATCGCTATCGAGCCCCCACCGCACCTCTTGTGCGGGGTCCGGGTTGACGGGATTCTGCTCGGAATTATCGAATTCCGCGCGCGCGACGATCCGGGTTCCGGCCGGGATCTCCCGCGGTGTTTTGAGGCGATAGACCGTCTGCCAGCCGAACGAATAATTCGGCACCGACAGCAACCGCTCCGACCGGCCGTCCGGGAAATGAGCCGCGTAATCGAAGTGCCGGCCGCGATAGTGCATATGGGGATACAAGCCGTAGAGCATCACGCGCTCGCTGAAGGTCGTCTCCGCGGTCTCGATGTGATTCGCGGCGAAGGGCGGGATGCGCAGGTCCCTGTTCGAGGCGCTGGCGACCGCGTATTCCCTCGGCGGGGGCTCGCGGTGGAAATAGAGGCCCAATGCCGGCCGATCCGATGCCGGCGCGCCGACGGTGATGTAATGGATTTGGAACACCAAGGTCGATCCGGCGGGTAACCACTGACCCGAATCCTCGGGCATCGGTTGCACATCCATGCCAGGAACATGGGCGGCGAAGAACCCGTTTCGGCCTTCCAGCCACGCGGGCTCGCGATCTTTATGCCGTGCGGGATACTGGACCAACACAAACCCGTGGTGCATGACGGCGGCGTTACTGGGTTTGAGCTGCACCGCGCGTACCCAACGATCCTTGTCGATTGGCACCGGGATCTTGAACCAGCGGTAGGGCAGAATGCCCTGCGCGGGCAGCTTCTGCTCGGGAAGATTGATTATCAGATCAGGTTCTCCGAGCGGCCAGTCTTTTACACCCTCGGGTGGCTGTGCAGCCAGGGGGTCCGGCCCGTCGCCGCGCGGCGCCCCGCCATCGATCCAACGCACCAAAGTCTTTTGTTCCTCGGTACGGAGGGACCGGTCCGCTAAGAACTCGCCGACCGCCGGATCCGCCTGCCAGGGCGGCATGCGCTTGGTCATGATGACCTCGCGCATCATCGGCGACCAAGCGCGCACGGTCTCGTAGCGGTCCATGGCCCAGGGACCGACGCCCCCCGCGCGATGACAGTTTATGCACCGATCGCGGAGTATCGGTACGACGTCGCTGGCGTAGGAGAGCGGGCGCCGATGCGGCTCGATGTTGAGCACACAGCCGAAGACCGGCGCTTGACCGACCGCCACGGGCTCCTTGTCGAGCACCGCGGCGACCGCATCGTTGAGGTAATGGCGCGTCGCCGCGGGCCGTTGTGACCCGTAATGCATGCGATCATCGATCGGCCCCCGATAACGAATGGCCCACGTCTTGGTATCGATCAGGATCGCCTCGCCGGTCCGCTCAGCTTGCAGGGACTGGATCACGAGTTGCGCCTCGTCCTTTAAGATGGGAAGGTCGAGATGGAGTCGCGCTGCCTCCGCCTGCAAGGCTTTGCGATCGTCCTGCGGGTTCGCATTGATCAACATGAATTCCACGCCTTGTTTGGCGTAAGTATCGCGCAGCGCTTTCAGCGCCGGCAGGCTGTCGCGCACCGTGGTGCAACCGAGGCCGTGAATGAATAGTACGACCGCTTTGGCTGTGGTAAGCCGATACAACTGATGAAAACCGCCGTTCTGAT
The DNA here is from genome assembly GCA_043673925.1 of Chromatiales bacterium. GTDB lineage: Bacteria > Pseudomonadota > Gammaproteobacteria > JACCXJ01 > JACCXJ01 > USCg-Taylor. The sequence continues at coordinate 290 of JBIMKC010000001.1, read as the reverse complement.
CGAGTAAGGCGAAATCACGCACCGGGGGCGAAGATACATCCGCGATTCCGGTGCTCGCGCCGCGCAGTCCGAGATAGGCGATCCCACCGCCCGCGAAAGCACTCACAAGAGCAGTAATTACTAGTGCGGTTCTCGATACGGTCATGAGAACATTATATATAGACCAGCGCTTTTAATTAATCCCGGTGACACGGTGATTGCAGCTTACTTCGGCATGGCTGAAAATGTAATCAATTTTACTTCGCGGGCGGGGTATGAACCCCGCCCTTGACCAAAGGGGAGAGTTGCAC